>JBQTGV010000158.1:0-3501 GCA_052390515.1 Candidatus Eiseniibacteriota bacterium | reverse complement strand
CTCTATGGCGAAGCGGCGGCAGCGGCGCTGGGCTGCATATACACGTTCGGGCCGACCTTTCGGGCGGAGAAGTCGAAGACGCGGCGCCACCTGACCGAGTTCTGGATGGTCGAGCCCGAGGTGGCCTACCTGGAGCTCGACGGCCTGATGGAGCTGGCCGAGCAGTTCGTCAGCCACATCGTGAAGTCGGTCCTGGAGAAGCGCCGCACCGAGCTCGCGGTCCTGGAGCGGGACGTCACCAAGCTCGAGCGGATCGAGCCGCCCTTCCCGCGGATCCGTTACGACGAGGCGATGAGGATCCTCCGCGAGGCCGGCTCGGAGACTCCCTTCGGGGAGGACTTCGGCGCACCCGACGAGACGCTGATCTCCGCGCGCTTCGACAAGCCCGTCATGGTCACGCACTACCCGGCGAAGGTGAAGGCGTTCTACATGGCGGCGGATCCGGCGGACCCCGAGGCCGCGCTGTGCATGGACATGCTGGCGCCCGAGGGCTACGGCGAGATCATCGGCGGCAGTCAGCGCGAAGCCGACCTGGAGCGGCTGCTCCAGCGCATGCAGGAGCACGGTGTGCCGCGCGAGCCGCTGGAGTGGTACCTCGATCTACGGCGCTTCGGCTCGGTCCCGCACTCCGGCTTCGGTCTGGGCGTCGAGCGCGTCGTCACCTGGCTCTGCGGGATCAGCCACCTGCGGGAGACCATCCCCTTCCCCAGGATGCTGACGCGGCTGAGACCGTAGGCTCCTGGCTCCTCGACGGTCCCGCGGCTACTTCAGAGCTCCACGCACCGCCGCCGGATCGTCGGAGATGATGCCGCCGATGCCCCACTTGGCGAGCTGCGTGGCACGCGCCGGATCGTTCACGGTGTAGGCCCAAGCGTGCAGGCCGCCGCGGCGGCAGTTCACCACCCAGCGCTCGTCCACGATCTCGTGCGGGGGGAAGACGCCCCAGAGCCCGAGCTCGCGGGCGGCGGTCTCGTCCGGCAGGGGGTCCGCGGGACGCAGGATCAGCGCGCGCGGCGCGTGCGGCACGAGGTCTCGCGCGTGGCGCAGCGCTTCGGGCAGGAACGAGGCCACCAGCAGCTCGGCGTCGCGCTTCGCCCGCAGTCTCTCCGCCAGGTCCGCCATCGCCGCCGGAGGCAGCACCTCCTTCAGCTCGACGGCCAGCACGGTCCGGCCGAGAAACTCGTCGAGCACCTCTGCCAGCGTGGGCACCCGCTCCCTGGCCCACTTCTCCCCGAACCAGGAACCGGCGTCGAGCGCGCGAACCTCGGCGGCGGACAACGAGGCGAGCGGACCGCGGCCGCTCGTCGTGCGGTCCAGCGTCTCGTCGTGCAGCAGCACCGCCGCTCCGTCGCCGGTCGCGCGGACGTCCAGCTCGATCCCGTCGGCGCCGTCGACCAGCGCCTGGCGAAACGCGGCGAGGGTGTTCTCCGGGGCCTTCGCTCTCGCGCCGCGATGTCCGAGGAGTCGCGCCAAGGTCAGCGCGATCCCATTTCGGTACGCAGGCCGGGGGGAACGGCCTCCGGGACGGCGCGAAGCGCCTCGCTGAGATCCCGGGTGAGCCGCACGGCCTCGCGCGTGTTCCACTCCGCCTGGTACGCGCGGTGCTCAGGATCGTCGGGATAGGCTTCGTCCGGGCGGTACGGATAGCCGGACATGCCGTGGAAAGGCCACGGCTCCACGGTCGCGCAGTGCGTGGTGTTGGGATCGCCGTCCTTCGCCCACCCGTCGAACACGAGGAAGTACGTGCGCGTCCACCCGGCCGGAAGCGCCGGTAGCCGATCGGCGTGCCACCGCACCGTGCACTCGTCGCCCGAAGCCATCACCACGTACATGTCCTCGGCGCGCTGCACGAGCGACGTGACGTCCCCGTAGCGCGTGTAGCGCCCGGGATGCTGGTCCCACGGGACCTCGCCGAGACGGAGCGCGGAGTAGTCGAAGCGCTCGGGCTCCTCGCCGGTCCGGGAGAGGATCGGCTCGGAGTGACCGCGGAAGTGCAGGTGCGCGTCGTCCGGGAGCAGCTCGGTGACCCGCGGCTCGACCGGGGACCGGCCCACCTGCAGCAGCGCCCGATCCCAGTAGATCCGCAGCGTCGTGGAGATCCGCACCACCGCCTGACCGTCGGGGAAGGCGCCGGTCAAATCGACCGGGATGGACTTCGTCTTGCCGCCGGGGAAGCCGACTTGCACGGGCCACGGTTCCCAGGAGCCGTCCGCGCGGCGTACCTCGAGCGCCGGCGGCACGAACTCGAGCTCGTGATCCTGGGCGATGGCGAGGTTCACGGAGGCGTTCGTCCAGTGGAACCAGCCCGCCAGATGCAGCATGGCCGGCTGATCTGGCGCCACGTCTCCGAAGTCGAGCGTCAGCGTGTGCGGTGCGACGATCCCGGAGTAACGGGTGAGCTCGAGGCGGCCGACGACCGCGTCGTCGACGTGCAGCAGCTTCTCGGTCACGTCGCGGCCGCGGAAGTCCAGCGCCCGTCGCGGCGGACGCGCCCCCTCGAGCACATGCCAGCCGAACTCCGGAAACGGCGGGAACTGGAACTTCTCGTTGGGCTGCACCTCGACCGTGTCGGGGTGGTCCAGCGCGTAGAGCCGCACCTGGTCGAGATAGGTGACCTCGCGCAGCTCCTCGGTCACCTGCGCGACCAGGAACCCGCTGCTGTCGGGCACGAGCTGGTCGTGCACGACCCGGATCGACTCGTCCCAGTTCGGCGGAACGTACATCCCCGGCGCGACCGGCAGACCGAGCGGGGTGACCGTGAGGATGTCGGTGACGAACTCGAAGCGCTCGCCGTTCCACGTGTACAGGAACGGGCACGATCCCACGAGACCGGCCTTCTCCTTCAGCTCGAGCGTCCGGTCCGGCTTCGCGTCGAGCACCGCCTGCAGGATCCCGTTCGGCCAGCGCACGCGGAGGGCGTCGACGCGCCCCTCGTCGCCGAGCCCGAGGTGGATGGGCCGTCCCGTCCCCTCGGCGCGCAGGTAGCGCGCGCCGGCCAGCAGCTCGACGGTGAGGCCCACGCCGTCGCGGTTGTTCTCCACGCCGACGGGCCGGAGCACGAGCGAGCGGCCCGTGCCGCCGATGTTCCGCGCGATCCCGTAAGCGCCCGACGAGCACACCGCGTCGAGGCGGCCGTCGCCGTCCACGAGCAGCACCGCCACCGGCCGCACGCCGGCATCGAGCAGCGGGCGAACCGGTCCCGGAGCCGCCGAGAAGGCGAAGTCGCCGACGTTGATGCCGAGAGCCGCACCGCGTTCCTCGGCACCGAGCAGATCGAGGCGGCCGTCGTTGTCCAGATCGGCGATCCACAGGGACGAGCCGCCGGCGTTCGGCCACTGGATCCGCGCGGGCAGGACCGGCTCGGCGGACACGGGGGTGAAGCGCAGCGCGCCCTCGTTCCTCGCCACGCTGATGCCCGCGGGCGCGGCGAAGGCCAGGTCGAGGTGCCCGTCGCCGTTCAGGTCGCCGAGCTCGACGTCGAACGTGCCGGCGGGCGCCGCC
>JBQTGV010000157.1:0-2505 GCA_052390515.1 Candidatus Eiseniibacteriota bacterium | reverse complement strand
CGACGGGATCCGGATCGGGATCTGGATCTGTCCCGGAGTCGTCGCCGCACCCGGTGAGCGGCATCACTGCCGCAAGAACGAGTGTCGTGCCCACGCGACTCAGTCGCAAGAGCCACCGTGTCGAGAGCATGATTCCACTTCCTCCGATTCGCCCGAAGAGCCGCCGCGGCGGCGAGTTCGGACGGATGCTGTGGCTCGGTCCCGGTGTCGGCGCAGGACGCGCGGTTGGCGGTGCGGATAGCACCATCCCTGCAGAGGCCAGCGGGGCAAGGCCAGCCTCCGGGAGCCATTACCAGCGACGCGGGCGCCTCTGGACAACGAACCGGTTTCGGACGCGAAGATCATAGCACAGGACCGAGGTCCGGGGGGAGGCTCGGCAGACCCGCGGGCATCCCGGCCGACGCCCGAGGCGCGCAAACAGCCCAGCAAGCGCCACTCGAGGCCAAAGGACGCCGAAGGCTGCCATGCGCGGGGGGCCTTCCGCCCGGCCCCCGCCCTCATCACGAAGTTCGCGGCGCGCTCCCGGTCCGGAGGGCGGCCGCCGCGTCCTCGAGAGGGTCAAGTCTTCTGGGGCTTCTTCTTCGCAGCCGGAAACAGGATGTTGTTCAGGATGAGCCGGTAGCCCGGCGAATTGGGGTGCCGGGCGAGGTCCGTGGGAGGGTCCCCCACGGCATGCTGGTAGTCCTCGGGGTCGTGCCCCCCGTAGAACGTCCAGGTCCCCTGCCCGAACTTGCCGTGCAGGTACTTGACCTCGTCCGTACCCTCCACCTCTCCCAGCACGGTCGCTGAGGGCTTGACCAGGCGCCGATCGAACCCGGTGGTTTGTCCGAGGAAGCCGTTCACCACGCCGACGTGGCACTGGGTGAGCATGGCCGGGATCGGATCGTACTTCGCCGAGAACTCGAACAGCGTGAAGTAGTCCGCGGTGGCGCCGCGCGCCATGGCGTAGTCCGAGGTGTCCAGGTTCGAGAACTCGTACACCAGCGGGTCGATGATCAGCGTGAAGCCCTGGAACGCGAGGCACCGGGACGTGTCCAGGCGCTGCTGCGCGTCGGGGTCCGGCGGATCCCCGTCGTACACCGTGTCGCAGATGTCGATTCCCTTCGCCGCCAGCGCGATGTCGTACGAGTCGGTCGCGGAGCACATGGCGAAGAGGAAGCCGCCCGCGCGGATGTACTCGAGGATGACCTCCGCGACCGCGCTCTTGTGCTCGCTCACCTTGCGGAACCCGGCCCTGCGCGCCAGCTGCTCGTAGAGCGCCTGCTGCTGCTGGTACCACGCCGCCGCGTGGAAGCTCCCGTAGAACTTCCCGTACTGCCCGGTGAAGTCCTCGTGGTGCAAGTGCAGCCAGTCGCATTCGGAGAGCCGGCCGGAGAGCACTTCCTCGTCCCACACGGTCTCGTACGGGATCTCGGCATACGTCAGCGCGAGCGTCACCGCGTCGTCCCAGGGCTGCTTGTCGGGGGGAGTGTAGATCGCCACGCGCGGCGGCTTCTCCAGGAGGACCGACTCCATGTTCTCCTCCTCGATCGTTCCGCGGATCTGTCCCTCCTCCGCGCCGCCGAGCTCCTCGAAGGTCACGTCCATCAGGATGGCCTGACGGCGAAGAGCCTCGAAGTCCGCCATGAGGAACGCGCCGCCGCGGTAATTCAGCAGCCACTCGACGTTCGATCCCTGGCCGAGGCTCCAGTACGCCAGACCGTACGCCTTGAGGTGGTTGGACTGCGACAGATCCATGGGCACGAGGATCTTCGCCGGAGCGGACGGCGCAGCGAGAAGCACCTGCGCCACGGCGAGCAGCAGGGCGAAGCGTACGCGCGCGGTCACGGGAGCACCCGTTTGAGATCCCCGGCGAGGTCCCGTGCGCGGTCCGCGGCCAACGTCTCCGGGTAGGTCACCAGCAGAGTCTCGTACTCGGCGAGCGCCGCGGCCCGATCGCCGCGGTCCTCGGCGAGGATCCGCGCGCGGAGCAGACGCGCGGATGCAGCTAGGTCCATCACGTCGGCTTCGGCGACGGCCCGCTCCAGCACCGCGAGCGCGCGCTCGGTGTCCCCGCTCTCGCGCCAGGCCCGGCCGAGCAGAAGCAACGCCTCGTCGTGGATGGGAGCGCCGGGGAACCGCACCGACAGGTTTTCGAGGGCGATGACGGCCTCCGACGGGCGCAACGTGCGCAGGAACATCATCCCCTCGGCGTACGTCGCCATGGCCTCGTTCGACCCGGAGTTCGTGTTGATGAGGATCGAGAACTCCAGCGCGTCGTTCACGTGGCGGCCCTCGGGGTGATCCCGCGTGATCTGCTTGAAAAGGCTGTCCGCCGCGGCGAGCTCGCCCTCGTGAAAGAGGATCCGGGCTTCCTCGTAGAGGGCGCGCTCGCGCGTTGCCGGGGAGAAGGGCCGCTCGCGAATGGCGCGGTAGATCCCGCGGGCGGTCGCCAGCTCGCCTCGCCACACCGCGCACTCGGCCACCTCGAGCTGCGGCTCCGCTTCGCCCCAAGGCCCCGACCCC
>JBQTGV010000156.1:0-12046 GCA_052390515.1 Candidatus Eiseniibacteriota bacterium | reverse complement strand
GTCGGACTCAAGACGAAGCGATTCAACCTTCGACCCGTGCGCATCTCTTCCCTCCTTGGACGGAGCTTGCCAGAGACTCGCAGATCGATCCCAATCTGTCATGAACTAATCAAACAGGACACTAGTCAGGTCTCTACCTAACCCGAAGTCGGCGACGACGACGGAGCGAGGATCGCTTGCACGCAAGACGAGGACGTTTGATGGGCAGATGTCACGGTGGAGGTAGCCTCTTTCGTGCGCAGCTGCGATCGCTTGCAGCACGCGGTCGAACAGTGTCGCCCGATCTTCCGGATCTAGCTTTGTGTTGTTCCGCCGGATGAAGTCGTAGAGGTTCGACGCAGCGAGAGGCATCATGTACGCGATGTCGGGGCCAGTTGACTCGGCCGACCGACCGAGGAGGGGTACGACAGCCAGATGCTCCTGAAGGTGCTCGAGGATCTCGATTTCGCGGGCGAGTCGCCTCTGGGATTCGGGGTCGGTGCGATGGTCGCTCTTAAGGGCCTTGACGGCTACCTCGCCTCCTGTCGCGCTATGGCGATACCTCGTCACCAGGGCGAAGTAGCCTTCACCAACGGTTCCAATGTGTTCGTACCCTTCTAGCATCGGTGCAATCCACACCTCGCTCGGAATGCGCGCGCGAGCTCCATCCGCGAAGGACCCAGTTGTCCGACGTTGCATCGTTCAGCCCGCGGGAGGGATGACACTCCACTAACGCCTCTCACACGGCCTAAGCCTCTCCGCGTTCGCCCAGATCCGCCAGTCCCCCCGCTACGTGCGCCCGCCCCGCCGCCACCCGATCGTTCCAGCTTTCGCGGCCAGGCCCGCGACGCCGCTCCACCATGGTGATGCAGCCCTCCACGGGGCACACGAGCTGGCAGAGATTGCAGCCGACGCACTCCGGCTCGTCCACCCAGGGCGCGCGCCGGCCGGCCACCGGCGCCGTCGCCGCGGGATGGACGCACTGGTGCGCACCGTCGTGGCAGGCCACGATGCAGAGCTGGCACTTGATGCACAGGTCCTCGTCGATCTCGGCGACCACATGGTGGTTGAGATCGAGATCGCCCCACTCCCGGAAGGCCGGCAGCGCCGCACCGACCAGCTCGCCGACGCTCTTCATGCCCTTCGCCTCGAGGTAATCGTCCAGCCCCTCGATCATCTCGCCCACGATGCGGTACCCGTGGTGCATCACCGCGGTGCAGACCTGCACGTTCGTGGCGCCGAGGGCGAGGAACTCCGCGGCATCCCGCCACGTCTCGATCCCGCCGATTCCCGAGATGGGCAGCCCCGACTCCGCGTCCCGCGCCAGCTCCGCCACCATGCGCAGCGCGATCGGCTTGACCGCCGGCCCGCAGTAACCGCCGTGGCTCGAAGCGTCCCCGACGACGGGGCAGGGGATGAGCCGATCGAGGTCGACGCCCATCAGGCTCTGCACCGTGTTGATGAGCGACACGGCCGCCGCGCCGCCCCTCCGCGCGGCCCGCGCCGGATCCTTCGGATCGGTGATGTTGGGTGTCAGCTTGGCGATAACCGGGAGACGCGTCGACTCGACGACCCAGCGCACCAGCTCCTCCAACACCTTGGGCTCCTGGCCGACGGCCGAGCCCATGCCGCGCTCGCACATGCCGTGCGGGCAGCCGAAGTTCAGCTCCAGCCCGTCGCAGCCGGTGTCCTCGCAGCGGAGGACCATCTCCTCCCACTCCTCGCGCGTGTCGAACATGAGCGAGACGACGAGCGCGTGATCCGGGTACCGCTTCTTGACGTCGGCGATCTCACGAAGGTTGTCGGCCAGCGGCCGATCGGTGATCAGCTCGACGTTGTTGAGCCCCATGAGACGCCGTTCGCCGTAGGCGATGCCGCCGAGCCGGCTCGACACGTTCACGATGGGATTGCCGAGCGTCTTCCATACGGCGCCGCCCCAGCCGAGGTCGAACGCGCGCATCACCTGATCCCCGGAGTTCGTCGGCGGCGCGGACGCGAGCCAGAAGGGATTCGGGCTCTGGATGCCGGCCAGGTTCGTCGTGAGATCAGCCACGGCGAATCTCCCCGGCGGCCAGCGCGGCGTGGATGGAGCGCGCGGCGAGCTGCCCGTCGTGTACGGCGTTCACCACTTCCTTGCCGCCGTTGAGCGCGTCGCCGCCGGCGTAGACCCGCGGGTTCCCGGTGCGCAGCGTCTGGGGGTCGGCGACGATGCGGCCCTGCTTGTCGCACTCGACGCCGGGGAAGGAGCGGGCGAGCGTGGCGAGCTTGGACTGGCCGATGGCCAGCAGCACGAGCTCGGCCGGCAGCAGCGCCTTCTCCACGTCCGTCGGCTTGCCGTCCTCGGTCTCGACGAGGCGAAGGGCGCGGATCCGCCCCTTCTCGCGGACGATCTCCGCTACGGCGGCGCGGTCGACGATGACGGCGCCTTCCTTCCGCGCCGCTTCCACCTCGTGGTCGTAGGCCTTCATCTCGCCCGCCGGCCGGCGCACGATGCAGGTCACCTCGGCGACGCCCAGGCCGCGCAGCTCGCGGACCGCGTCGACGGCGGTGTTTCCCCCGCCGATGACGGCGGCGCGGCGGATGCCGTCGAGCTTCGCGCCGGGATCCGTCTTGATCCACTCGATCCACTCGACCGCGCCGGCCACGCCGGGTCCGTCCTCGCCCTGCACGCCGAGCTTCGAGTCCGCACCGAGCCCGACCCCGAGGAACACGGCGTCGTGGCGTTCCAAGAGCTGCTTGCCCGTCACGTCCGTGCCGACGCGCACGCCGGTCCTGATCTCGACGCCGAGGCTGCGGATGAAGTCCACCTCGAGCAGGGAGTCGTCCGCGCGGAACTTGTACGGCGCCACTCCCGTGGTGTTGAGCCCGCCGGGCAGCTCGCCCTTCTCGTAGACGACGGCCTGGTGTCCGAGCAGCGCCGCCGTGCCCGCGCACGCCAGCGAGGCCGGCCCCGCGCCGACGCAGGCGACGGAGCGCTCCGTCGGTGGCCGGCGCTCGAGCAGGTCGGGCGAGGCGCCGTGATCCATCGCCCAGCGCTGCAGCCGCCCGATCGCCACCGCCGGCCGGCCGTCGTTGTTGTACACGCACGAGCCTTCGCACAGGACCTCCACCGGGCAGACGCGCGCGCAGCTCGCGCCGAGCAGGTTGGAGCGCAGGATGGTGCGGGCCGCGCCGCGCGGATTCCGCGTGGCGATCTGCCGGATGAACACGGGGATGTCGATGGAAGTGGGGCAGGCGCGGATGCACGGGGCATCGTAACAGTAGATGCAGCGCGCGGCCGCCTCCGCCGCCTCCGCCGCCGTGAACGGCGGGTTCTTGTCGGCGAACCGCGTCTCCAGGCGGTCGCCCGGCAGCTCGAACTCCGAGCGCGCGGATCCCGGCAGCCCGCTCACGTCAGCTCTCCATCGCCTCGAACGCCTCCCGGAAGATGCCGAGTGCGTCGTCGATGTCCCCGCCCGAAACGGTGAGCGGCGGGGAGATGCGGATGCAGTTACCGTAGAGACCACCCTTGCCGATGAGGAGGCCGCGCTTCTTCGTCTCCTCGAAGAGCCGCGTGGTGGCGGCGGGATCCGGCGTGCGGTCGCCGGCGGCCTCGTCGACGACCAGCTCGAGCCCCTGCATCAGGCCCTTGCCGCGGACGTCGCCGATGCGCTTCGGGAAGCGCTTCTGCAGCTCCTCGAGCCCCGCCCGGAGCTTCGCCCCGGTGCGTGCCGCCTTCTCCGGAAGGTTCTCCTGCTCCATGACGTCGAGCGTGGCGTTCGCGGCGGCGCAGCTCACCGGGTTTCCGCCGAACGTCGAGATCGTCAGCTTCTTGAACGCGTCGGCGATCTCCGGCGTGGCGATGCAGACGCCAAGCGGCATGCCGTTGGCGATGCCTTTCGCCATGGTCATGATGTCGGGCTCGACGCCCCAGTGGGAGATCCCGAACCAGTGCGTGCCGGTCCGGCCGAAGCCGGTCTGCACTTCGTCGCAGATGAACACGCCGCCGAACTTGCGCACGATGCCCACGGCGATCTCGAAGTACTCGGCCGGCGGCGTGATGAAGCCGCCGACTCCCTGGATCGGCTCGGCCAGGAACCCGGCGACCTTGCCCGTCGTCGTCGTCTGGATCAGATCCTCGATGTCCTTCGCGCACTTCACGCCGCAGTCGGGATACTTGAGCCCGAGCGGGCAACGGTAGCAGTACGGCGCCATGGCGTGCTTGATCCCGGCGACCTGGCTCGGCACGGCGCGCCACGGCGCGTGCCCGGTCAAGGACTGCGCCAGCGTGCCGCGTCCGGAGTAGCCGTGCCGCAGGGCGATGATCTCCAGCGCCCCGGTATACACCTGCGCGAGCACGACGGCGGTGTCGTCGGCGTCCGTGCCCGAAGCGTTGAAGATGCTCTTCTTGAGGCGGCCGGGGGTGAGCCGGGCGAGCCGCTCGGCCAGCTCCACCACCGGCACGGTGGGGTAGAGGCTGGAGACGTGGCCCAGGCGGTCCACCTGCGCCTTGATCGGCGCGGTCACGCGCGGATCGCAGTGGCCGATGCTCACCGTCAGGATCCCGCCGAAGAAGTCCAGGTAGCGGTTGCCGTCGACGTCGGTGACGTACATGCCCTCGCCGCGGTGCAGCACCAGCGGCTCCGCGTAGTAGTTCGCCACCGCCGGCAGGAGGTACTCGGCGTGCTTGCGCCGGACCTCGGAAGCGGTGTCGGCCGGTGCGTTCGTCTTCGTCGTCATGATGCGCTCCTTCCGGCGAGCTTCGCCGTGCCCGGCTTCCGGGCGAGAAAGCGTCCGCTGCCGCGCTGCACGCGCAAGTCGCCGTCACGGTAACCGATGCGGCCGCCCACGATGACCGTCGAGGGCACGCCGGTCACCTGGAATCCCTCGAAGATGCTCTCGTCGTTCTTGTGGAAGTGGGTCTTCGCCGAAATGGTGCGGGAGCCTTCCGGATCCCACACCACGATGTCGGCATCGGCGCCCTCTGCGAGAGAGCCCTTTCGCGGATACAGGTCGAAGATCTTCGCTGCCCGCGTGGACACGAGGTCGACGAACTGCTGCCGGTCGAGCCGACCGGTGCGCACGCCGTGATGCCACAGCAGGGAGAGCCGGTCCTGGATTCCGCCCGCGCCGTTCGGAATCATGCGGAAGTCGTCTTTGCCCATCTCCTTCTGCTTGCGACTGAACGTGATGTGATCGGTGCCTACGGTCTGCAGGATGCCGGCCTGCAGCGCGGCCCACAGCACGGGCGAATGTCCCGCGGGGCGAATGGGCGGCGACATCACGTACTTCGCGCTGTCGAATCCCGGGAGGCGGTACACCGAGTCGTCGAGCAGCAGGTACTGCGGGCACGTCTCGCCGAAGCACTTCTGCCCGCGCTCGCGGGCCTCGGCCAGCGCCTTCACCGCCTGGCGACAGGTCATGTGCACGATGTAGGGCACGGCGCCGCACTGTTCGGCGAGCATGAGCACGCGGTTCGTGGCCTCGCCCTCGACGGCCGCCGGGCGCGAAGGCTCGTGCCAGCGCGGCCCGGTCTTGCCCTCGGCCGCCAGCCGGTTCTGCAGTTCTACGATCATCTCGCCGTGCTCGGCATGCACGGTGACGACCATGCCGAGCTTCGCCGCCGCTGCCATGGCGTGGATGAGCTCGGTGTCGTCGATTCCGATCGCGCCGCGGTAGGCCAGGAACACCTTGATGGACGTGATGCCCTGCTCGACGCACTTCGCCAGGTGTTCTTCTTGGCCGCCGCTCCACCAGGTCACGGCCATGTGGTAAGTGTAGTCGCACGTGGCCGTCTTCGACTTGGTCCGCCAAGACTCCAGCACCTGCAGCATGTCGTCGCCGCGGCCGGGGATCACGAAGTCGATGAACGTGGTGGTGCCTCCGGCCACGCCGGCCGCGCCTCCGGTCTCGAAGTCGTCCATCGAGACGGTGCCCATGAAGGGGAGCGCCATGTGCACGTGCGGGTCCACTCCGCCGGGGAAGACGAATTGCCCGGAGGCGTCGATGACCTCGTCGCCGGAGTGCTTCTCGAGGTCCGGGCCGACGGCGACGATCTTCCCGCCGTCGCAGCGCACGTCGGCCTGCCGCTCGTCGAGCGCGGTGACGACGGTGCCGCTCTTGATCAGGAGGCTCATGGCAGGAGCGAGGTCATCTCGTCGTACGTCTCGGGGCGCCGGTCGCGGTAGAACTGCCACACGCGGCGAACCTCCTCGATCGTGTCGAGGTTCAGGTCGGCCACGACCAGCTCGTCACCGTCCTCGGACGCTTCGGCGAGGATCCGCCCGCGCGGATCGACGAAATAGGAGTGGCCGTAGAACTTGCCGATGTTCCACGGTGCTTCCGTGCCGACGCGGTTGATGCAGCCCATGAAGTAGCCGTTGGCGACGGCGTGCGCCGGCTGCTCCAGCTTCCACAAGTACTGCGAGAGCCCGGCGACGGTGGCAGAGGGGTTGAAGACGATCTCCGCGCCGCGCAACCCGAGAAGCCGCGCCCCCTCGGGGAAGTGCCGGTCGTAGCAGATGTACACGCCGATCCGCGCGAAGGCCGTGTCGAACACCGGATAGCCGAGGTTCCCGGGCTTGAAGAAGTACTTCTCCCAGAACCCGGAGGTGTGCGGGATGTGGTTCTTGCGGTACTTTCCGAGGTACTTCCCGTCGGCGTCGATCACGGCGGCGGAGTTGTAGTACACGCCGGCCTGCTCGCGCTCGTAGAGCGGCACGATGATGACCATGCCATGCTTCGCGGCCAGCGCCCGGAACTCCTCGACCGTCGGCCCGGGCACCGACTCGGCGATGTCGCACCAGCGAGCGTCCTGGCTGGGGCAGAAGTACGGGCCGTTGTAGAGCTCCTGCAGGCAGAGGATCTGCACCTGCTTCTTCGCCGCCTCGGCGATCAGCGGAAGGTGCTTCTCGTGCGCCGCCTGGCGGATCTCCGGGACCGACCGCTTGGGATCGTTCACCGGATTCGAGCACTGGATCAGGCCGCCGCGGACGATCCTGCTCATGTCAGCCTCCCGAGGGCGCTCAGCTCCAGCGCGAGATGACGATCTTCTTGTCGGTGAAGAAGTCGAAGGCTTCCCGGCCGTGGGCCTTGAGGTCACCGAAGAAGGAGCCCTTCGCGCCGCCGAATCCGAAGAACGACATGGGCGCCGCCACGCCGATGTTCACGCCGGTCATGCTGGCCTCGACGCGGTACTTGAAATCCCGCGCGTGCTTGCCGCTCGTCGTGAAGATGGAGCTGGCGTTGGCCAGCGGATGCGCGGCGATCACCGCGAGCGCGTCGTCCAGAGTCTTCGCCTCGGACAGACAGAGCACGGGCCCGAAGATCTCTTCTTTGGCGATGACCATGTCGGGGCGGACGTCGTCGAAGAGCGACGGTCCGAGGAAGAACCCCTTGCCGCCGCGCGCCGGGTGCTTCCGCCCGTCGACGACGAGGTCGGCGCCCTCGGCCACACCCTTCTCGATGTAGCCGGCGACCTTCTCGCGGTGCGGCTCGGAAATGACCGGGCCCATGTCCGTGTCGGGTTTCGTGCCGTCACCGACGCGGAGCTTCTTCGCGCGCTCGGCCAGCCCCGCCCGCACGCGGTCGTGGCAGCCGCCGACGGCCAGCACGACGCTCCCGGCGAGGCAGCGCTCGCCGGCACAGCCGTACGCCGACTCGGCGACCGCGTCGAGCGCCTTATCCATGTCCGCGTCGGGCATCACCACGAGGAAGTTCTTCGCTCCGCCGAGCGCCTGCACGCGCTTTCCGTGCGCGGCGGCGGTCCGGTACACGTGCTCCGCCACGGGGCTCGATCCGACGAAAGACACGCCGCGCACCAGCGGGTGCACCAGCAGCGCGTTGACCGCGTCCTTGCCGCCGTTCACGAGGTTCAAGACCCCCGGCGGGAAGCCGGCGCGCTCGATGAGCCGGAAGATGAAGCGCTGCGAGAGCGGCACCTGCTCGGAGGGCTTGCACACGAACGTGTTCCCGCACGCCACCGCGAACGGGTAGAACCACAGCGGGACCATCGCCGGGAAGTTGAACGGCGCGATGCAGGCGAAGACGCCGAGCGGCTGGCGGACGGACTCGCAGTCGATCCCGGTGGCCACGTCCTCGATCGCCATGCCCATCAAGAGGGATGGCGCACCGGCGGCGACCTCCACGCACTCGATGCCGCGCCGCACGCTGCCCCGCGCCTCGGGGAGCGTCTTTCCGTTCTCGGTCGTGACGATGCGGGCGAGCTCGTCGGCGTTTTCCTCGAGGAGCTGCTTCAGCGCGAAGAGGTGGCGGGCGCGGGCGACCGGCGGGGTCTCCCGCCACTTGGGGAAGGCGGCATGGGCGGCCTGCACCGCGCGGTCCACGTCATCCGCGCCCCCCATCGGCACCTCGGCGACGGTCTCACCGGTGGCCGGGTTCCGCACCGGGCGGAACTCGCCGGCCCGGGAACCGACCCACCGGCCGCCGACATAGTCCTGGAGCCGCTCGACCCCTGTTCCGACCGCCATGACGTGCCTCCTTCCGAGGGCGAAAGGTGCACGCTAGCAAAGACTTGCGGCGGGGGCAAGCGGGGCGCCCGCCCAGCTCACTCCACCCGCACGATCGCTCCGTCGGCCCCGACGAGGTAGGTGACGCCGTCCACGCCGGTGCCGGCGCCGACCAGGTCGCCGCCCCCGGCGGGAAACTGCGCGGGAACTCCGTCGGCGAACTGCACCACCCCGCCGTCTCCGCAGGCCACGATGTTTCGGCCGCTCGTGCCGGTGATCGCCACGGGATCGTCGGAGCCGGTGAACCAGCGCAGCGTGGCCTCCGTCCCGTCCCAGTGGAAGACGCCAGGGTAGCCGGTCACCCACACGTCGTTCGCCGAGGCTCCCCAGACGTCGTAGAGGTACGCCCCACCGCTGGCGGCCTTGACGGGGATGCGCTCCCAGGCGGCCCCGTCGAAGTGCACGAAGTCGTCTCCGACGATGAACACGTCCCCCGTCGGCGCCACCCACACCTTGTTGTACGAAGACGATGTGTCCGGCAGCTCCTGGAAGCGGTTGGTCCAGGCGGCTCCGTCCCAGTGCCAGAGCGCATCGGCGCCGACGACCCATACGTTGTCCGGCGCGTTGCCGCCGACGCCGTAGTGATCGAAGTCGTCGGGGCCGGTGTCGACGAGGCTCCACGTCGAGCCGTCGCCGTGCAGGACGACGCCGCCGCTGCCGACGGCCCAGATGTCGCCCGGGCCGGATGCCCAGATGCCCCACAAATCCTCCGTGGTGAGGCCGTGCACGACGTCGAACCAGCCCGAGGGGCCGCGCTGCACGACGGCGCCGTTCTCGCCGACGCCCACGGCGAAGTCCTCGTCGAAGGTCCAAACGTCGTTCAAGGTGTTCGGAGCGATGCTCGACGAGCTCAGCGACGACCAGGCGCCGCCCGCGTAGCGCGGGGTCATCAGCTCGAGGACGGTGCGCGTGGTGGCGGCGGGTCCGGCGTCCTCCGCCTCGAGCAGCTTGGCCACGCCGAAGTCCAGCAGCTTCGGTTCCCCGGATGCAGTGACGAGGATGTTCGACGGCTTGAGATCCCGGTGTACGACGAGGTTCTGGTGCGCGTACTGCACGACCCGGCAGACGGCGGCGAACAGCGCGAGCCGAGCTTCGACGGGGAGCCCCTGCGCCTCGCAGTGCTCGGTGATGGTTCGCCCGGCGACGTGCTCCATGGCGAGCCAGGGGAGGCCGCCGTCGGTGACACCGCCGTCGTGCAGCCGGGCGATGTGCGGATGCTGCAGCCGCGCGAGGATCTGCCGCTCTGCGCGGAAGCGGCGCAGCAACTCCGGCGTGGCGATTCCGGTGCGGATGAGCTTCACCGCGACGGTCTGCTCGAACTGCCCGTCGTCCCGCTCGGCGCGGAAGACTTCGCCCATGCCGCCGCGGCCGATGCGCTCGACGAGACGGAAGGGCCCGGCGTGAGTGACGGCCGGCGCGCGGTCGGCGTCGCCTTCGCTCAGCATGGACTCGATGGCGAGACGTTCGGCTCCGGAGTGAGCGGCGAGCATCTCCTCGACCTCGGCGCGGAGCTCCGCGTCGCCGCCGGCGGCGCGGTCGAGGAAGGAGGGGAGCTCTGCGGCGTCCTTCTCGAGGGCCTCCAAGAAGATCCCCTCGAGGCGCTGCCAGTGGGTCGAGTCCAATGCCGGGAGACCTCTCGCGCGACCGTGGTGCGGAGACCCTAGCCGCGCGTGCGGCCCGGATCAAGGAGCGGTCCGCCCTCGACGACTCGGGTCTCGCTCCCCGGCGGGCCGGCGAGCGTCGCTCCTTCCTCCCGGCGACGCCGGCCCGCGGAACTGGACACCGTGCCGGCCGACTATCGCACCAGGGTGATCTTCTCCGACTTCAGGGAGGCCGACGTCTCCAGCCGCGCGAAGTAGATGCCCGACGGGACCGGCCGGCCGGAGTCGTCGCGGCCGTCCCAGGTTCGCGTGAACTGCCCCGCCGGCAGCTCGCCATCGTCGAGCGTGCGCAAGCGGCGGCCCGCCACGTCATAGATGCGAAGCGCCACCGGCCCGCGGTCGTCCTGGCTGAACCGGATCGTCGTCGCGTGCGAGAAGGGGTTGGGCGCGCGGGTGAGGGCGGCCGCGGGGGCGTCGTCCCGGACCTCCACTCTGGTCGCTCCGGTGGCGGCATCGGGCGCGAAGGGCGATCCTGCGAAGGCGCCGTCGATCGCCTGCACGCTCCACCAGTACGGCCCCGCGCTCGGGAGCTGGATCGTCCAGCTCGTCGTCACTCCCGCGTTACCGAGCGCCGGCGCGCGGCGGAACCCCGTAGCGGCGTCGGCCATCGGCGAGACGATGTCCCCGAGGCCCGGAGCCGTGCCGACGCGCAGGTTGTAGCTGAGACCGCCGGCCGGCGTCTGCGCATCCGTCGCGGCGCTCCAGCTGAACGTCGCCGTCGCCCCGACCACGTTCACGGAGAGGTTCGTCGGCGCGGTCGGCGGCGTGTTCGCGGTGGGGGCATCGTTCCGGTAGACGCGTGTGATGATGAAGGGGCTCTGATCGCTATTGCCGGCGAGCAGGAGGTCCAGGTCGCCGTCGTTGTCGTAGTCGCCCCAGGCAGCCGCCCCGCGAGGGTACTCGCCCACCCCGGGCAGCCCGGCGCCTATGTTGTTGAACTGAGGGGGCGACGCAGGGAACGGTCCCGGGTCGTTCCGGTAGACGCGCGTGATGCTCCCCTGAAAGATGTCGTAGCCGACGACCAGGGCGTCCAGGTCGCCGTCGTTGTCGTAGTCTCCCCACGCCCCGGTGCCGTTTCGCCCTCCGAGCAGGTTGTCGATCGACGAGTAGAAGCCTGCGTCGCGCTCGTAGACGATGGCCACGCCGTTCGAGCCTGCCTCGCCGGTCAGGAGAATGTCCAGATCGCCGTCGCCATCGAGGTCCCCGAACGAACCCGAGCTACCGTTACCCAGGTCGGAGAGCCCGGAGCTCGTTGCAGTGAACGTCGGACTCACGCCGCCATCGTTCCGGTAGACGTCGGTTCCCCCCGTGCCGGTGAGCAGAATGTCGAGATCACGGTCGTTGTCGTAATCGCCCCACGTACCCGAGCCCTGCTGTACTCCCGGCAAGCCGGCCGAGATGTCGCGGAACGCGGAGCTCGCGTCGCCATCGTTCCGGTACACCTTCGAGACGGCGGGGAGAAAGGCGTTCTCGACTCCCGTGAGCAGAATGTCGAGATCTCCGTCGTTGTCGTGGTCACCCCACGCGACCGAGCCGTCGTACACGCCCGTGATCCCGGCGTCGACGTAGCCGAACGTCGGGTCGGCGCCGCCGCTGCTGCGGAACACCCAGCCGATGGCGCACCCCTCGTAGAGGGAGCCGGTGGACAGGATGTCCAGGTAGCCGTCGTTGTCGTACTCGCCCCAGACGGCCGGGCCGTTGGAGACGCCGGGGATCAGAGCGGCCTCGGTGAACGTCGGGCTCGGACCGCCGCTGCTCCGGTACACCTTGGCGATGTACTTGCCGGTGGTCGTCACGGCCCGGCCCGTGAGCAGGATGTCAAGGTCGCCGTCGTTGTCTTCGTCGCCCCACCCTTCGGACGGCCCTTCCACCAGGTTGTGTGGGGCGGCTTTGTCGGTG
>JBQTGV010000155.1:0-19023 GCA_052390515.1 Candidatus Eiseniibacteriota bacterium | reverse complement strand
CCCACGTCCCAGACGATGCGGTCCTCGGGGGAATCGAACACGCGATGGATGGCGACGGTCAGCTCCACCGCGCCGAGGCTCGCACCGAGATGGCCGCCGGCTCGTGTGACCGTGTCGATGATCTCCTCGCGGATCTCCTCGCACAGCGCGACCAGCTCGTCGACGTCCAGCTGGCGCAGGTCCTTCGGCTGCTCGATGCGATCCAGGATTCGTTCCACGTGGGCCCCGTCGTTACAGGTTCATGAGACGACCGCCGGCGAGCGCGAACGCGATCCCCAGGGCGGCTCCGGCGATCACCTCGAAAGGCGTGTGCCCGAGCAGCTCCAGCAGGCGTTCCTCGCGCACCCTGCGGTTGATCTTGAGGTCGTCGACGATCCGGTTCAGCACCTCGGCCTGGCGACCGGCGGAACGCCGGATCCCCGCGGCGTCGTACATGGTCATCAGGCTGTAGAACACGGTCACGCCGAAAAGCGGCGACTGTACCCCCTGCTCCAACCCCACCCCGGTCGAGAGCGCCGCGACCGAGGCCGAATGGGCGCTGGGCATCCCGCCCAACTCCACCAGGCGCTTGAAGTTGACGGTCCCGTCACGGCCTAGCGTGACCAGGAACTTCGTGAGCTGTGCCGCCAGCGAGCTTCCCAGCGCGAGAAGCAGCGGCCTGCTCAGCGGGAAGGATGCCATCAAGTCCACGGGAGTGCCAGGACTCCTTCAGGCTGTGCGTTCCACGACGTGGCGGGCGAGCAGCGCGAGGGCTGAACCGGCCCCGCCGAACGACCGCGAGAGCTCCTCCGCCTCGCGCCCGAGCTCCTCGACGCGCCGCCTCGACTCGTCGAGCCCGAGGAGGAACGGGTAGGTGACCTTCCCTCGCGAACGGTCCTTCCGCGCGCCCTTGCCGAGCTGCTCGGTGCTGGCGGTCTCGTCCAGGATGTCGTCGACGATCTGGAACGCCAGCCCGATCGTCTCGCCGAAGCGCCCGAGGACCTCGTCCTGCCCGCCGTCCGACCCGCCCGCGAGACCCCCCAACCGGCACGCCGCACGGAAGAGGGTCCCGGTCTTGCGAGCATGAATGTACTGGAGAGCGGGCAGATCGACATCCACCGATCCCTCCGCGGCCAGGTCCAGGACCTGCCCGCCCACCATACCCAGCGAGCCTGCCGCCTCGGCCAGGATCTCCACGGAGCGGACCCGAGTCTGGGCCGGCAGAGGGGCCTCGGCCAGCACGCCGAAGGCACGCGTCAGGAGTCCGTCGCCGGCCAGGACGGCGAGCGCCTCGCCGAAGACGCGGTGGTTCGTGGGCCGGCCTCGCCGCAGGTCGTCGTCGTCCATGCACGGCAGGTCGTCGTGGATGAGCGAGTACGCGTGCACCAGCTCGAGGGCCACCGCGGGAGCGGCGGCTGCGCGACTCGTCCCGCCGACCGCCTCGCAGGACGCGAAGGTGAGCGCGGGCCGGATCCGCTTGCCTCCCTCGAGCACGCTGTAACGCATGGCTTCGTGCAGCCGCGACAGCGCGCCGTGCACTTCGGGCACCGCCTCGTCCAGCGCGGTCTCGATCTCGGCGCGGTAGCGGTCCAGCACCGTGCGCACGTCCACGGGCGTCAACGAGCCTCACCCTCGTCCGGGAACGGAGTCAGCGTGACGGGGCCCTCCTCGTCCCGGGAGAAGCGCAGCACGCGCTGCTCGGCGCCGGCGAGCATGTCCTGACACGCGCGCACCAGACCGACCCCCTCCTCGAAGAGCGCGAGCCCCTTCTCGAGCGGCGCGTCTCCCCGGTCGAGCATCTGGACGATCTCGTCGAGCCGCGCGAGGCACTCCTCGAAACTGGCGTCGTTCCGCAGCTTCACGACCCTACCTCCTCGACCCGACAGCCCAGCCTGCCCCGCGCGAGGCGCACCTCGATCCGCTCGCCCGGCTGCGCGTCGCCGGCCGCACGCAGAATGCGGCCCGACTCGGAGCTGGCGATGGCGTAGCCTCGGCCCAGAATCGCGAGCGGAGACAGCGCGTCGAGCCTCCCGCCGAGTCCGGCGAGGCGAAGGCGGGACCGCTCCAGCAGCCTCGCGAGCCCGGAGCGCACCGCGGCCTCACCGCGCAGCTTCACCCGATCCCCGCGGGCGCGCAACCACCGCGTGACCCCGGCAGCCAGGCGACGGCCGGTCTCGGTGACCCCGGCCAGCAGCGCCTCGCGGTCGGGCGCGGCGAGCTCGGCGGCGGCGCTCGGAGTGGGCGCGCGGACGTCGGCGACGAAGTCCGCGATCGTCTGGTCGATCTCGTGCCCGACGGCGGAGATGACCGGCGTGCGGCTCGCGTGGATCGCCCGGGCCACGATCTCCTCGTTGAAGGTCCACAGATCCTCGAGCGATCCTCCTCCGCGCCCGACGATGAGCACGTCGGCCTCGCCCCACTCGTCCAGCTCGCGGACGGCGCGGGCCACGTCCACCGCAGCGCCTTCGCCCTGGACGCGCGCCGGTCGGAGCACGACGCGCACCTGCGGTGCACGCCGACGCAGCACCGAGATGAGGTCGCGGATGGCCGCCCCGGTCGACGACGTCACGATGCCGACGGTCCGCGGCATCCGCGGGATCGGTCTCTTGCGCGCCGGGTCGAACAGTCCCTCGCGCGCGAGGCGTGCATGCAGCTGGCGGAACGCGAGCTCGAGCTCGCCGACGCCCACCGGTTCGATCTTCGCTGCGTTGATCTGGTAGGCACCCTTCTGCGCGTAGACGTTGAGCGAGCCGAACACGCGCACCTTCTGGCCGTGCTCCAGCCGGAACTTCTGCCGCTGCGCCTGCGTGCGGAACAGGACGACGTCGAGCGAGGCCTTCTCGTCCTTCAGCGTGAAGTACACGTGGCCCGCGCCCGAGGGGCGAACGTTGGAGACTTCACCCTCGACCCAGAGCGCGGCCCACTGCTGCTCCAGGAGGCGCTTGATCCTCCCGGTCAGCTCGGTGACCGTGTAGACCTGCTCAGCGGACCGGGACGGGGTCCCTGGGAGAAGACTCATGGGCCTCCGCGGCCTGAACGGTGTTGGCCAGGAGCATGGCGACGGTCATCGGCCCCACGCCGCCCGGCACCGGCGTGATCCACGATGCGACCTCGCGCACGGCCTCGTAATCCACGTCCCCGACGAGCCGCGTCCCGCCCGGCGCCGCGGGGTCGTCGATACGGTTGATGCCCACGTCGACCACCACGGCACCGGGCGCCACCATGTCGGCCGTGACGGTATTCGCCCGGCCCACCGCGGCGACGACGATGTCGCCGCTCCTCACGATCTCGGCCAGCCGGTCGGAGCGCGAATGACACACGGTGACGGTCGCGTCCCCGCGCGGCCCCTTCAAGAGGAGCAACGAGGCGAGCGGCCGGCCGACGAGGTTCGAGCGCCCTACGACGACGACGTGTCGCCCGGCGATGGGAATCCCGTGACGCTCGAGCAGCTCGATCACTCCCGCCGGCGTGCACGGGGCGAAGCGCGGCGCGCCCCTGGCCAGATCGCCCACGTTGGCGGGATGCAGTCCGTCCACGTCCTTGTCCGGCGCGATGCAGCGCACCACACGCTCCGCGTCCAGGGGTGCGGGAAGCGGAAGCTGCACGAGGATCCCGTCCACGGACTCGTCCCGGCCGAGATCCCGCACGATGCCCTCCAGCCTGGCCTGCGGGATGGTCGCTTCCAGGTTCCTGGTCTCCGCGCGGATGCCGATCTTGGCGGCGGCCGTGCTCTTGTTGCGCACGTACACCTGCGACGCCGGGTCTTCGCCCACCAGCAGCACGACCAGCCGCGGCGTTCGCCCGCGGGCGGTCAGACGCGCGACGCGTTCGCCCAGTTCCTCGCGCACCTGGCGCGCCGTCTCCTTCCCATCGAGAATCTTCGCCGACATCACGACTCCCGCAGCCGTTTCTGAACGCGCCGGATCGCCAGGGCCCTCCCCGACCCCGGATTCACGTCCACCACCGTCGCGTCGAGCCGGAGATCGCGCATCGCCGGCTCGAAGCGGACGGGAAAACCGGTCACGAACCGCTTCACCGAGGCTTCCTGATCCATCCCGATCACGCCCTCGTACCCCCCGGTCATGCCGACGTCCGACTGGAACGCGGTCCCCCCCGGGAGGATGCGCGCGTCGTCGGTCGGAACGTGCGTATGCGTGCCTAGCACCGCGCTGGCCAGGCCGTCCACGTGCCAGGCGAACGCACCCTTCTCCGACGTGGCCTCGGCGTGCAGATCGACCAGCAGAACCGGGGTCTCGCTGCGCATCTCCTCGAGCCGGTCCCGCCCCACCCGGAACGGGTCGTCGAACGCGTTCATGAAGACGCGGCCGAGCAGGCTCAGCACGCCGACCGCCACGCCGCTCTTCGTCTCGAACACCGCGCATCCGCGCCCGGGAGTCCCGCGCGGGTAGTTCTCCGGGCGCAGCACGCGCGCGTCCTCCTCCACCAACTCGACGGCCTCGGGTTTGTCCCAGGTGTGGTTTCCCCCGGTGAGCACGTCCGCGCCCGCGCCGAAGAGCGCGCTCGCCGAGCGGCGGCTGACGCCGAACCCTCCCGCGGAGTTCTCCGCGTTGATCACCACGAAGTCGGGCTGCTCCTCGGCGATCACGTCCGGGAAGAGCTCGCGGAGCGCGCGGCGCCCGGGCCGGCCCACGACGTCGCCCACGAACACGATGCGAAACGCGCCGACGGGCTTCGTCACCTCAACGGCGCGAGGAAGCGGGCGCGTCCGCGGGAACGACGGCGACGATCTCGTCCAACCGGCGCAGCACGGCGCGCAGCCGCTCGTCCGCCTCGTCGTGGCCGCCGCCCCCGTTGCGCCTCTCGCGCAGCAGTTCCTCGGCGAAGTTCAGCGCGGCGAGCACGGCGAGCTGCGTCGCCGTGGCGGAGGTCATCCGCGCCGAGATGGCTCGCATCGCCTCGTCGACGTGGACGGCGACCTCGCGGACGAACGCGGCGTCCTCGGTCGAGCGGATCTTGTATTCCTGGCCCAGGATCTGGACCGAAACCGTCCGAGCCTCCGAGCTCATGTCCTCACCTCGATCGACGGCGGGAGCCCGCTTCGTGCGGGCAGGCGGCGCGCGCCTCGGGACGTCAGGCCTCGAGCTGCCCCATCCGCTGCACCATCTTCTCGATCCGACCGCGGACGCCCTCGAGCTTGGACTCCAGCTCCTCGCAGCGTGCCGCCAGCCGGGCCACCTCGTCGCGCGCCGCATGCGCGCCCGCGACGTCTCGGGTCAAGCCTTCCACCCTTCGCTCGAGCTCCTGCGTCTCCTGCTTCAGCACGTCGTTCTCGGCACGCAACTCCTGGACCGCGGCCACCGCCTGGTCCACCCGTTCCTCGAGCGTGTCCAGAAGCTCCAGGTCCATCCGGATTGCCCTCCCGTACCATTGTTCGTTCCGCCGCCGCTCAGCGAACCCGTGCGCCCAGCTCCCGCTCGAGCCGCCGAACGATCCTCTCCACGAGGTGGTCCACTTCATAGTGTGTCAGGCTCCGATCCGTAGCCCGGAACACCAGAGTGTATGCCAGGCTCTTCTCCGTCGCGGCGAGCTGCGCGCCCTCGTACACGTCGAAGAGCCTCGGCTCCGTGAGCAGCTCTCCCCCCGCCTCGACGATCACGGCGACCAGATCCTCGTTCCGCCGCGAACGGTCCACGACGAGCGCCAGATCGCGGACGACCGCGGGGTACCGCGGCAGAGCCTCGAACCACACTTCCCCGGGTTGCACGGCAGCGGCCTCGAGATCCAACTCCGCGATCCACAGCGGCAGCTCCGCGGGCAGGTCGAACACGTTCCGCAACGAGTCGTCGGGGGCGCCGAAGTATCCGATCGGCGCACCGCCGACGACCGCCGCGGAACGCGCCCGCGAGAACGGAAGTGGAGCGAATCCCTCGCACCGTGGCCGAACGCCCCAGAACTGTTCGACGTATACTTCCACCAAACCCTTCATGTCAAAGAAATCGCTGCACTTGCTTCCGAGAGCGCCCTCCGCGGCGAGGCCGCTCCCGGCGAGCAGCATCCCGGCGCGAAGGCGTTCGTCTACGGTCCCGTTCGCGGCCGGCGCGAACACGCGGCCCACCTCGAAGACGGCGATGTCGGCGCTGGCCCGCGCCCGGTTCGTGGCCAGCACCTGGGCGAGCGCCGTGGACAGCGAGCAGCGCAGCGACCCGCGGTCCGCGGAGAGCGGGTTGCGCACGGGCACGGGCCGCGGGAAGAAGGGGTCCGCTCCCATCAGCGCCCCCTCGCGCTCCCCGTCCACGAGCCCCGGCGTCACCACCTCGGTGAGCCCGAGGGAAAGCAGGATCGCGCGGGCGCGCCAGTAGGCCTCGGCGCGCACGTCCGTCGTCTGTCCGGCCACGCCGCGGAAGCGCGAGGTCTCCGGGATGCGCGCGTATCCGTGGATCCGCGCGATCTCCTCGACGAGATCCTCCTCGATGCTCACGTCACGGCGGAAGGAAGGAACGGTCACGTCCCAGCCCTCGGCGCGCGCGGTGACCCCGAAGCCCAGCGATTCGAGCACCCGGGTCACGACGGCAGGTCCCGGGTCGACGCCGAGCAGGCGGACGATCGTGCGGTTCCGCAGGGTCACGCGCCGGGGCGAGGGGCGAGCGACGCCGGCCTCGACGGAGTGCACGAGCCGGGCACCGGGGCACATGGCGAGCAGGATCTCGACGGCCCGGTCCAGCGCAGCGTCCACTCCCTCGGGATCCACGCCCCGCTCGAAGCGCGCCGACGCGTCGGTCGAGACCCGCAGCGCCCGGCTCCCGGCGCGGACGCGCTGCGGGTGGAAGCTCGCTCCCTCGAGGAACACGGCCGTCGTGCGTTCCGAGACCGCGGTGCTCGCTCCCCCGAGGATCCCCGCCGTCGCGATCGGCCCGGAATCGTCGGTGATGAGCAGCGTTCCCGGATCCGGCGCGCGCTCCTTGCCGTCCAGCGTGACGAGCGACTCGCCGGCCCGGGCGCGCCGCACCCCGATCGTCCGGCCACGCAGGCGCTCGCGGTCGAACGCGTGCAGCGGGTGGCCCGTCTCCAGGAGCACGTAGTTGGTCACGTCCACGAGGTTCATGACCGGTCGTACGCCGGCGCGGGAGAGGCGCTCGGCGATCCACGAGGGCGAGACACCCGCACGCACGCCTTCGACGACGCGTCCGGCGTAGCGCGGGCAGTCCTCGGCATCCTCGATCTCGACGCGCCACTCTCCGGCGGCAGCGCGCGCGGGCGGCGGAACGGGCGGCGACCAGCGCGTCCCCTGCAGCGCCGCCACCTCCCGGGCCACGCCGGCCACGCTCATGAGATCCCCGCGGTTCGCGAAGGGTGCCGTCTCCAACACGGTCTCTCCACGCAGCACGTCGCCGAGCGGCTTTCCGATCGGCGTATCCGCCGGCAGGAGCAGGATGCCCTCGTGGTTGTCGGACAGGCCGAGCTCGCGCTCCGAGCAGAGCATCCCGCGGGAGACGACGCCGCGCACCTTCCGTTCCGCGACGACGAGCCCGCCGCCCAGATCAGCGCCCGGCAGCGCGACCGCGCCCACCGGACCGGCCTTCGCGTTGGGCGCCCCGCAGACGACCGTGCGAGGCGCGCCTTCGCCCACGTCCACGGTGCAGACCGACAGGCGATCCGCGTCCGGATGCCGCTCGCACGCGAGGATGCGGCCGGTCACGATGCCCGGCGGCACCGGCACAGCCGCGGACGCGTGCGACTCGAGCCCGGCTTCGGTCAGGCGATCGGCCAGCTCCACGGGCTCGCCGACCGGAACGAGCTCCGCGAGCCAGGACACCGGAATCTTCACGTCGTCCTCCGGAACTGGCGCAGGAACCGGACGTCGTTCTCGTAGAGATGGCGGATGTCCGGGATGCGGTGGCGAAGCAGGGCCATGCGGTCCGGGCCCATCCCGAACGCGAAGCCGGAGACCTGCTCGGGGTCCCAGCCGACGCCGCGCAGCACGTTGGGGTGCACCATCCCGCAGCCCAGGATCTCGACCCACCCGCTTCCCTTGCACACCGGGCAGCCGCGCCCACCGCACACCGTGCAAGAGATGTCCAGCTCGAGGCTCGGCTCGGTGAACGGGAAGTAGCCGCCGCGGAAGCGCATGTTCACCTCCGCGCCGAAGAAGCGCCGCGCGAACTCGCGGAGCGTCCCCTTGAGATCTCCGAGCGTCACGTCCTCGTCGACGTACAGCGCCTCCAGCTGGAAGAAAAACGGCGAGTGGCTCGCGTCGAAGTGGTCGCGACGGTACACGCGTCCCGGAGCGATGATCCGCACCGGCGGCCGGCTGCCCTGCATGACGCGGATCTGCACCGGCGACGTCTGCGTGCGCAGCAGCAGCGAGTCGGACAGGAAGAAGGAATCGTGCTCTTCGCGGGTCGGGTGACCCTCGGGGATGTTCAGCGCCGTGAAGTTGTAGTGAGGCGTCTCTACCTCGGGCCCGTCCGCCACGGCGAATCCCATGGAGCGGAAGATGTCGATCATCCGCGCCAGCGTCTGCATCAGAACGTGGGGCACGCCGAGCGGCGGCCGCCGTCCCGGAAGCGTCGGGTCGAACCCGTCGTCCGCCGGCGTCGATGCGCTGTCCAGGGCCTCGCGACGGGCCGTGACCGCCCCGTCGAGCGCCCGCCGGACCTCGTTCCAGGCCTGGCCCGCCGCTGGGCGCTCGGTCTCGGGCAGCGCTGCCACGGAGCGCAGAGCCGCCGTGACCAGACCCTTGCGACCGAGATAGCGGACGCGCAGAACGTCGACGGCCTCCGGATCGCCCGCGGCTTCGATCTCCCGGAGCGCCCGTTCCAACGTCTCGCGGGGAGCTTCGCTCATGCCCGCTCAGGCCGCCGGGGCCGCCTCGAGGTGCTGCTTGGCCACCGCCACCAGATCCGCGAAGGCCTTCGGATCGGTGACCGCCAGCTCGGAGAGCACACTGCGGTCGAGCTCGACCTCGGCGCGCTTGAGACCGCTCATGAAGCGCGAGTACGAGAGTCCGTGCTCGCGCACCGCGGCGTTGATGCGCACGATCCAGAGCCGCCGGAACTCGCGCTTGCGGGTGCGCCGATCCCGGTAGGCGTACTGCAGGCCCTTCTCGACCGCGTGTTTGGCGACGGTGAGCAGCTTGCGGCGACCGCCGAAGTAACCCTTCGCGGCCTTGAGCACCTTCCTCCGGCGCGCGCGGGACGCGGCCGAATTGCGAGCGCGTGACATGGTCCTTCTCCTTCGGTGAGGGGGCTCCCGGAAAGGGAGACTTGAGACCCCGTGCCCGTCTCCAGCGTTCCGTCTCGAAAGGAATGCTCGGATCGCTTCACTTACGCTCGCTCGGCGTCCGTGCCTCGCTCGCTTCGCGGCCGCCGGACACGGCGGCGACGACGCTCGGCCATCCGATCACTCCTTTCGAGCGGAACACTAGCTCTCCTCCGACTCCCCTCCCGGGGAATCGGAACCCTTCTTCTTCGCCGCCTGACCCTTGGGAGAGAGCAGCATGATCATGTGCCTTCCCTCGATCCTCGGCGGAGACTCGATCGTCGACACGTCGTCCAGGGCCGCCGCGACCTTGTCCAGGATCGCCCGGCCGATGTCCGCGTGAGTCACTTCGCGGCCACGGAAGTTCATCGTCACCTTCACCTTGTGGTGCTCGGACAGGAACCGCCGCGTGTTCCGGATCTTCACTTCGAGATCGTGCCGCTCGATCTTCGGCCGGAACTTCACCTCCTTGAGCTGCTGCCCGTGCTGCCGACTGCGGGCCTTTCGATCCTTCTTGTTCTGCTCGTACTTGAACTTTCCGAAGTCCATGATGCGGCAGACCGGCGGCCGCGAGTTCGGCGAGACCTCGACCAAGTCGAGGCCGCTCTGCCGCGCCAACGTCCTGCCCTCTTCCGCGCTCATGATGCCGAGAACTTCGCCATTCTCGCCGACGACCCGGATCGGGGAGATCCGGATCTTCTCGTTGACTCTCAGCTCCTTCTCGATGGACTCGTCCTCCTCGCTCGGATTCGCTGTCAACCGGAAGCGGGAAGCCTCCCCGTTCGAGCCCTGCGGTCGGCGCCGCCGAGCCCGTTCGGAATGCGGGGGAGCTTCCCGATCCGTCGTTTCCTGGTGGGCGATACTGGACTCGAACCAGTGACCTCCTGCATGTCAAGCAGGCACTCTAACCAGCTGAGCTAATCGCCCCCGTCGCGAGGGCCAGGATCCCGCCCTGGTCCCCCTGCGTCAAGGTCTTCCGCCCCGCGGTCAGTCCCGCAGTGATTCCTCGATCTCCTCGAACGCGGAATCGTCGGGATCGCCGCCGTCGACCTTCTCCACGCGCGTGCCGGAAGGGCCCTCCTGCGCGGCCCGTTCCGCCGCCCGACGCTGGATCATCGCCCGGTACTCCATCTCGGCCTCGTCGTCGATCTGCGCCAGATGCTCGCGCAGCGACAGAACGATGCGCCGCTGCTGCTGATCCAGGCTGATCACCTTGAGCGGAACCTCGTCGCCCTCGCGGAACAGGTCCGCCGGGCTGCCGATGTTGTCCCAGCCCAGGTGCGAGATGGGCACGAACCCTTCCAGGTCGTCCGCCAGATCCACCACCACGCCGCGGTCGAGCACGCGGCTGATGCGCCCGTTCGCGCTGACGCCGGGCTGATAGCGCTCCGACAGCTCGAGCCACGGATCGTCGTGCACCTGCTTCAGCCCGAGGGAGATCCGTCGCGCCTCCTTGTCGATGTTCAGGACGATGACCTCGACGTCGTCGCCCTTCTTCACGACTTCGGACGGATGGCGGATGCGCTTCGTCCAGGACATGTCGCTGATGTGCACCAGCCCGTCGATGCCTTCCTCCAGCTCCACGAAGGCGCCGAAGTTCGTCAGGTTGCGCACCTTGCCGCTGAACTTGGAGCCCACCGGATACTTGTCGTCCAGCGTCAGCCACGGATCCGGCTCCACCTGCTTCAGGCCGAGGGAGATCTTCTCGTTCTCTTCGTCGACCTTGAGCACGACCGCGTCGATGACGTCGCCGATGGTGAGGATCTTCGCCGGGTGCCGCACGTGCCGCGTCCAGCTCATTTCCGAGACGTGGATCAGCCCCTCGACGCCCTTCTCCAGCTCGATGAACGCGCCGTAGTCGGTGATGGACACGACCCGGCCGCGCACGCGCGCGTTGACCGGATACTTCTGCGCCACCTTCTCCCACGGGTACGGCGTGAGCTGCTTCAGCCCGAGCGAGATGCGCTCGCGCTCCTTGTCGAACTCAAGCACCTTCACGCGGATGGTGTCGCCGATGGAGACCACCTCGCTGGGATGGCTCACCCGGCCCCAGGACATGTCGGTGATGTGCAGCAGGCCGTCGATGCCGCCGAGGTCCACGAACGCGCCGAAGTCGGTGATGTTCTTCACCTGTCCTTCGCGGATCTGATCCTTCTCCAGCTCCTTGATGAGGCCGGCGCGCTTCACCGCGCGCTCCTCCTCGAGCACGACCCGCCGCGAGACCACGATGTTCCGGCGGCGCTTGTTCAGCTTGATCACGCGGAACTCGAGCTTCTGGCCGATCAGGTCGTCCAGATTCGGCACGCTGCGCAGGGCGACCTGCGAGCCCGGCAGGAACGCGTCCACTCCGAAGAGGTCCACCACGACGCCGCCCTTGATGCGACGCACCAGGCGGCCGTCCACGACGGATTGCTTGTCGTACGCGTCCTTGATGCGGTTCCACACCCGCAGGAAGTCGGCGCGCTGCTTGGACAGCACGACGAGCCCGTCGGAGTTCTCCATGCTCTCGAGGAAGACCTCGACGACGTCGCCGGGCTTGATCGACCCGGCGTCCGGGAACTCCGCGAGGTTGATGATTCCCTCGGACTTGAAGCCGACGTCGACCAGCACGTCCTTCTCGCCGACGGAGAGCACCGTCCCCTGGACGATCTGACCCTCGTACAGGTTGCCGAGGGTCTCCTCGTACATGGCCAGCAGCTCGCGGATCTCCGGAGACTCGAGATCCACTCCCTCTTCGTCGGCCCGGTTGACGAGCACGGGCGGCGTCTCCGCAGGCGCTCGCCGTTCTTCCGCTTCCTCGTCGTCCAGCAGGTCCGACAGTTCCGTATCGATCGGTTCGCTCATGAATCCAGGTACCTTCCCTTCCTCACGAAATGCGGGCATCCCCGGCACGGCCACGCGAGAGTCCATCGGACCCTTCGCCCGGCGCCGCCGGATTCCCCGCCTCCTGATCGGAGGCGCCGGATCCATCGAGGCCGCGGATGTGCTCGAGGACGGTCTCGGCGATGCGCCGATACTCCTCGCGCTCCGCGGCTCCGGATCCTTCCCCCTTCGGGAGCGTATACGGGCGGCCGAACACCACCCGCATGCGTCCCCGCCGGAACATGTTCCGGAAAAGGGAGTCCGTGCCGTTCACCCTCACCGGCAAGATCGGTACGGGGTGCCGTGACAGCAGGACCCCCACCCCGACCTTCGCCGAGCCCAGCTCACCGGTCCGCGAGCGCGTGCCCTCGGGGAAGTACACGAGCGCTCCGCCCTGCCCGAGGTGCGAACCGAACCGGTCGATCGCCGCCATCGACAGCCGCGACCGATCCAGCGGCATCGCGTTCAGGGAGCGGATCAGCGCCCCCAGCACCGGAACCCGGAAGAGCTCCTCCTTCGCCACGAAGCCCACCTCGCGTGGGATGACCCCGCCCAAGAGCGCCGGGTCGACGTTGCTCAGGTGGTTGCTCGTGACCAGCAGCGGCCCCGCCCGCGGCACGTGCTCCGCCCCCTCGACCCGGACACCCCAGAGCAGACGCGCCAGGGTTCCGGCCAGGAAGCGGACGAAGCGATACCAGGGCCTCAATCGAGAGAGGGTTCCTCCCCGGACAGCCGGGATCGACCGCGCATGATACCGGATCCGCCGCGTCTCCGGAAAGGGCGAAAGCGGGCCATTTTGCCCCGCGGGGCGGTGTGCGAGGTCAGGGGCCTGGCCCGGGTTCAGACAGTCCTCGCGACGCATCCTCCCGAGGACGGGGCCCGCCCCGCTCGGGCTACGAGGGCCGCCCGCCTTCCCGCTCCGCCGCGGCGATCGCCTCCCGCACCACCCGGACCACCTCGTCGACCTGCTGGGCGATCGTGAGGCGCGTCGTGTCCACCAGCACGGCGTCGGGGGCGCGGCGCAGCGGGCTGTCCTCGCGCGCGGAGTCGAGCTCGTCCCGCGCGCCGATCTCGCGCATCAGCTCCTCGAGGCTCTGCTCGACGCCCGCCCGGCGAAGCTCCGCCCGGCGCCGCTCGGCCCGCTCCTCCAGGGAGGCGGCGAGGTAGACCTTCACGCGCGCATCGGGAAAGACCACCGTGCCGATGTCCCGCCCCTCCACCACCACGGCCCCGGACCGGCCGATTCCGCGCTGGAGCTCCACCATGGCGCGGCGCACCGCGGGCACGCTGGCCACGCGGGAGACCGCCCGGGAGATCCGCGGGTCGCGGATGCGCTCGGTCACGTCCTCCCCGTCCACCAGCACGCGGCCGCCGTGCTCGCCGGCGATCACCTGCACGCGGATCCTCTCCACCAGGTCGGCCAGCGCGACGACGTCGCTGGAGTCGATGCCCAGCGAGAGCGCCTTCCACGTGACCGCGCGGTACATCGCCCCGGTGTCGAGGTACAGGAAGCCGAGGCGTTCGGCGGCCAGGCGCGCGGTCGTGCTCTTGCCGGAGGCAGCCGGCCCGTCGATCGCGACGACGAATCCCGCCGGCTTCGCCTGCTTGGTCATCGGACGAGCCGGCGGAGCGCCCGGTCGAAGCCGGGGTGGGAGACGCGCGCCGATCCCGCGCCGCGCACGCTCACCGGGCCCTCCGCCAGAAGTCCCGCCACGCGGAACGCCATGGCCAGGCGATGGTCGCCGAGCGAGTCCACACGGCCGCCGGCGAGACGGCCGCCTTCGACGACGAGACCGTCCGGCAGCTCGGCCACGCGCGCACCGAGCGCGGCGAGTCCCCGCGCGAGTCCGGCGATGCGGTCGCTCTCTTTCGTGCGGAGCTCCGCGGCCCCGCGGATCCGCGTGGTCCCGCGGCACGCTCCCGCCGCCAGCACCGCGACCAGCGGCAGCTCGTCGATCGTCGCGGGAACCGAGCGGCCGCCGAGCCGGACGGCGCGCAGTCGGCCGGAGCGAATGCGCAGCTCGCCGACCGGCTCGCCGCACCAGCGGTGCGTCACGCGCCTCTCCACGCGCGCGCCCATCCTCTCGAGCGCGCGATAGAACCCCAGCCGCGTGGGGTTGAGACAGACCCCCTCCAGGGTCAAGTCGGAGCCGGGAAGCGCCGCCGCGGCGGCGGCGAAGAACGCGCCGGCCGAGGGATCTCCCGGAACCGTCCCCGACGGCGGACGCAGCCTCGCGCCGGGGGCCAGCGAGACGCCTCCCCGAACGCGACGGACGCGCGCGCCGAGCGCCGCCAGCATGCGCTCGGTGTGGTCGCGGGAACGCACGGACTCGAGCACGACCGCCCCCACGCCCGCGACCGCCGCGGCGAGCAGGATCGCGGACTTCACCTGCGCGCTCGCGACCTCCTGCTTCCAGCGGATGGAGCGGAGAGGTCGTCCGCGGACGGTGAGGGGCGGCAGCAGCGCGCCGCGCCGCGTGTGGCCGCGGACCGAGGCTCCCATGCGCTGCAGCGGCCGCGCGATCCGCTCCATGGGCCGCACGGAGAGCGACGCGTCGCCGGTGAGACGGGACTCGAAGGGCATCGCCGCGAGCACGCCGGCCAGCAGCCTCATGGTCGTGCCGGAGTTCCCGCAGTCCAGCGCGCCGCGCGCCCTTCGCCACGCCTGCGGCCCTCCCCCTTCCACGCGCCACTCGGTGCCGCGCCGCACGGCGGCGACGCCCAGCCGGCACAGGCACGAGGCGGTCGAGGCCACGTCCGCGCCCGGGTTGAGCCCCCGGAGCGAAGCGGTCCCCTCGGCCAGCGCCGCCAGGATCAACGCGCGGTGGGAGAGCGACTTGTCGCCCGGCGGACGGAAGCGGCCGATCATCCGGATTGCCGCCATCTCAGACGAGGCGGCCCACGGCGCGCGCCACCTTGCGGATCTCCGCCATCCCGGCGGCGAAGCGGCGCGGCAGCAGCGACTGCACGCCGTCGGAGAAAGCCGTCTCCGGAGCGTGGTGCACCTCGATCATCAGGCCGTCGCAGCCCGCGGCCACCGCGGCCCTGGCCATGGGCACCACGTAACGCCAGTCGCCCACGCCGTGGCTGGGATCCACGATCACCGGAAGATGCGTGAGGCTCTGCAGGAGCGGCACGGCCGAGAGGTCCAGGGTGTTGCGCAGCGCGGTCTCGAACGTGCGGATGCCGCGCTCGCAGAGCATCACGTTGCTGTTCCCGTTGGACATGACGTACTCCGCGGACATGAGCAGCTCGTTCACCGTCGTCATCATGCCGCGCTTCAGGAACACGGGCACGCCGCTCTTGCCCACCTCGTTCAGCAGGCTGAAGTTCTGCACGTTGCGCGCACCGATCTGCAGCACGTCCGCGTATCGGGCCACCATCTCCACGTCGCGGGTGTCCATCACCTCGGTGATGACCGCCAGGCCGGTTCGCTCGCGTACCTGGGCCAGGATCTCCAGGCCTTCACGACCAAGCCCCTGGAACGAGTACGGCGAGGTGCGCGGCTTGAACGCGCCGCCGCGGAACATCGAGGCCCCCGCCTTCGCCACCTCGTCGGCGATCGTGAAGCACTGCGCGCGCGACTCGACCGAGCACGGCCCGGCCATGACCACGACGCGCTTCGCGCCCACGGTGACCTTGCCGATGGGGATCGTCGTCCGTTCCGGTCGATAGTCGCGGCTGGCCAGCTTGTACGGGCGCTGGGTGTGAACGAGCCGCTCGACGCCCGGCAACGCGTCGAGCTGCGCGCCGCGCAGCAGGTCTTCCTCACCCTCCAGGGTGAGGACGGCGTGATCCCGCCCGCGAGCCAAGTGGCTCTTGACGCCGAGTTCGTGCAGCCGCTCCAGCAGGGCGTCGATCTCGCCCTGGGTGACGTCCGCGCGCAGGATGAGGATCACGCCGGCGCGCTCCCCGACGGCGAGGACAGCCCGACGGCCTGGTGCAGGCGCTCGACCTCCGCGGGAGCCAGCTCGCGCCACTTCCCGGTGCGAAGACCGCCGAGCTCGATCGGACCGAATCGCGTGCGGCAGAGCTTCACGACCTCGTGGTCGAACCGGGCGAGCATACGGCGAATCTGCCGCTTCTTCCCCTCACGCAGCTCGATCTCCAGGATGGAGCGCTCCCTACCGCGGGAGACGATCGCGAGCATCGCGGGTTGGGTGCGTCCGTCCTCCAGGACCACGCCCCGGCGGAAGGCTTCGATCAGCGAGGGCGAGACGGGCCCGCTCACTTCCACCCGGTACACCTTCTCCACCTTGAAGCGCGGATGCGCGAGACGGTACGCGAGCTCGCCGTCGTTCGTGAAGAGCAGAAGTCCCTCGCTGCGGTAGTCCAGGCGCCCCACCGGAAAGACCCGCCCCGCGAAGTCGCCGAGCAGGTCGGTCACGGTGGAGCGGCCGCGGGAGTCCACCGCGGCGACCAGTACGTCACGGGGCTTGTTCAGCGCGAGCGTCCAGCGGCCGGACTGCCGCTCCACCACCGCGCCGTCCACCACGACCCGGTCGGAGTCCGGGTCCACGCGGACGCCGAGCTCGCTCACGATCGTGCCGTTGAGGGTGACGCGCCCCTGCCGGATCAGATCGTCGCAACGCCGCCGGGAGGCCACGCCGGCCTGAGCCAGGAAGCGGTTAAGGCGCAGGGATTCCTTCACGATCGTCCGACTCCTCTCCGGAGTGAGACTCGATGTCCGAGGGGACGGCCTCCTCGGAGGGGTCCGCGGAACGGGCAGCGGCCTCGCCGGCCAGCATGGCCTCGAGCTCGTCGCGGCGGGGCAGATCGGAGAGGCTGGGGAGCCCGAAGTAGCCCAGGAACTCCGCCGTCGTGCCGTAGAGCAACGGGCGTCCGGGCGCTTCCGCGCGCCCCGCGATGCGCACCACCTTGCGCTCCAGCAGGTGGCGGAGCACGCCGTCGCTCGCGCTCACGCCGCGGACGCGGTCGATCTCGGCGCGGGTCACCGGCTGGCGGAAGGCGATGATCGCCAGCGTCTCGAGCGCGGCCTGGGAGAGCCGCGTCGGGACGCTCTCCCGGTGCAGCTCCGCCAGCACGTCGGCGAAGTCCGGAGTGGTGACCATCTGGTGGCCGCCGGCGATCTCGACGATGCGGAACGAGCGCTTCGTCTCGGCATAGTGGACGTTCAGGCGATCCATCGCCTCCAGCACCTGACCCTTCGCCTGCCCGGTCAGCTCGGCGAGGCGCCTGGCCGGGAGCGGCACCTCCGAGGAGAAGAGCAGCGCTTCGACCTGCGAGTCGAGGGAGTGGTTCTCGGTCATCGGGGCAGCGCCTCCTCCTTCTCCTTCCGCTGTCGGATCCAGATCTCTCCGAACCGATCCACCTGCGCGACGAACACCTCGCGGAGGCGGATCAGCTCCAGGAGCCCCAGGAACGTGGCGATGAGCAGCGCGCGCGTGGGATCCTCGCCCAGGACCCTGCGGAACGGAACGCCGTCCGCGCGCTCCAGGCACTCGCGGCGCAGGAACTCCATGCGCTCGTCGACGGAGTACTCCGCGGCGCGCATCTCGAGCGGCGTCTCGTCGCGCAGGTTGTCCAGCATGCGCCGGAACGCGCGGAACAGATCGACGACGGACACGCCGAGATCGGTGAAGCCGGCCGGCTCCGGTTCGGGCCGGAAGCATCCGGCGCGGACGAACACGTCGCGCCACTCCTCCTCGCGGGTGCGCAGCGCCTCGGCCACCCCCTGGAAGGCGCGGTACTCGAGCAGCCGGCGCACCAGCTCCTCGCGCGGGTCCTCCTCTTCGCCTTCCTCTCCGTCCTCGTCCCGCGGAATGAGCATGCGCGCCTTGATGCGCATGAGCGTCGCGGCCATGAGCAGGAACTCCCCGGCCCGATCCAGGTCGATCTCGGACTTATCGATGTCCTGGATGGACTCGAGGTACTGATCGGTGATGCGCGAGATGGGGATGTCGTAGATGTCCACCTCCTCCTCGCGGATCAGATAGAGGAGGAGATCCAGCGGTCCCTCGAACTTCTCCAGGGAGACGCGGTAGCCGTCGCCCTCGACCGGAAGCACGCCCTCGGCGGAACCCCGCACGCCCTCGGGCGGCGCTCCCGCCCCCGCGGATGCCGCCCTGTCTCCGTCCAGCACCTGGGCGGCCGGTTCGGGTCGGGGATGCGTCGCCATGGGCCTCCTTCGCGGTGGCTCCAGTGTAGCCCGTCCGGCGCTCAAGCGCCCCCCCGCACTCGCGCGCGCTCCCGCGGGTGGAACGTCCGGTGGACCTCCGCGAGATACGTCGTGTCCACCTTCGTGTAGACCTGGGTCGTGGACAGGTCGGCGTGACCGAGGAGCTCCTGGACGACGCGGAGGTCCGCGCCTCCCTCCAGCAGATGGGTGGCGAAGGAATGGCGAAGGGTGTGCGGCGACACGGCGCGCCGGATGCCCGCGGCTCGCACGTGGCCGCGCAGCACTCGCCAGAATCCGTGACGCCCGAGCCGCCTGCCGCGCGCGTTGACGAACAGCGCGGCCTCGCCGGGCGCGGCCAGCGCCGGCCTGCCGCGGCCGGTCCACTCCTGCAGCGCCCCCCGGGCGACTCGCCCGACCGGGATCCACCGCTCCACGCCGCCCTTGCCTCGCACCCGCAACATGCCGGGCTCCACGCCGAGATCGGCCAGGTCCACGGCGCAGGCCTCGCTGACCCGCACCCCGGTGGCGTAGGCCAGCTCGAGGAGCGCCCGGTCGCGCAGCGCGAGCGGCGCGTCGCCCGAAGGCGCGTCCAGCAGCCGCTCCACCTCCGCCACCGAGAGCGCCCCCGGGAGCCGGCGGAGCCGCCGCGGACCGGACACTTCCCGCGTCGGGTCCTCGGCCGCCGATCCTTCGGCATGGGCGAAGCGGAAGAGGCCGCGCAGCGCGGCGAGGCGCCGGCGCACATTCGCCCCCCTCCGGCCGCGGCTCCCCACCCCGCCCAGGCAGGAAGTTAAGTATTCCGCCGACACCCCGGCGAGATCGCC
>JBQTGV010000154.1:0-35163 GCA_052390515.1 Candidatus Eiseniibacteriota bacterium | reverse complement strand
TGCGGCTCGGCGACGCCTGGTGCACCGGATCGTCCATGCTGCCGCACAAGAGGACCCCGGACGTGGCCGAGCTGGTGCGCGGCAAGACGGCTCGTGTGCACGGCGCGCTGCTGACGCTGCACTCTTTGCTCAAGGGGCTGCCGCTGGCCTACAACCGCGATCTGCAGGAAGACAAGCCGGCGCTCTTCGACGCGTTCGACACGACACGGGACTGCGCGGTACTGCTCGCCGGAGCGATGTCGTCCGCGTCGTTCCGCTCGCCGCGGAGCTGCGGACCGGATCACTCGGGGGCGACGGACCTGGCCGAGGAACTGGTGCGGCGTGGCGTCCCTTTCCGGGAAGCGCATCAGCGCATCGGCCGGCTCGTGGCCGCCTGCGAGTCCGCCGGGCGAGGGCTGGACGACGCCGGCGAGGACGAGCTCGCCGAGGCGGGTCTCGCCGGTCTCGATCGAAGGCTGCTGACCGCGCGCGGATCCGTCGAGGCGAAGCGCACGCTGGGGTCGACAGCTCCGGCCGAGGTGGACGGGGCGCTTCGCCGCTGGAAGGGTCGCCTCGGGGGTCACTTCTCGAAGAAGCGGTAGCGGACCTTCTGCAAGGGCTCGACGCCGTCCACCCACGCCGCCCAGTAGATACCCGGAGTCGCTGTGGGAGCGACGCGCGGCGTGTAGCCGGGGATGTCCAGCGTCACCAGATCATCCGGGAAGGTGCCGTCGATGGGCAGGTCCACCGTTCCCGCTTCTGTCACCCAGACCACGTACCAGCGCTGCCGGGCGTGGTCGGGATAGAGGTGTGGGAACACGTCGATGGTCGTGAGGTAGGTGGCCTCGTTGAGCGAGACTGGAGCCGTCCAGGCGAGACCGTCGGCCGACGTGGAGAGCATCGTCCGGGTGGACTGGCTGAACAGATTGTCGCCGTCCGCAAGATCGTAGCGGGTCCAGGTCATCAGGAAGGCGCCGGGCGAGCGCTCGACGACGTGGGGGAACGTGTCGTGGTGGAGCCCCGTGCTCACTCCGGCGGCGGGCATCGGCGCGGACCACGTTCCTCCGCTCCCGACGACGAGCCAGATCTGCTTCGTCGGGTCGCCGGTTCGAAACCCCGACGCGTAGTAGACGAGCAGGCGACCGTCGGAAGCGGCGACGAGGCTCGCCACCTCGTCCGCCGGACCGGGCGTCAGCTCCACCGCGTCCGCGGGATCCCAGGTGAGACCGTCCGGTGACCGCGCATAGCGGATGCGGCGGTCCGTACCCGTGCAGCAGGACGGGTCGCCCGGGCAGTTCGGCCCTTGCGGTACGCAGTCGAGGGGCAGCAGGAGCCACCGCATCCACGTGAGATGGAGGGCGCCGTCCGCGCTCTGCGCCAGGCTCGGGTAGAAGCTCCACTCGTGCTCGTCGGTCACCTGCACGGGAGGATTCGTCCAGGCGGCTCCATCCGTCGAGCGCGCCACGAAGAGCTCCTTGCGTTGGCGGCCGTCGGCGTGGAGCCCGGCGCGGTTCGAGTACCAAGCGGCGAAGAGGGACCCGTCCCGCGCTACGAGGATCGCCGGGTCCTCGTCCTGTCCCGACGCGTTCCCCGGGCTGAGCGGCAGGGGCTCCGTGGGCTGCAGCCGGGTCAGCGGATCGCCGTCGTCGCCGGAGGGCGCCTGCGAGTCCGAGCACGACGTGAGGCAGATCGCGGTGAGTGCGGCGAGCGGGAGCGCGGAGCGCATGGCGGGAGAGTACCGCCTTTCTGTGACCCGACGAAGCGGGCCCTTCGCCCCGGGAGCGGGCCGCCACCCGTGAAGGCGCCCTCGCCGGAGAGGGGCGGAATCCGCAAACGCGGCCTCCAGTCGGCGGGCGCGCGTACGATCAGGGCGGCCGGGCGCTCTGTGGAGCACCAGGGGCATCGGTCGGGGGCCGGGACGTGCGTCAGCGCTGGACTTGGACCCATCCGTCCCTTCACCATGGAGGGGTCCCGTCCGTCCCCCAGGGAGGCCTCCGGAGGTCACCATGAGAAGTGCACGCGCAATCGTCGGACTCACCCTCCTCGGCTTCGTTCTCGCCCTGCCGGCCCGCTCCCAGATCAAGGCCGTCAGCGTGATCCAGAACGTCAACAACCCGATCCACGTCTGCGCCCCGCCGGGGGACGACCGCCTCTTCGTGGTCGGACAGAAGGGCGAGGTGCGCGTCTTCGAGAATGGGGCGCTGCTCCCGACTTGGTTCTTGGACCTCTCCGGGGAAGTTCACCAGACGCTTGGCGAGCAGGGCTTGCTGGGTCTGGTCTTCGATCCGGATTACGCCACGAACGGGTACTTCTACGTGAACTTCACGACCGGCGCCGGCGCCGGGAAGTCCATCGTCCGCCGCTACACGGTTTCGTCCAACCCCGACTCGGCGGACGAGAACAGCGGCCTCCAGATTCTGGAGCTGACGCAGCCGGCGACGAACCACAACGCGGGCAATCTCGTGTTCGGTCCGGACGGGTACCTGTGGATCGCGTGGGGAGACGGCGGCGTGGGCGGGATCACGTCGCAGAGCCCCACGACCTGGCTCGGCAAGATCCTGCGTATCGATCCCCACGGCGACGACTTCCCGGCGGACAGCCTCCGGAACTACTCGGTCCCGGCGGACAATCCGTACGTCTCGGATCCCGGGACGCTCGACGAGATCTGGGCGTTCGGCCTTCGCAACCCGTGGCGGTATACGTTCGACCGCCTCACCGGCGATCTGTACCTCGGCGACGTGGGGCAGAACGCCTTCGAGGAGATCGACTTCCAGCCCGCCTCGAGCACCGGCGGCGAAAACTACGGTTGGGCCTTCATGGAGGGGACGGCCTGCTTCACGCCGCCCACGGACTGCAACGACGGATCGCTCACGCTGCCGATCCACGCCTATGCCCACACCCTGTTCACCAACCACGCGGTCGTGGGCGGATACGTGTACCGCGGCTCCGTGCTGCCCTCGTTCCTGTACGGGCACTACTTCTTCGCCGACGAGAGCTGGCACAAGATCTGGAGCTTCCGCTACGAGAACGGACTGCTGACCGAGCTGATCGACTGGAGCGCGGCCCTGGATGTGGGACCCGCCGCCTCGATCCGCTTCCCAGCGTCCTTCTGGCAGGACGACGACGGCGAACTCTACGTCGTCGAGTACCGGACTGCCGTTCCCGGCGAAGTGTGGAAGATCATCCCCGATCCGGCGTCGAGCGTACCGCCGGCTCCGATCGCCGGCGAGTTGCTGCTCGGTCCGGCGCGGCCGAACCCGTTCTCGGCGGAGACGCGCTTCGAGGTCGTGGCGCCGGCGGGCGCGGCTCTCGATGTCGGAGTGTACGACGCCACGGGGAGGCTCGTGCGTCACCTCCACGCAGGGACGGCGGCGGATCTTCCTCTGGCACTGGACTGGGACGGCCGCGACGCGGCGGGTGGTGCCGCAGCAGCGGGCGTCTATTTCCTCCGGGCGAAGGCGGGAGAAGATGTTTCGAGCAGGCGCATCGCGCTGCTGCGTTAGACAGGCCACGGGGTCGAGGGCGCCGTCTGCCCCCGGGCTGGGCCTCGACTTGAACTCGGCCCGTGCCGCGCCTTAGCCTGGGACCCTCAGGGAGGCACCATGGCCGTTCGTCGGATTGCATCGCTCCTGCTTCTCGCCGCCGCCGCGGCACCCGCGGCGGCGCAAATCCGAGCCGTCAGCATCATCCAGAACGTGAACTTTCCGCTGCACGTCTGTGCACCCCCCGACGACGACCGGCTGTTCGTGGTCGGACAATTGGGCGAGATCCGCGTCTTCAAGAACGGGGCGCTGCTCCCGACCTGGTTCCTGGATCTCACCGGCGTGGTCCACCAGACGCTCTGGGAGCAGGGTCTGCTCGGGATGGTCTTCGATCCCGACTACGCGACGAACGGATACTTCTACGTGAACTACACCGCCGGAACGGTCAACGGCACTTCCTTCGTGCGGCGCTACACGGTTTCCTCCAACCCCGACTCCGCCGACGAGAACAGCGGCCACCAGATCCTCGAGGTGGCGCAGCCGTCGCCGAGCCACAACGCCGGGAACCTCGTATTCGGGCCGGACGGGTATCTCTGGATTGGCTTCGGGGACGGCGGCACGGGCGGGCATCTCTCGCAGAATCCGACGTCGTTGCTCGGCAAGATGCTCCGCATCGATCCGCATGGCGACGACTTCCCGTCGGACAGCCTCAGGAATTACTCCATCCCTCCGGACAATCCGTTCGTGTCGAACCCGGGAACGTCGGACGAGATCTGGGCATTCGGCTTCCGCAACCCCTGGAGGTACACGTTCGATAGTCTCACCGGTGACCTTTACATCGGGGACGTCGGGAACTCGGTCTTCGAGGAGGTCGACTTCCAGCCCGCCTCGAGCACAGGCGGCGAGAACTATGGTTGGCCCTTGATGGAGGCGTCGGCCTGCTTCAATCCGCCGACGGACTGCGACGACGGCACACTGACGCTGCCGATCCACGAGTACGCGCACACGCTGTTCACCAACCATGCGGTGGTCGGCGGTTACGTCTACCGCGGCTCGGTATTGCCTTCGTTCCTGTACGGTCATTACTTCTTCGCCGATGAGAGCTGGCACAAGATCTGGAGCTTCCGTTACGAGAACGGGGTGCTCTCGGAGCTGACCGACTGGAGCACGGCGCTGGACGTCGGGCCGACCAATGCGATCCGGTTTCCCGCTTCCTTCTGGCAGGACGACGACGGCGAGCTGTATGTGGTCGAGTACCGCACGAACGTTCCGGGCGAGGTCTGGAAGATCGTCCCCGACCCGGCCGCCGCTGTTCCGGAGGCCCAGCAAACAGCGAACGGCATCCGACTGGGTCTGCCCCGGCCGAACCCGTTCTCGGCAGACACGCGCTTCGAGGTCGTCGCGCGGGCCGGCACGGTGATCCGCGTCGGCGTGTACGACGCGTCGGGCCGGCTCATCCGGCGCCTGCACGGGGGTGTAGCCGAGGAGGCTCCGGTCGTCCTCGGGTGGGACGGCCGCGACGCGGCCGGCGCGGCGGTGGCCTCCGGCGTCTACTTCCTCCGCGCCCAGGCGGGGAGCGACGTAGCCGGCCGGCGGGTCGCCCTGACGCGCTGAGATCCAGCCGGCCCGAGCCTCCACCGAGTCCCGGTCGGGCGCTCACCCGTCGACTGCGCGGCACCGGGCGCGATCTGGTAGTGGGTCCAAAATGACCCACTACCCGCGATCTCGTGTATCTGGACCACCGGCTCTGATTTGGATACCTTTCCGGTCGACACGGCCCTCAGGACGCCAGTGAAGGAGACAGGGATGCGCGCCACGGCCTGGATCTCGATCGTCGCTCTCGCCACGCTTCTGACCGCCCCGGGCGCCGCCAGCGCCGGCGGGGAGTACGAGTACATCGGCGTGAAGAAATGCAAGATCTGCCACAAGAAGCCCGAGACCGGCGATCAGTTCGGCATCTGGGAGAAGAGCCTGCACGCGAAGGCCTTCGAGACCCTCGCCAGCCCGGAGGCGAAGGCGGAGGCGGCGAAGCTGGGTATCGAGAACCCTCAGACCGCGCCGGAGTGCCTGAAGTGCCACGCCACGGCCTTCGCCGTGATGGCCGACACGACGGCGAAGATCACGCTCGAGGAGGGCGTCTCCTGCGAGAGCTGCCACGGCGCGGGGAGCGGCTACCAGAAGAAGGCGACGATGGAAGGGCTCACGGCGGGCGAGATCGAGCCGGCATCGGTCGGCCTGGTGATCCCCGACGCGAAGACGTGCACGGTGTGCCACACCCCCGAGGGGAACCCCTTCTACAAGGAGTTCGACTTCGCGAAGTTCTCGGCCCTGATAGCCCACCCGATTCCCGAGGGCGCGGCGAGCACCGGGAGCGAGTAGGGCCGAAGGCCACGCCGAGAGCGGCGCGGGGCCAGGCCAGAGGACGCCGCGTTTCCTCCAAGGGCGGCGAAGATTGCACAGGGGGGTTGTCGGCCCACGGGGGGTTCCCGTTATAATCGGTCACTCGACTCTCCCCCCCCCGGGATTCCACACCCAGTTCGGCAACGCGTCGTGGAGGCAGTGTGTTCGTACATCCGGTTCGTTCCCCGTCCCACCGTCGGGCGGGGATTGCGGCCTGGGGCGTCGTGCTCGTCGGCCTCTCGGGGTTCCCGGGGCTCGCGCAGGTCACCGAGACGCAGCTGACCACGATCGTCGGCGATCAGAGGCCGGCCTGGTCCCCGGACGGCACCACGATTCTCTTCGAGTCGAACCGATCGGCGAACCTGGACGTCTGGTCCATCCCGGCCGTCGGCGGCACCGCCGTTCGCCTCACCCTTTCGAAGGGCGTGGACCAGCAGCCGGATTGGTCGCCGGACGGGACCGCTTACGCGCTGGCCTCCGCGCCGGTCGGCGGCGGGTTCACGGACATTTACACGCGGCCGATCAGCGGCGGCGCCGCCACGCTGCTGCACCTCGATGCGGCGAACATCGATGCGCTCCCCGCGTGGTCTCCCGACGGATCCCAGGTCGCGTACGTGAAGGGCACGGACATCTACGTCCTCCCGGCGACCGGAGGTACCCCCGTACAGCTGACCACTGATCCGGCGAACGACACGCACCCCACGTGGTCGCCCGACGGGACCCAGATCGCGTTCCAGTCCGACCGCAGCGGCAACATCGACGTGTGGGTGATCCCGTCGGGCGGCGGCCTGGCCACGCAGCTCACCACCGACCCCGCGTCCGACGGCGCGCCCGATTGGTCGCCGGACGGCACGCAGATCGCCTTCCAGTCGAGCCGTGCCGGCAACAACGACATCTGGACCATGCCCTCCGCGGGAGGCGCCGCCATGCAGGTCACGACGGCCGCCGCCTCCGACGTGAACCCGGACTGGTCGCCGGACGGGGCGAGCATCGTCTTCGCCCGAGCCGGGAGCGGTCTGTGGATCGCGACGCTCGCCATCACGCCGCAGGCGGACCTCGTCGTGGCGAAGTCGGTCGACGATACGACTCCCGACGAAAGCGCGACGATCCAGTACACGATCACGGTGACGAACGGCGGTCCGGACACCGCGACCGGAGTCGAGGTCACCGATCTGCTGCCGGCCGGGGTGACGTTCGCCTCCGCCGTCCCGTCCCAGGGTGCGTACAGCGACGTCACCGGGCTGTGGACGGTCGGGTCGCTGCTCGCCACGGCACAGGCTACCCTCACGATCGATGCCACGGTGAACGTGGGTACAGGTGGGACGCCGATCGCGAACACGGCCACGCGGACCGCGTCTTCCCCGTCCGATCCGAACCCGACGAACGACAGCGCCACGGCGACCGTCGTGCCCAATATCCCGGGGATCGACTCCGCGGTGCAGCTCACGTTCGATCCCGGCATCGATACCATGCCGGCCTGGTCCCCGGACGGAACGAAGATCGCGTGGAGCTCGAACCGATCGGGCAGCTTCCACGTGTACGTGGTCTCGGCGACCGGTGGGTCGGCCACGCAGTTGACCATCGGTCCGGCCAACGATGAGCATCCCGACTGGTCGCCGGACGGGCAAACCATCGCGTTCGACTCCGACCGCGCCGGCAACTACGACATCTGGACCGTTCCGTCGGCGGGCGGAGTGCCGTTCCAGGTCAACTCGAATCCCACGATCGACCGTCGCGCGAGCTGGTCGCCCGACGGAACGAAGCTCTCCTTCGACGTGAACGCCGGGACTTACGAGCTGTGGGAGATCCCCGCGACCGGCGGAACGGCAGTGCCGATCACGGCCGCGCCGAGCATCGAGACCGACGCGGACTACTCGCCGGACGGCTTGACCATGCTCTTCGACTCCGACCGCCTCGGGCCGCTCCACGTCTTCACGATGCCGGTGGGGGGCGGTCCGGAGACGCAGCTCACTACCGTGACGGGTCCGAACTTCGATCCCCAGTGGTCTCCGAACGGTTCGCTGATCGCGTTCAGCTCGGGGCGGGGCACGAGCCAGGACCTGTGGGTGATGCCCTCGACGGGCGAGCCGCCCGCCACCCAGATCACCAACGGCCCGGGCGTCGACGCGATCCTGAACTGGTCCCCCGACGGCACCAAGCTGTGCTTCGTCTCGGACCGTTCCGGCAACAAGGACATCTGGGTGGTCGACGTTCCCGGCGCCGTGCCGACCGCGGACCTCTCGGTGGTCGCGCTGGTGGACGACGCCACGCCGTCGGAGAGCGACACGATCGTCTACACGATCCGGGCGACGAACACCGGAGCCCTGGCCGCGACCGGCCTCGAGATCACCGATCTGCTGCCGGCCGGCGTGACGTACACGTCGGACGTGCCGAGCCAGGGCACCTACGCCAGCGTGACCGGCGTCTGGACGCTGGGGACGTTGGCCGGCGGAGCCGTCGCCACGCTGGGCGTTACCGCCACCGTGGACGGTGGTACCTCCGGACTGACGATCACCAACACGGCGGCCGTGAGCGCTTTGGACCAGGCCGATCCCAACCCGACGAACGACGGCGACTCCGTCGATCTCACCGTCGCGAGCGGGAGCATCGTGCTCACCCAGATCGGCACGGGCGGCGTCAGCGACCGGAGCCCGGCCTGGACGCCGGACGGCTCGACGATCTGGTTCGATTCCATGCGCTCCGGCAATCGCGACCTGTGGACCCTCCCATCGACCGGTGGCACGGCCACCCAGCAGACGTTCAACACGAAGGTGGATCAGTTCCCCGACGTCTCCCCCGACGGAAGCCAGGTCGTCTATGCGGCGGTGCTGACGGTCAGCACCGACCTGTACGTTCGCGCGACGTCCGGCGGAGGCGCGACCGCTCTCGTCGCCGATCCTGTGGCTCCCGACCGGTACCCGGCCTGGTCGCCGAACGGGACGATGGTCGCGTTCGAGAAGGGGAACGACATCTACGTGGTTCCGGCCGTCGGAGGCACGGCGACGCGACTCACGTTCGACCCGGGCGTGGACTCGTACCCGGCGTGGTCGCCCGACGGCACGCAGATCGTGTTCCGCTCCGACCGGTCGGGTGGCGGAGACCTCTACGTGATTCCGTCCGGTGGCGGCACGGAGACGCAGCTGACGTTCGATCCGATGGTCGACGGCGGGCCGGACTGGTCGCCGGATGGCACGCAGATCGCGTTCCACTCGGACCGCAGCGGCACCTCGGACATCTGGGTGATGCCCGCGGGAGGAGGGGCAGCCACCCCGATCACCTCGGGGCCGAACTCGGACGTGCAGCCGGTGTGGTCGCCGGACGGGCAGAAGATCGCGTTCGCCCGGGACTCCGACCTCTGGACGGCGACCTTCCCGTCGGCGGCCCCGGTGCTCCTGGCCGCCGTGGCGCGGACCTCGGCGCCGCAGCAGCCCGTGGTGCCCGAGGCGCCGGAGCAGGTCCTTTCGCTGTCGGTCGGCGCGCCGAATCCGTTCCGGGACGACACGACGTTCCGCTTCGCCATTCCGGTCGCGGCCTCGACCGAGCTTTCGGTCTTCGACGTATCCGGGAGGCGGGTCCGCACCCTGCTGAGCGGCCATGTGGACGCCGGTCGTTTCGACGCCCGCTGGGACGGCCGGGACGCCGGCGGGAGCATCGTCGCTCCCGGCGTGTACTTCGTGCGCCTGCAGTCCGGCCCGATGGCCGAGACCCGCAAGGCCATCCGGATCGACTGACGTTACGCAGGCCCCGCACCGGGCGTCGGGGCTCGGCCAGGGAAGGCGGGCCAGCGTCCCCGGGATCGATTAGAATCCGGCCGTGTTCATCTCCCTTCTCGCAGTGACGCTCGTGGCGTCCGTTCTCGTGTGCGCGCTCATCGCGCGGCTCTTCCGTGCACCGATCCACACCATTCTCGACCGGCTCGTCGGCGCGGACCTCGGCACGGCGTGGAAGCGATACCTGCTCTTCGCCATCTACGTCGTCGGCGTCTCGGGCGGGGTCCGCATCTGGGACCTGGAGAAGTACATCACCGGGCGGGGACCCGACGAGGTGCCGATCGTCCTCAACGGGGAGCGGTGGGTGCTCGAGCTCTACCGCGCGATCATCAGCACCGCGCAGAGCACGGCCTGGATGCTGCTCGTCTTCTTCGTGTTCTCGCTGATCGCCTACGTGATCCTGCGCGGATTCGAGCTGAAGCGGGAGAAGCGTGGCGGGAACTGATTCTCCCGCCCGGCGAGTCCCCGACGACGAAGTCTCGCTCGAGTTCGTCCGCGCCTCGGGTCCCGGCGGCCAGAACGTCAACAAAGTCGCCACCGCAGTCCGACTGCGCTTCGACGTGCGCGCCTCGCGCGTCCTGTCGGACGACGTCAAGGAGCGGCTGATCCGCCTCGGCGGCCGCCGCGTGACCGCGGGCGGCGTTCTGCGGATCGACGCGCAGCGCTTCCGCACGCAGGAGAGGAACCGGGAAGACGCGCTGTCGCGGCTGGAAGAGCTGGTCCGGCGGGCATCAGTCGTTCCGAAGCGCCGAAGGAAGACCAGGCCGACGGGCGCGGCGAGGCGGAAGCGGCTGGACGAGAAGCGGCGCCGTTCGGTCCGGAAGGCGTCCCGCCGCGCTCCTGCCGACGACGACTGACGGTCGATCGGCTCGGGCTCGGTCCGGGCGCCTCGGACCGAGGGCGTCCGGCCTTCGCTACGAACCGATCTCCTGCCAGAGGAAGATCCGTCCCGTCAGCAGCGTGAACGGCGGCTGACCGGCCGTGCTCTGCAGCGCCGGGTCGTAGGCGTAGTCACGCTCCGGCGGGTTGTACGCGGTGAAGCGGATCCAGGGCGCCTCGTCCGGCCCCCTGCCGGTGTTATACAGGTTGTCGGCCATGTCCGCCTTCTGCAGGTGGACGATGGAGCCGAGCTTCCGCAGCGTGCGGCTTCCGCCCCAGCTCTCCAGCAGATGGTCGGCGTTGGCGATCGCGTTGCCGGCGCCCGGATCGTCCGGCTCGCCGTCCCCATCCAGGTCGGCATACTGCGCCGTTCCGATCGGCGGCTGGCCGTCCACCAGCGCGGCATTGATCGTCGTGATGCCGTTCGACGCCTGCCGTCCGGCGATCGATCCCTTCGTCTTGGAGTCCGCATCGGACCAGGCGTTGGACACGTGCCAGATGCGCTCCCGGGAGATGATCGCGGCGGGCCGTTTGTTGACCGTGTTGAAGTGGCCCTTGGTGTAGATCGCCTGGGAGCCGACGACGGTCAGGCCGCCGCCCAACTGGTCGGCGTTCACGATGCGCAGCGGGGCGTCAGCGTAGATGAGTCCGTTGGGCGGGAAGTTTCCGTCGGCCACGAGCTGAGCCATGTCCAGCTCCTGGACGGTGACGTACTCGCCGAAGGCCGGATTCCAGAACGTGACCTCGCGGACCGCCGAGCCGAGGGCCCCACTGATGTTGTTGCCGGCTTGGTCCACCTGCACGTCGCCGGCGCGCAGCCGCAGGGCGGCGCGCTGGTCGTACCAGCCGCCGGGCTCCAGCGTCTCCACCGGGGGCGTGTCCACGCGGGTCGCGCCGAGGGACCCGTCGCGCACGATCCCGTCCCACAGCTCGAGCGCCCCGTCGATGCTGTCGCTCGGGTTGTCGTTCGCCCAGCCCGCGTTCTGCGAGTCCATGGCGTTCCCCGGAGTCCCGAGCTCCATCTCCACGTAGTTGCCGGCCGAGTCCTTGATCAGCACGGTGCTTCCCGAGTGCAGATCCCGCCCGAAGATGTCCGTCGTGCGGATCATCCGGCCGGTCGCGGTGATGGACGGCGAGTCGATGCTCAGCGTCTGCGGATTCCACGGGCGGAAGTACATGTCACCGTTGGCATGGATCTTCCCGGTGATGTGCTGGTCCTCCCCGCGGGTGAATTCCGAGAGGTGGCCGTCGGCGAAGAGCGCGTAGTTGAACACCGGCTCGGTGTAGCCGAGCACCTGCAGCCGGCTCCGGTACTTGCCGAGCGAGCCCTCCACCTCGATCACGAACTGGGACTCCTGCGGGTCGGCCGTCGCGCGGCGGACGGTGAAGCGCATGGACTCGTCCAGGCCCGTCTGGGTCAGCCCCAGGCCCGAGTCGCCCGGCGACCACTCCCACACCATCGCCCCGTCGTCGCGCTCGTCGCGGAGCCCGTCGCTGCCCGGGCGATCCATCACGAGGCCACCCGGGAACGCGATGGGCAGGAGCGGCTGCGCCACTTCCAGGGTTCCGTCCGGCTGGTGCGTGTAGCCCTGGAAATTATTCGCCGCGAGCGAGGCATACGCCGTCTGCGCGCCGGACTCGGCGACGAACAGCGCCTGCGTCGCGCCGGCGTGGTTGGTGGCGATGTTCCCCTCGGTGCTGGCCAGCGTGAGGATCGTCGCGCCGATCAGCGTGAACACGACGAGCATGACCAGGCTGATCAGCAGGACCGAGCCGTGCTCGTCGAGTCCGACGGCGGGGCGCTTCTCGTCGTGGTTCACGGCTAGCTCCGCGTCGCGGCGGCTTCGGGACGGCCCGGAGCGCCGGTGCGCGCCCGGGAAGGCTGGTCGCCGCGCGGTGCGTCCGGAGCGGACTCGACCCAGTCCAGCAGGCCGTTGATCTCGTCCGCCAGCGATTGCTGGTAGTCGCCCCGGCGAAGGCGGACGCGCGCGCTCCGGTCGCCGTCACGGAAGGCGTTCAGTACGCTGGCGATGCGCAGCGAGGCGCCTGCGACCTTGTGCGAGGAGAGCAGCGCGGAGACGACCTGCACGGTAGCGCAGCCGACGAAGAGGACCAGCATGCCCAGCCTGTCCACGGGCATTCCGAGAATCGTGCCTTCCGCGGCGATGCTACCCTGCGAGATCTGCCTCTCGTACCAGAACTGCACCGCGACCGCCAGCAGCAGGCAGCCGATCATGGGAAGCGAAGTGGCGAGCACGATCTTCGCCTGGACCGATCCGTCGACGATCACCGCTTTTCGTTCGTTCTTACGGCGCATGACCTGCCCCGGGGTTCGAGGAATCCCTGTAACCTCGGCAGGTTCGCGCCGAAGCTTGAGGCCGGCGAGGCCGGCCCCCACGCCCGGCAGATTGACTCGACGGCGGTGACATCCGCCGTCACCGGGTTTCCACCGACGCCGTCACCCCCCGCGACCTATCTTGGGTCTCGACAGCCCCCGCGGGAGGCGACATGTCGATCCGGGTCGAGCGTCTGCTCAAGACGTACGGGAGCCACGCCGTCGTCAACCACGTCTCGTTCGAGGTGGCCGAGGGCGAGTGCTTCGTGCTGCTCGGCCCGAGCGGAAGCGGCAAGAGCACGGTGTTGCGGATCATCGCCGGGCTGACTCATGCGGAGATGGGTCGCGTCTGGCTCCACGACCGCGACGTCAGCCGGCTCGCTCCGCAACAGCGCGGCGTGGGTTTCGTCTTCCAGCAGTACGCGCTGTTCCGGCACATGACCGTCCGCGACAACGTGGAGTTCGCGCTGCGGCTGCGCAAGGTGCCCCCGCCGGAGCGCAGGCGACGCCGGGACGAGCTGCTCGAGATCGTGGGCCTCGTGGGCTTCGCCGGGCGGTACCCGCACGAGCTGTCGGGAGGCCAGCAGCAGCGGGTGGCGCTGGCCCGCGCGCTGGCTCACCGACCCGAGGTGCTCCTCCTGGACGAGCCCTTCGGCGCCCTGGACGCGCGCATCCGTGCCGAGCTGCGGCGCTCGCTGCGCCAGATCCAGCGCGAGCTGGCGGTCACTACGATCTTCGTCACCCACGATCAGGAGGAGGCGTTCGAGCTCGCCGACCACCTCGGTGTGATGAGCTTCGGCCGACTGCTGGAAGTCGGTCCCCCCGACGAGCTCTACCAGCATCCGCGCACCGAGTTCGTCGCCGGATTCCTCGGTCGGGCGAACCTGCTGGTCGGCGACTGCACCGAGAACGCCGTCCGTCTCGGCGAGGTGCGGCTTCCGCTCGCGACCGAGTCGGATGACACGCACGGCAGGCGCCGCCGCGTGCAGGTGCTCTTCCGTCCGGAGGACGTGGCCGTCAAGGACTCCGCGGAAGCGCTCGGCTCGCCGCTGCTCGGCGAGGCGGAGGTGGAGGAGACGCAGCTGACGGGGTCGTTCGAGCGGCTTCGCCTGCGCATCCCCCGGCTCGACGGTGTGCGACCCATCGCGCCGGCGGTTCCCTTCGGCGCGGACCACATGCTCATCGACGCGACCCGATCCCGCCACCTCGCGCGGCGATTCCCGCTTCGCCCGGGAGACCGCGCCTGGGTCGGCGTGCGCCGGGTGCACGCGCTGACCCACGGCGGGCTTCGAGTGCTGCTTCTCGCCGATGCGGAGCCACGCGCCGGCGTCGCCCTGGAGTACGGCGCGGCGCTGGCCCGGTTGTGCTTCGCACGGGTTTCGCTCCTCGTGAACGGACCCCGCGAAGAGGCGGAGGCGCGCATCCGGTCCGCGCGCGAGATGTTCGGCAGCGACGTCGCAGAGCTCGACGTCCGGCGCGTGGGGCCGGAGGACGGTGACCCGCTGGTCGCCGAGGCCGAGCGGCGCCCCTGCGACCTGGTCGTGGTGGGGAGCGCCCTGGCCGACGCCACTCCGGTCTGCGAGAAGCTGCTGAGCGCGGGCGAGCACCATGTCCTGATCGTACCCGGTCCGCGCCCGCTGCCGCGGCGCGCGCTCATCTGCGCGGCCGCCGGCGAGCCCGGGAAGCAGGATGTGCAGCTCGCCGGGCGAGTGCTCGCCCACCTGGGAGCGCGCGCCACAGTCTTGACCGTGCTCGACGCCGCGGCCGAGGCGGACGCACGGCTGCGCGCGGAGCGCTTCCTCGCGGCTGGGCTGCGCACGCTGTCGCTCCGCGGCGTGGAGGCCGCGGGAGAGACCCGCGAAGGCGCGGTAGTGCCCACGATCGCCGAGGAGCTCCGCGCCGGCGGCTACGACCTGCTCGTGCTCGGCACGCCGCCGGGCAAGTCCAGGACCAGATCATCGCTCGGTGGAGTCGATACACGCCTGTTCGAGTCCATCGAGCCCGTTCCCGTTCTACTCGTTCGTTCCGGGGAGGAGTGAGCCATGAGACTTCGATGCAACGTTTTCGGATCGGCAGGTGCCTCGCGGGGAAGGGGAGCCGTGGTCGCGGCGGCGGCAGCGCTCCTGCTCGCCGGCCCGGCGCCGGCGAAGGACCGTCGCCTGCTGAACGTGTCCTACGACCCCACGCGCGAGCTGTACCAGGAAGTCAACGCGGGGTTCGCGGCCCGGTGGAAGGCCGAGACCGGCGAGACGCTCGTGATCGACCAGTCCCACAGCGGCTCCGGCAAACAGGCCCGGTCGGTGATCGACGGGCTGGAGGCCGACGTGGTCACGCTGGCGCTTCCCTACGACATCGATGCGATCGCCGCCTCGGGCGCCATCGCGCAGGACTGGCGGACGCGACTCCCGCAGAACAGCTGCCCGTACGTCTCCACGGTCGTGTTCCTCGTGCGCAAGGGAAACCCCAAGGGCATCCGGAACTGGGGCGACCTGGCCCGCGAAGGCGTTTCGGTGGTCACGGCCAATCCCAAGACCTCGGGCGGCGCGCGCTGGAACTACCTCGCCGCGTGGGGCTGGGCGATGCACGAGTGGAAGGGCGACGAGGCGCGCGCGAGAGAGTTCGTGAAGGGGATCTACCGCAACTGTCCGATCCTGGACACGGGGGCGCGCGGCTCCACGGTGAGCTTCCTCGAACGCGGCATCGGTGACGTGCTCGTCGCCTGGGAGAACGAGGCCCTGCTGGCCGCGCGCGAGCTGGCTCCGGGCACGGTCGAGGTGGTCACGCCCAGCGAGAGCATCCTCGCCGAGCCGGCGGTCGCGTGGGTCGACATCGTGGTGAAGCGGCGCGGCACGGAAAAGGCGGCGCGCGCCTACCTGGAGTTCCTGTACACGCAGGAGGCGCAAGAGATCATCGCGCAGCACAACTTCCGTCCTACTTCGGTCGAGGTCGCCGCGCGCTACGCCGATCGCTTCCCGACGATCCCGCTCTTCACCGTGGACGAGCTCTTCGGCGGGTGGGCGGCCGCGCATCGCGCGCACTTCGCCGACGGCGGCGTCTTCGATCAGATCTACGGCAAGGGGAAATGACCCGCGACGACGCGAGGCTGCCGGGATTCGGCCTGTCGCTCGGGATCGCGCTGACGTATCTCGGGCTGCTGGTCCTCATTCCGCTATCCACGATTCCGTTGAAGACGGCGTCCATGGGGTGGGAGCGTCTCTTCGAGACGGCCACCTCGCCGCGAGCGCTCGCCGCGTATCGCCTGAGCTTCACCGCGGCCCTGGTGGCCGCGCTGCTGAACGCCGTCTTCGGGCTGCTGGTGGCCTGGGTGCTGGTCCGCTATCCGTTCCCCGGACGGCGTCTGGTGGACGGACTCGTCGATCTTCCCTTCGCCCTGCCGACCGCCGTGGCCGGCATCACGTTCACGACGCTGTTCGCGGCGAAGGGCTGGCTCGGGAGGTTCCTGGAGGAGACCGGCATCCAGGTGGCCTACTCCCCGCTCGGGATCGTCGTCGCGCTGACCTTCGTCGGGCTGCCCTTCGTGGTGCGGACCGTGCAGCCGGTGCTCCGCGACCTGCCGCGGGAACTGGAGGAAGCCGCGGCCACGCTCGGAGCGGGGCGCGCCGGAACGCTCCTCCGCATCGTGCTGCCGCAGATCCTGCCGGCCGTCGCCGCCGGTGCCACGCTGGCTTTCGCGCGCGGCCTCGGCGAGTACGGTTCGGTCATCTTCATCGCCGGGAATGTGCCCCTCGAGACCGAGATCACGCCGCTTCTGATCGTGATCCGGCTGGAGGAGTACGACTACGAGGGTGCGGCGGCGATCGCGCTCGTGTTCCTCGTCGTCTCGTTCGCCACGCTGCTGCTCGTGAACGTCCTGCAGAGGCGCATGCGCGCGGGTCATCGCTGAGGGGAGGACGGCCTTGCACGGTCGCGATTTCAAGGCCGGGACGCTCTCGCCGGAGGGCGCGCCGGTCCATCTCACCGAACCGAAGATGGTGCGCCGCGCCGCCATCGCCCTGGCGGTGGGGTTCCTCGCCCTGTTCCTGTTCCTGCCGCTCGCCCTGGTCTTCGCCGAGGCTTTCTCGGAGGGCGTCGGAGCGTACCTCGCGGCCCTCGCCGATCCAGTGACGCTCGCCTCCATCCGGCTGACGCTCTTCGTGGCGCTGGCCTGCGTGCCGCTGAACGTCGTGTTCGGCGTCGCCGCCGCGTGGGCGATCGCCCGGTACCGCTTTCCGGGGCGGGACCTCCTGCTCTCGTTCCTGGACGTGCCCTTCGCCGTCTCCCCGGTCGTCTCCGGCATGGTCTTCGTGCTTCTCTTCGGCGCGCACGGCTGGTTCGGCCCGTTCCTGCAGGACCACGGCTGGCGGATCATCTTCGCCTATCCCGGAATCCTGATCGCCACGATGTTCGTGACCAGCCCGCTCGTCGCGCGGGAGCTCATCCCCCTCATGGAGGCCCAGGGCGTCCATGAGGAGGAGGCGGCGTTGACGCTGGGCGCGTCCGCCTGGAGGATGTTCTTCCGCATCAGCCTGCCGAAGATCAAGTGGGGGCTGGTGTACGGCATCGTGCTCTGCAACGCGCGCGCCATGGGAGAGTTCGGCGCGGTCTCCGTGGTCTCCGGCCACATCCGGGGTCGCACGACGACCGTCCCGCTGCACGTGGAGATGCTGTACAACGAGTACCAGTTCGCGGGGGCCTTCGCCGTAGCCTCGCTGCTGACGCTGCTGGCTCTGGTCACGCTGGTCCTCCAGTACGTGATCGGGCGGCACGGCGGACACTGAGAGGAGGGACACACCGCATGCGCGGTCCGAGCCTTCGCGTCCTGCTCGTGCTGACCATCGTCGGCTTGGTCGCCGCGGCGGTCGCCGTCGTGGGCGGCCGGGCCGTGGGCCTCCTGCGCAGCTTCGCCGAGGAGCAGGCACTCGCCCGCGTGGAGATCGCGCTCTCGACCGCCACGGCGGCCGTGGGCGAAGCCGGCCGCGACCTGTACACGACGGTGCGCGTCCTCTCCGAGCGCCCCTCGCTCGACCGGCTGCTCGAAGTGGGCGAGCGCGAGGAGACGCTGCGCTTCCTCGATCGTTTCGGGGGGACCGGCGAGCTCGACGGCTGCGCGGTCTTCGCCGCGGGCGGCGTCGTGGCGGCCGGTGCCGCCGGCCTTCCGTGGGGTGCCGTCCTCGCCGACGCGGAGCGCTCCGGAGACGGCTGGTTCCTGGTGGAGCGGGGGGCGAACGAGCCGATTGCGCTGGCCGGCGTCTCCGCCGTGGCCACGCACGCGGGCGTGCGCGTGGCGGCCGTCCGGTTGCTCGGACCCGAGTACGCGGAGCAGCTGACCGGTCGCGCCGGCGTTGCCGTCCAGGTGCATGCCGCGGAGGCAGTGCTCGCGAAGGTGCCCGACGCCGCCGGGGCTCTGCGCGAGCGCGTGGCGACGACCGGAGCGAGCGTCTCGACGCGCGTCGATCGCATCGAATCCTTCGTGGCGGCCGGTCCCCTGCGGGACCGCTCCGGTTCGGTCGTGGGCGTGCTGGAGACGCGGCTGGGGACCGCTCCCGCGGACGCGGCCGTCGACCGGCTGGTCCGAGCGCTGATCGTGACGTTGGTGACGGTGGCGCTCCTCGCGATGGTCGCCTCCCTCTGGATCGCGCGGCGCGTGGTGCGGCCGCTGGAGGACCTGACTCGGGCGGCGGCCCGCATCGGCCGCGGCGACCTGACCTCGCCGATCCCGCGGATCCAGGGCGGTGAGGGAGGGACGCTGGCGGAGACCATGGAGGAGATGCGCGACCGCCTCCTCGATCTCACCCGCGAGCTCCGCAACCGGCAAGGCGCCGCGGAAGCGATCCTCCGAGGGATCTCCGAAGGAGTCTTCGCCGTGGACCGCGACCGGCGGATCACCTATCTCAATCCGCAGGCGGCGGCCATGCTGGGCGTGAGCGTCGGCGACGCGGTTGGCCGCTTCTGCGGCGACATCCTGAATCCCGCGGACGCGAACGGCGTCCGCCCCTGCGAGGAGCACTGCCCGATCGTGGACGCCCGATTCCGCGGTGAGGCGCGCGCCACCGAGCGGCTCGTGCTCTCCGACGGGACGAGGCGGACGGTGATCGTGGGCAGCGCTGCACCCGTTGCGGGACCGTCCGAGGAAGAGGACGGCGGCGCGCTGCAGTACCAGGTCCTCCGTGACGAGACCGAGGAGGAGGCGGTGCGCAACCTCCGCGACGACGTGCTGGCGCACATCTCCCACGAGTTCCGCACGCCGCTCTCGGCGCAGCTCGCCTCCATCGAGATGATCCGCGGGCGTCTCCACGAGATCGGCGCGGAGGACGTCGACGCGCTCGTGCAGTCCGTGGAGCGGGCCACGCTCCGACTCACCGGACTGATCGACAACCTGCTGGAAAGCCTGCGCATCGAGTCGGGGAGCGACTCGATCCGGAGCGCCGCCGTGCGGCTCGACGAGGTGGTGGAGGAGGCGGTCGAGGCCACGGCGCCGCTCATCCGCCACAAGGGCCAGCGCCTGGACGTCGATCTCCCGCATCCGCTGCCGGCCGTGCGCGGCGACGCGCCACGGCTGACCCAGGTCTTCGTGAACCTGCTCGCCAACGCGAACAAGTTCGCGGCGAAGGAGACGACGATCTCGGTCGGAGGGTCGGTCGCCGGCGGTGAGGTCACGCTGTGGGTCGAGGATCAGGGTCCCGGCATCCCCGACCACGACGTCGACGCACTCTTCGAGCGGTTCCATCGTGCCGGTGGCGAACCGGAGGAGGGCGGCATGGGCCTCGGGCTGTGGATCGTCCGCTCGATCGTCCAGCGGCACGGCGGCCGTGCGCGGGCGTGCAACACCGGGGCGGGAGCCCGCCTCGAGATCGTGCTGCCCACGGGCGGCGCGCCGTGAAGGTCCTGGTCGTCGACGACGATCTCGAGTTGCTGGGGCTGATCTCGTACGCGCTGCGGCAATCCGGGTACCTCGTGGTGGAGGCCGCGGACGGCCGTGCCGCGCTCGAGGTCTATGACCGCGAGCGGCCGAACCTGGTGCTGCTGGACCACAACCTGCCGCATCTGAGCGGAATCGAGGTTCTTCGCACGCTGCGCGCGCGGGGCGAGCGCACGCCGGTGATGATGCTCACGGTGCGGTCGGCCGAGGAAGACCAGGTCCGCGCGCTCGATTGCGGCGCGGACGACTACCTGACGAAGCCGTTCAGCCCGCGCACCGTTCTGGCGCGTGTGCGGGCCTTGCTTCGCCGCACCGGCACGGAGCGCGCCGCGAAGGTGGACGCGGGCGACTTCGCCCTGGACGCGGAGGCGCGCACGGTGAGCATCCGGAATCGCGCGGCGGTGACGCTGACGCCGCTCGAGTTCCGGCTACTCCAGCTCCTCGTGGCCAACGCGGATCACGTCCTCACGGTGGACCGGATCACCGCGCACGTGTGGGGTTACCGCGGGCTCGGCGACCGGCAGCTTCTCAAGCAGCTCGTGCGGCGTCTTCGCCGGAAGATCGAGGACGATCCTTCCGATCCGCGGTACCTGCTGAGCCAGCCGGGTGCGGGCTACCGGCTGTCGGTGCGGGGATAGCGTCCTCGCCCCGACTGCACCGGAAGGGACCCACTACCGGTCCGGGTCGAGCCTTGAACGGGTCCTCCGCGACGGTCTATCATCGAACGGCCATCGCACAGAGCGGCCATCGCACACGTCCGGAGGTGCTCGTGTTCCCTTCCCTGGCAGCGGCCGTGGCACTGACCGTCGCCGGAGACCGCCCGGCACCCGTCACCCTGGGTGCCTTCGACATTCCTGCGGTCGAGGTCGTGGCCACGCGGCTGGAGACGGATCCCCGCAAGAACGCCGCGCGGGTCGAGACGTTATCGGCGGAGCAGCTCGACGAGTTTTCGAACGCGTCCACGGCGCTCTCCGAACAGGTCTCGGCCGCGTCCGGCATCGGTGCGCTGGGCAGGGATCCGCTGACCTCGGCGCCGGCCATTCGCGGCCTCGCGCGCGGGCGATCCCTCGTGCTCGTGGAGGGTGTGAACATCTCCTCGGACCGAGGCATCGGTCCGGGCGTGTCCTTCCTCGATCCGGCGCTCGTCGGGCGCCTGGAGGTCGTCCGCGGAGCTTCCGGAGTTGCGTACGGCAGCGGCGCGATGGGTGGCGTGATGTCGGTGGCGTTGGGCGGACGTGGCGAGAGCCCCGGTTTCGTGCGGCTCGGCGGCGGGACCAACGGCGACGAGCGCCGCGCCGTCGTCGGAGTGCGTTCGGGTGAACTCGGCGGGTTCGCCGCTGGCTTCGTACGCAGCCGCGACGATTACTCTTTCCCCGAGATCGAAGGCGAGAGCTTCGGCGGGAGGGCGGCGAACTCCGGCGGCGACGCGGCCGGCGGCGTCGCGACGCTCGAGCGGGAGTGGCAGGGCGGAACGCTGCGCTTCGCCGGGCTCGGCTCGTTCACGAACGACCTGGGACGCGGGACTCCCCTCCCGAATCGGTTCGATACCCTGCTCGAGGACGATCACGCGCTCGGGTCGGTCTCGTTCCGGCGCAACGATGCCGGGCGAAGGCTGGAGACGACACTGGGCCTCCATCGCCCACGTCTGGTGAACCGCTCGGAGCGGTTCGACGGCAGCACCGGGGCGATCACCCGACGGTCGGATCTCGAGAACGAGTCACTCGACGCGAGCGGCTCGGTCCTCGTGGAGCGCCCGGCCTCCCGCGGGTCCTGGATCGCCGGCGGCGACGTCTTCCTGCGCACCGGCGTCGAGGCTGCGGAAACGACGACGCGCTGGTCGGGCGGCGCGGCCGGCGTGCCGGAGGCCGTGGATCTCGTTCAAGGCGGGCTGCAGTCCGACGCGGGCGCCTTCGTCGGCTGGAAACTCCCCGCCGGCGACGGCGGTCAGCTGCTGCTCGCCGCGCGCGGCGACTGGTCGGACCGCAGCGCGGACGGGCAGGATGGAGTGTCCTGGGTCTCGCCCAGTCTCAACGCGAGCCTCGTCGTACCCGTCCGCCACGACGTCCGCGTTTCCGGCATCCTGGCGCGCACGTACCGCGCGCCCCAGATCCAGGAGCTCTACTTCGAGGGGAACCGACCCGCCGGCTATCGGCTGCCGAATCCGGATCTCGAGCCGGAGACGGCGTACTCGCTGGAGGGCGGCGTGGAGCTGCACCGCTCGAGCTGGACTGCGTCCGCGGCGGTGTGGGGGATGTTCGTGGAGGACTTCATCGCCCAGCTTCCGGTCGACGCCGCCAGCGACACGCTGCGCTTCGAAAACGTGACGAAGGGACGGATCCTCGGCGCGGACCTGGCCGTCGCCTGGGAGCCGCGAGACGGGACCACCACTGAACTCTCCTACGCGTACGTCCAGGGCGAAGACGAGGACGGGGTTCCGCTTCCCGACATCCCCGCCGGCGAGGTGACGATCTCGGGGCGGCAGCGCATCTGGTCCTCCCCGGACGTGGTGCGAAGCGCCACGCTGCGCCTCTTTTGCCAGGCCGGCGCGGCGAAGACGCCGATCGCGGACGGCACCAGCGAGGCCTGGTGGTCGCCGCTGCTCGGTTCGGGGAAGGCAGGGGGGGACGAGGTGGGCCACCGCGGCTACGCGCTGTGGAACGCCGGCCTCCTGCTTCGGCTCCACGGCCGCGCCGCCGTGGATTTGGCGGTGACGAACCTCTTCGACGCGCGACAGATCGGCCGGCCGGAGCCGGATGCCTTCCCGGATCCGGGGCGCTCGCTCCTGTTGGAGCTCAGGCTGGGGGGCTGAGGGGGCTTCTCGACCCACCGGCCCGCCCTCTCAGGTCTGCCCGCCCTTCCAGACTCCTGCGCCGCCGCCGCCAGGCTCGACGGAGGGGCGGGGCCACCCGGGACGTTGAAACCCTGCGAGGAGGCGCGTAGGATCCGCCTACCCCGGGGTCTGGGCGGAGACCGATCAGCCCCGGAGAGCCGCATCGACACTGGTCCGCGAGGCCCGTGTCCCGCTCCGGACTCCCGGGGGCAGCCACGATGCAGACCCGCTCCTGGCCGATCCTCGTGGGTCTCGTCGCGGGCGCGGCAGCCGGCTTGGCCGGCAACGCGATGCTTCCTCCCGAGACGGTCGCGTGGACCGCGCGCAACGTCGCCGAACCTCTCGGCCAGGTGTTCCTGCGCGTCATCTTCATGGTGGTCATCCCGCTGGTGTTCTCGGCGCTGACGCTCGGTGTCGTGCGCATCGGCGACGCGCGCAGCCTCGGCCGCGTCGGCGCGCGGACGCTGCTCCTGACCGTCGTGCTCTCGGTCGTCTCCGTGGCCATCGGCATCACGCTCGCGAACGTCGTCGGCCCGGGCATGCGGCTCCCCGAGGAGAAGCGGCTCGAGCTGCGCGAGCGATACGCCGAGGAGCCGGTCGCGGCCGTGGAGCAGGCGAAGCGGGCCAAGACGGTGCGCGATTCGCTGCTCGACATCATCCCCAAGAACCCGCTGCAGGAAATGGTCGGCGCGCTGGACGGGAGCTCGCCGGGCGGGGGGATGCTCGCGGTGATGTTCTTCGCGGTCATCGTCGGGGCGGCGCTGGCCGGCACCCGGGACAGGACCGCGCCGGTGGTCGCGGTGCTCGAGGGCGTCTACGAGGTTTGCATGACCATCATCGGCTGGGCGATGCGCCTGGCCCCGCTGGGCGTCGCCGGGCTCGTCTTCTCGCTCACCGCCGTCCTCGGTTTCGACATCCTGACGACGCTGGCCTGGTACGTGGCCACGGTGATCGCCGGTCTTCTCCTGCACCTCCTCGGGACCTACTCGGCGTTGGTCGGCCTGTTCGGCCGGCTGTCGCCGCGCCGCTTCTTCGGGCGGATCGGGGAGGTCATGCTGACCGCCTTCGCCACGTCCTCGTCCAACGCGACCCTGCCCACGACGCTGCGCGTGGCCGAGGCCAATCTCGGGGTCCGCCGCGACGTCGCGAGCTTCGTGCTCACCGTCGGATCCACCGCGAACCAGAACGGGACCGCACTCTTCGAGGGTGTGACGGTTCTGTTCCTGGCCCAGGTCTTCGGTGTGCACCTCGATCTCATGGCCCAGGTCACCGTCGTGTTGATGTCCGTACTGGCCGGGGTGGGCACCGCCGGAGTCCCGGGCGGCTCGCTTCCGCTCATCGCCATCCTCCTGCAGCGCGTCGGGATCCCGCCGGAGGGCTTGGGGATCATCCTCGGCGTGGACCGGCTGCTGGACATGTGCCGCACCACCGTGAACGTCACCGGCGACGTGGCGGTGGCAGTGTGCGTGAACCGGGCGGAGCCGGCGGCTCATTCGCCGGAGCCCGCGGCCTCCACCTCGGCGATCAGCTCCCGGGAATCGGCGACGTGAGGGTGAGACTCTCCCAGCACGTCCAGCCGGATCTCCTGCGCTTCCCGTAGCAGGCGCAGCGCTGCCGAGCGCCGGCCCTGCTTGTACAGGTTGTAGCCGAGGTTGTGCAGGAGCGTGGCGCTCTGCGGGTGGCGCTCGCCGAGACTTCTCTGGAAGACGGACAGCGACTCCCGGAGCAGGGGCTCTGCCTCGGCGAACCTCTCCATCTGATCGAGTGCGTACGCGTGCGCGTGCAGGGCCACCGCGAGACTGACGTGCTCGTTGCCCATGGCGGCGCGTGTCCGGCTCACGGCGTCGGCGAGGACCGCTTCCGCCGCCGCCCAGCCCTCCGTCCCGGAAAGGTGGAATCCGAGCGCGCTCAGCGTCCGCAACGTGAGCGGATGGTTCGCGCCGAACACGCGCGTCTGAGTCTCGAGTACGTCGCGAAGGATCGGCACCGACTCGTCGAACCGCTTCAGGTCTCCCAGGCGCACGGCCAGGTTGAAGCGTGAGATGAGGGAAACCGGCTGATCCTCGAGGCCGAGCCCCTGCAGCAAGGCCGCGGCGTCCTGCAGCGCCTTCACGGACTCCTCGTACTTCCCCTGGCCGGCGAACACGTTGGCCAGGTTCGTCAGGAGCCTCGCCTCATCCTCCCGGTTCGGTGCCGGGAGCGCGTCGTAGATCGCCAGCGCGCGCTGGAACGTGCTCTCCGCGGCGGCGTACTTCGCGCCGGCGTCCAACGCGCCGCCGAGCACGTCGAGCAAGCTGGCGACGTCATTCGATCCCTCGCCGTAGACCCTCTCGGCTGCGGCCAGCGCACGCCGGGCGAGCTCCTCGGCCTCCGCGGGGCGGCCGCGGCGAATCTCGATCGACGCCAGACCTTCCAGGGTCGCGATGGTCTCGGCGTTGTCGTCTCCTTGCAGCTCGCGGGTCTGCAACGCGTGGTGGAGGCGCTCGGCGGCCTCGTCCTCGGAACCGAGCACTCCCTGCATCAGCCCCACGGTGTGCTGGATCGACGCGCGCACGTCGGGATCCTCGACGAAGCTCGAGTCCACTTCCGCCGCCGAGCGGCCGACCAGCTCCTTCACCGTGATCTCCTCGCCGCCGGTGAACTTGGGATCCGCCGAGGCCAGGATCTCCTGGAAGAACGTCAGCGTGCGCTCGGCCTTCGCGGTCTGCCGTTCCGCCACGGCCGTGGCGCGGACCTGCGCACGGTACAGGACGAACATCGCCGCGCCGAATCCGGCCAGCAGCACGAGCACGACGGCGGCGAAGGCGAACGCAGCGGTGTGTCGCGCCACGATCTTGCGGATCTGGTAGAGGGTGCTCGGCCTGCGCGCCAGGATGGGGAGGTTCGCCCGGTAGCGCTCGATGTCCTCGGCCAGCGCGGCGACGCTCGGGTAGCGTCTCGCCGGGTCCGGATCGATCGCCTTGCGCACGATCGTCTCGACGTCCTCGGGCACGCGCGGCGCGAGCTCCCGCAGCCTTCGCGGCGCCTCCGCAGAGATGATGCGAAGGATCTCGGTGAGCGGGCGGCCGGAGACGTCGTGCGGAGTCCGACCCGAGAGCATCTCGTACAGGATCACGCCCAGGGAGTAGACGTCCGTGCGGATGTCCTGCGCGTCGGGATCCCCGCGCGCCTGCTCGGGGCTCATGTAGGCGGGCGTTCCGAGGACGCGGCCGGACGCGGTGCGCAGGCTGCGCTCGCCGCCCTCCATCTCGATCCGTGCGAGCCCGAAGTCCAGCACCTTGACGCGGGTTCCGCCCCTCGCCGTCTCGTCTCCGTCGCCCTCGAGGACCATGACGTTGGAAGGCTTGAGATCGCGGTGGATGATGCCTCGCTGGTGCGCGTGCCCGATCGCGTCGGCGATCTGCAGGTACACGTCGAAGCGGAGGTCCAGGCCGGCACGCTCGGAGACCGGCGGCAGCCCGGCGACGTACTCGTCCAGCCGGCGCCCCTGCACCAGCTCCATGATGAGGAAAGGGATCCCCTGCGCGGTCCGGCCGGCGTCGTGGATCGTGGCGATGCCGGGATGCTTGAGCCGCGCGAGGCTGAAGATCTCCCGGCGGAAGGCGCGCACCTCGCGCTCCCCGGCGAGGGGGCCGCTTCGGATCAGCTTCACCGCGACCGCGCGCCGGGACACTTCCTGAACGGCCTCGAAGACGACGCCCATGCCGCCCTCGCCGAGCTTGCGTTCGATCCGGTAGCCCGGCACGAGCCGCGCCACCGTGGCCACGTCGAAGTCGTCCACGAAGGCGGCGTGCGCGACGGGCGATCCCTCCAGGGGGCCGCGGCTGCGGGCTCCCGCGGCGAGCAGCTCGATGACGATCCCCCGGAGCTCCATGTCGGCGCCGCAGGCGCCGTCCACGAAGGCGGAACGCTCCTCGGGTGGACGGTCCAGCGCGCCGTCGAGGATCGCCTCGACTTCCCGCCAGCGGCGCCCCTCGACCTCATCCATGCCCGGTCTCCCCGGCGCCGGCGACGGGTCCGTCGAGGTCCCGGTACAGGATGGCGCGGGCCTTCTCCCAGTCCCGCCGGATGGTCCGCGGGTCCAGGCCGAGGATGGCGGCCGTTTCATCCACGGTGAAGCCGGCGAAGAAGCGCAGCTCGATCACCCGGACCAGCCGCTCGTCGATCCGGCGGAGCCTCTCCAGGGCCTCGTCCAGGGCGAGGAGCTCAGTCGCATTCTCCTCGACGAGCGGCTCACCGGAGTCGAGATCGACCCGCTGCAGGTGGCCGCCGCGCTTGGTCGCGCGCCGCCTCCGGGCGCGGTCGATGATGACGCGGCGCATGGCCCGGGCCGCCAGGGCGAAGAAGTGGCGGCGATCTTCCGGCGTGACCCGGCTCTGATCGAAGAGCCGCAGATACGCCTCGTGCAGCAGATCGCTCGTCTCGAGGGACTGGCCCGGCCGGCGGGGAGCCAGCTGGCGCCGGGCCAGCCGGCGGAGTTCCTCGTAGACCAGCGGCATCAGCGCGTCGAGCGCGGCCGGGTCGCCGGACTTGAGCGAGAGCAGGAGCTGGGTGACGTCCCCGGTCATGGCCACGGACCTCCGGAACGACGCGCCGGGAGTATCGCACCCGTCCAGCCCACGCGTCGCGGCCCCCGGCATGTCCTCTTTTCGCCGGCCGGTGCGCTCTTCCGGGTAGGTACCGGGTGCCCGACCGCGTGGCGCGCCGGACCCGAACCGAGCCCCGGAAGGAGATCCTCATGCGTTTCTCGATGCCCCTGCTCGCAGCCGTGCTCCTCGGACTCGCCGCGTCCGCGGCGGCCGTGGAGACCAGCACCGTCCCTACCGAGAGCCCGGGCGAGGCGAAGCCCGCCCCCGAGGGCCGCGCCCTCCCCGACCCGCGGATCTTCGAGTGCGGACCGATCCGGTCCCGCGACCCCGAGATCCGCGCCCAGATCCGGCAGCTCTACCGCAGCCGTTACGACCTGGAGGTCTCCACGCAGTCCCGGATCGACGCCCTGGTCGTCTCCCTGTCCGCGGAGGCCGATCCGGAGGTTCGCCTCGACCTTCAGACGCAAGCCGCGGGCCTCAAGCGCGAGCTGCAGCTCGAATCGATGCGCTTCGGGATGGAGATCGCCCGGCTGGACGGCGATGCCGTCCGGCTCGCCGAGTACGAGAAGGCCATGGACCACCTGCTGCACCCCGAAGCGCACCGCCCGGCGTCCCTCGATCCGGCGATCGCCGTCGAGCGGGCCCGCTCGATGGGGCTCGTGAAGTGAGGAGGCCCTCCATGAGAACGAGACTGGCGCAGGCCGCTCTGGGCCTCGTGGCGATGACCGCGACCATCTCTCCGCGGCCGGCATCCGCTTACGAGATCGCCGAAGTGCGTGGCGACTTCTATTACGACAGCACGGGCCGGGTCGTGGGACACCGCACCGCGGAGCTTCCCGACGGCCTCGAGCGGATACCCATGAGCCACCGCGAGAAGTTCGAGCGGATGGGGCTGGCCATCCCGGAGCGGACCGCGCGCCTCGAGCGGCGGCCGACCTTCCCGAAGCCGGCGACGGTGGACGCGCACGAGGGACTCTCCCACGAGCGGGTCATCGTGAAGTTCATCGAGGGCACGCAGGTGCGTCTGCGCTCGGGTCGGCTCCAGGCCGACGGAGTGACTTTGCCCGAGGTGGACGCGGTGCTCGCCCGCTTCCCCGATGCGACGCTGCAGCGCTGCTTCGGCGCCGAGGAACGCATCCTGGACGAGAACAAGGACACGGGGGAGAGGATCTCCGGCAGGGAGCTCGCCGACCTCAACAACTTCTACGTGCTCACCTTCGATGCGCCGAGCCGGCGCGGGGTGGATCTCGCGAACGAGTTGCTGGCCCTCGACATCGTCGAAACGGCGTACCTGCAGGCGAAGGCCGCCCCGCCGGCCTGTCCGGCGGACGCCTTCCCGGCCACGCCGAACTGGGTGGCGAGCCAGAACTATCTGACCGCCGCACCCGCGGGCCTGAACTCGCAGTATGCGTGGTCGTATCACGCAGGCGGTGACGGCTTCGGCCCGTCGTACTGGATCGCGGACTGCGAGTGGGACTGGTGCACGAATCACGAGGATCTCGACTTCGACGCGAGCGACGTCCTGAACGGACTGTCCGGCATCGCCGACCCTGACCACGGCACGGCCGTGCTCGGCGAGATCGGCGCCTGCGCGAACGCGCACGGGGTGACGGGCATGACGCCCGACGTCACCTTGAAGGCATGCGACTTCGACTCTGAGGTCTCCTGGGCGGCGAACATTCAGGAGGCCGACCTGTGGCTCGTCTCCGGAGAGATCATGCTGCTCGAGATCCACATCCCGGGGCCGGTCTCGGGCCTGGCCTGCAATCCGGGCTGTCTGCTCTGCCCGCCGAACAGCCAGAGCCAGTGGGAGTTCGTTCCGGTCGAGTGGGATGCGGCGTGTTTCGCCGCCATCCAGACCGCCACCGCGAACGGCATCATCGTGGTCGAGGCGGCGGGGAACGGAGGCATGGACCTGGACTCCGGCGTGTACGGCGGATGGTTCAACCCGATCCACGACTCCGGAGCGATCATGGTCGGCGCCGGGTTCGCGGGCAGCCATTCGCCCATCTGCTGGTCGAACGCGGGCAGCCGCGTCAACGTCCACGGCTACGGCAGCGCGGTCTATACGACCGGATACGGCGGCCTGTTCAATCCGAACGGCTTCTGCGACCAGCAGTACACCTCGAGCTTCGGCGGGACGTCGAGCGCATCGCCGATGATCGTCGGGGCTTGCGCCTCGTTGCAGGGCATCTCCAAGGCGAAGTACGGCGTCACGCTCACACCGGCGCAGATGCGCGTCTCCGTGGCGATCGGCGGCACGCCCCAGGGTGCTCCTCTGTCCCGCAACATCGGGCCGATGCCGGATCTCGTCGAGGCGATCAACTGGATCGAGCCGGACGTGGTCGCGTCGTACACGCCCGCGGGCTGGACGTACCCGGCCGTGCCCCGCTCCCTGGGCGATACCAACGGCGGCTACGCGCCCCTGCAGGTGGGTGCTCTTCCCGGCGAAGTCGCCGGCACGTACTGGAACTGGACGGAGGAGAACCCGGGCTACTCGTACACGCCGACGGTGAACAACCCCCAGGCCGGCCTGTTTCTGGACGAATCCTTCGAGCGGATCTGCCTCAACTCCAACCTGGCGCCCGGTGCCTGGCAGTGGTGCGGGAACGACGGGCCGTACTTCGTCAAAGGAGGTCGCCACACGTTGCTCGCCCGCGCCGACTGGGCGGACGTCGAGGCGGAGTGGTCGGAGACGAACAACGACTGGTCGCGGCAGTACATCTGGTCGCCAGCGGTGCTGGCGCTGAACGCGCCGGTCATACGTTCCTACGATCCGCCGCGGACCTCCACCGGCTCCGGGCCCTACTACAACGCGGAAGGGTTCAGTGGAGCGACCGGAGGATTCTACTGGCACGCCTTCGCCGTGCTGCCGGCGGACGCGTCCACCGACCACGACATCTATCTCCACACCGAGGTTCCCCTGAACGTCCCGCAGCAGGGATTCGGTGCCACGGTGGCGCAATCCGGCGGTGCCGGCGCGGTCAGCGACTTCGTGATCGTGGACCGGAACACGGTTGCGGGCGGCACGTACTGGGCGTCCGGCATCAACTGGTCCGGGACCGGCAACAAGCTCGTCGAGTTCGATCAGGACCAGGGTATCGTCGCCAATCCCGGGGTGAACGGACCCTACACGCTCGGAGCCGGAGAGGTCGTGGACCTGCACGAGATCTTCCTCGCCGGCGGAGTGGCCACTCGGATCCAGATCCAGTGGGTCTCGGGGAACGCGGACTACGGCGTCTCCGTGCACAACGACCCGTCGGGCTTCACCAACAAGTGGGCCGCGATCCCCGGTGGGTTCTCCGATTCGTGGGGTCCGACCGCAGACGAGTTCGTGGTGGTGAACCCCTCGGTCGGGGCCTGGCACGGCATCTGCGTGTGGAAGAGGGACTGGGCGGGCTGGAACGAGGCGGTGACGTACAATCTGGTCGTCAGCCAGATCCCCAACCTCACTGACGCGACTCCCATCGGCTGGTACGGGCCGGTCGTCCCACGCAACACGACGGACGCGGGCCTGTTCTTCGCACCGCTGCCGGCGACGCTCACCGGGAACCAGACGACGACGTCGTTCAACTTCTCGACGATCAACCAGGGTCCGGGAAGCGTGGCGAGCCCGTGGCAAACCGAGCTCGCCGTGGACGACGTGGATCACTGGACGGGCTTCGCTCCGGCGAGCACGGGGCAGGGCTTGTTCGCTCAATGGACGAATACCTTGCAGGGACTCGACCCGGCCAGCTTGGTGCGCGGCGGACGCCACCACGTGCGCGTGGATTCCGATGCGCTCGGGCAGGTGGCCGAGCTTCCCGAGACGGACAACTCTTTCGTCGACTGGTTCGTGTGGACGCCGCTGGATCTGGCGAACCAGGTGGCGGTGGGGCGGGCCGCGCCGCCGCGGATGCATCCTCTGGGTTGGGGCCCGTACCCGTCATCCGACGGAGTCCGCTCGGCTTTCCCTACCACGTACTGGACCGCGGTGGGGGTGCTCCCCGAAGGAGGCGGGGCCGACTACGACGTGTTCCTGCACACGCCGTCCGTGGGCAGCAAGGACGGGTTCGGGCCGCAGCTCACGTGGTCCCAGGACCTGAACGGTGCGTCGGACTTCTGCATCGTCAACCACAACGTGGTGCCCTTCGGGCCGTTCGACTACGGCGTGATCAACTTCAACGCCGCCACGGACAGCTTCACCGTCCAGCAGGCCGACGGTCCGATCCTGGGGACGGTCACGCCGGGAGTGTCCCGTTTCGGCGCGTTCCGCCTGGATGAGGGCGACGTCCTGGACCTCTGGGAGGTCTATGTGCCGGCTCCCATGACGGTCGACGTCTCGGTGAACAATCTCGAGGGCGGCACGAACGTGGCGTCGATCGTGTACGACGGAACGATCGCCTACCACAGCAAGGCCACCGGCATGGCCTACGCGAACGCGGCGGGCGACGGCGGCGACGAGCATCTCTCCGTGTTCTTGAACGCGGGCTGGTACGCACTGGCGGTGTACAAGAGCTCCTGGACCGACGCACCGAAGTACGCGCGCTACGAGATCGTCTTCTCCACGAACGGGAGCGTCGTGGACGCGTCGCAGGTCGATCCGCTGCCGACCGAGTTCGCCCTTTCGTCCGCACGACCCAATCCCTTCCATGCGCAGACCGTCATCGATCTCGCCGTTCCGGCCAACTCGGGACGGGCGAGCGTCGCGGTGTACGACCTGCAGGGTCGGAGGATCGCGGTCCTGGCCGATGGACAGGAAAGGCCCGGACGGCACGCGCTGCGCTGGGACGGACGGGACGGGGACGGGCGAGCGGTCGCCGCGGGAGTGTACTTCGTCCGTTTGGAGACGGACGCGGGGCAGGTGACGAGGAAGATCGCGCTGCTACGCTGAGATGGGAACGGCTTCGGCGGCGTGAGGTCACGAAAGAGCCGCCCCGGTGATCCGGGGCGGCTCGATCCGTCTCAGCGGTTTCGCCCGAGGATCACTCGAGGATCACCATCTTGCGCTGGGCCGACTCACCGCCGGCGACCAGCCGGTAGAAGTACAGACCCGGCGACAGCGCGCGCGGCTCCACGTCGACCGAGTGCGAACCGGCCGCCCTCGTCTCGTCGAGCAGCGTGAGGACCTTGCGGCCGGTCACGTCGAACACCTCGAGCGAGACGTGGTCCGCCGAGGGCAGCCTGAAGGAGATGCTCGTGCCGCCGCTGACCGGATTCGGCCGGTTCTGCGCGAGCGAGAACTCGCCGGCGCCGCCGAGCCCGAGGCGTCCCTCGCTCTCGCCGGTCCCTTCCGACACGGCGACGAGGCGCGTGCCGCCTGCCGCCCCGCTGGTCAGGCCGCGCCAGGTGATGGCATCGATGTACACGTCGTCGTTGTCGGCGCTGGCGTCACAGGCGAAGGCCAGCTTCGCGTTGGTCGGGAACGTGTACGAGGTGCTGGGGATCGTCACCGTGACCTGGTAGAACGTGCCGTTCGTGAAGTCCGTGCCCGAAACGAGCGTGGCCACGGTCTGATACGTGGAACCGTCGAAGAACCGCACGAAGAAGTCCTCGCCCGTCTCCATGCTCACGGCCTTGAAGTAGAAGTCCACCTCGAGCGTCGTTAACCCGGTCACGTTGTATCCCAGCGTGTGGAAGAACGACGAGGCCCGGCGGCTGTTGTCCTGGACGTTCGCGGCTGCGGTGCCCTGCCAGGCGTGCGTTCCGCCGGTGTACAGGAAGCAGTCCACGCCGCCGTCCGAGTACGTCCCCATGCTGACTTCGAAGTCGTCGAAGGTGATGGTCGTCGTCCCGCTGGTCACGACGACGTAGCCCGTCTTCGTCATCGTGTTGCTGCCGCAGGCGTTCGTGATGGTCAGGGCGACGTCGTAGGTGCCGGGAACGGTGTACGTGTGGCTCGGGTTCTGCGCGGTGGACGTGCCGCCGTCACCGAACGTCCAGCTCCACGCCGTGGGGCTGCCGGTGGAGATGTCGTTGAAGGAGACCGCCAACGGCGCGACGCCCGTCGTCGGCGACCCGGAGAAGTCCGAGGCCGGAGTCGGCGAGCATCCACCGCCCAGCATGGTGGGGCGGAACAACGCCATCTGGGCGTCCGCCCGCGCCGACTGACCCGGGGTGAACTGGTTCATGCAGGAGTCGTCGGTGTAGTCCATGAAGTTCGTGATCGGGTCGTTGCCTGCCGCGGGGCAGGTGTTGCGACCGACCGGGCAGCCGAACGCAGGGCTCGCCTCGGCCGGAGTGTCCGCCACCAGGTCACCGCCGTTGCAGCCGCCTTCGAACGTGTGATAGAGGCCGACGAAGTGCCCGATCTCGTGCGTCCCCGTGTCGCCCTCGTCGTATGGGAAGGCGCTGCCGCCCGGCAGCGAGGCGTACAGGCACACCACGCCGTGCATCACGCTGGTCTCCGGATAGGACCACGGGAACGTCGCGTATCCGAGCAGGCCGCCCCCGATGTTGCAGCAGTAGAAGTTCAAGGTGGTGGCGGGGCTGATGGCCAGCGCCGTCTTCATCGCCGTCTCTGCGGCGGATCCGGGCGTGTGCTGCGACCACGTGGTGTTGTTCGTGCGGTCGGTGCTGGCCAGGGTGAACCGGAAGTTCGTGGTGGCGAACGCCGCGTTCAGCACCGCGATCTGATCCGTGATCATCTGATCGGTGACATCCCACAAGCCTGTGCTGCTTCGCACCACGTGCATGGCCACGGGAATCGTGGTGATGGCGCGGGACGCACCCGCACCGGGATGGTCGGCGAGCCACCGGCTGACCTGGTCCTCGACCGAGAGCTGCTCCGCGAGCGTCGGAACGGGTGACCCGCATCGCTCGCCCTGCACGGACGCACCGTCCGGTGCATCGTAGACGACGAAATAGCGGTCGGCGGGGACGGCCGACAGTGGTGCGGCCAGGACCGCGACGAGCGCGAGCCCGGCAAGGGCGTGGGAGCAGCGCTTCATGAGCTTCTCCTTCGGGAATGTCGGCAGGCGGGGACACGTCGCGTGGCCCCGCCCCTGTGGGGCACGACCCCGCGGCGCGAGGTCAAGCGGCTGCGAGCATAGCACCAGGGACGGAGTGAAAAAAAGAGAGACGAGAGGGTCCGCCGATCACTTTCGGGAGACCGCGTACTTCCCCGGCCCGGCGATGAGGAGCGCGACGTACACCGTGAGCAGCTCCAGGGCGTGCGAAGCCCCCTTCCAGCCGGACGAAGGCTCCGTCGGCGGCAAGTTGAGGTGGCTTAACGTGGCGACGCACATGGTGACGGCGAGGAAGGCGGCGGCCGGCCGAGTGAACACGCCGAGAATCAGCAGCAGGGACCCCACGGACTCGGAAAGGGCCGCGAGCAGCCCCCACATCGTGGGCAGGAACGTGATCCCGAGATTCGCCATGCCGCCACCGACCCGGGTCCAGGTCTCCGCGCCTCCGGCCAGCTTCCCGTATCCGTGGAAGATCAGCATGCTCAGCCCGACTCCGACGCGCAGGAACAGAAGCGCGAGATCCACGTTCCGCACGGCATCTCTCCTTCGAAGCGGTTTTCCGGCCGGCGGCCGGTATCGCGGCCAGAGTAGGCCCGATCCCTCCGCTCGTCGACTGCGACGCCTGGCTGACGTCGCCCCGCGCGCGGCCTCAGCCCCCGCGTCCCTCGCCGGCCTGCGAGAGCGCCGCCCGGTCGGCGAACCAGAGCAGCTCTCCGCGGGCCGGTCGGACACGCGCCGCCGGCAGGGGCGAATCGCCCCGTTCCGCCAGCACCCTCGCCAGCGCCGCGGCCTTGTCCCGTCCGGAGACGACGAACATCAGCGCGCGCGCGCCGTTCAGCGCGGGGAGCGTCATCGTGACCCGCCACGAACCGACGGCCGGTACGTGGTGCTCGACCACCAGGCGATCCCGCTCCTCGAGCGCCTTCGTCCCGGCGAAGAGCGAGACGGTGTGGCCGTCCGCGCCCATTCCGAGGAGGACGAGATCGAAGCGCACGTCCAGGCCGAACGCCTCGCGGAGCTCACGCTCGTAGTC
>JBQTGV010000153.1:0-19717 GCA_052390515.1 Candidatus Eiseniibacteriota bacterium | reverse complement strand
GTCTCGGAGATTCGCGAGATCGATCGGCGGGCCATCGAGGAATTCGGCGTTCCCCGCCTCGACCTCATGGACCGCGCGGGCGCGGGCAGCGCCGAGATCATCGCCTAGAGCGTGTTGGAGACCGGCGCGGAAGTCGTCGTGCTGTGCGGCCGCGGCAACAACGGCGGCGACGGCTTCGTCACCGGACGCTACCTGAAGGAATGGGGAGCGCACGTCACCTGCTGGATGATCGGTGAGCGCGACGAGCTGACCAAGGACACGCTGCGCAATCTGGTGGCGGCCGAGGAGTCGGGAGTCGTCGTCCGGCCCTATCGCCCCGGGTCCTCCGACGAGCAGCTCTCCGAGGACCTCACCGACGCGAAGTGCGCGGTCGACGCTCTCCTCGGCACCGGCTCCAAGGGCAAGCTGCGCAAGCCCGTCCGCGAGCTCGCGCGGATGCTGAACGGGTCGGGCGCTCGGGTCTTCGCCCTCGACGTGCCCACCGGCATGAACGCCGACTCCGGCGCGGTGGACCCGGACTGCGTGCGCGCCGGCATGACCATCACGTTCGGGTTCCCCAAGCGCGGCATGTACTCTCTCCCGGGCCGGGATCACTGCGGCGACATCACCGTGGTCGATCTCGGGTATCCGGAGGAGTCCGTGGACGTCTCCACCGGAGTCCTGCTCTGGGACGAGATGCGGCAGCTGATGCCGCTGCGCGATCCTCGCGGACACAAGGGGACGTTCGGGCAGGTCGTCGTGCTGGCCGGTTCTCCGGGCCTCACCGGTGCCGCCTGTCTCGCGGCGGAATCGGCGATGCGCTCGGGCGCCGGCTCGGTGAAGCTCTTCGTTCCCGAAAGCGTCTGGAGTGTGTGCGCGGCGAAGCTGACCGAGGTGATGGTGTTCCCGGTCCCGCAGTCCGCCGCCGGCACGTTCGGTCCGGAGTCGGTCGCCGCGGTGCGCCGCGAGCTCGATCAGGCGGATTCCGTGCTGCTCGGTCCCGGGCTGTCCCTGCACGAGTCCGCGGTGGCGTTCGTCCGCGAAGTGCTGCCGCGGATCGAGCGGCCGCTGGTGCTCGACGCGGACGGTCTGAACGCGCTGGCCGGTTACACCGGTCCGGCGGCCGCGCGTCTCGCGGCGCTGCCGGCCGTGCTGACCCCGCACCCCGGGGAACTCGCGCGGCTGCTCGGCAAGAAGCCGCGGGACCTAGTCTCCGACAGCGTCGTTGCTGCGCGCACCGCCGCCGAGCGCTTCGGCTGCGAGATCATCTTCAAGAGCGCGCCGGCCGTCGTCGCCTCTCCCGACGGGACGATCGACCTGTGCTCTCTCGGGAACGACGGGATGGCCACGGCCGGTTCCGGCGACGTCCTCGCCGGTCTCGTCGCCGGGCTCTTCGCGCAGGGCTACGAGGCGGCCGCGGCGGCCCGCGTCGGTACCATGGTGCACTCCCGCGCCGGAGACATCTGCCGCGCGGAGCTCGGCCGGCGCGGCATGATCGCGGGGGACATGATCCGCTGTCTGCCCTACGCGTGGCGGGAGCTGGAGGAGGATCCTCCGCGGCCGCGCCCGGAGCGCGCCGAGCCGGAAGAAGAAGGTGAATGAAGCTTTCCGACCTCGGCGAAGGCGGGTTGCTGGACCTCCTTCGCGAGTGGACCGCGGCACCCTCCCCGGGAATCGCCGTCGGTCCGGGTGACGACGCCGCGGTCCTCGATGTTCCCGGCGCGACGCACCAGATCGTGATCACCACCGACGCCTGGGTCGAGGGCGTGCACTTCTCCCGCGCACTGCTCGCACCCGACGAGATCGGTCACCGCGCGATGGCCGGTTCCCTCTCCGACCTCGCCGCCATGGGCGCCACCGGCCTCGCCGCGTTCGTGAATCTGCACGCTCCGCCGGATCTCCCCGTGGACTTCGTGCGCGGCGTGTACCAGGGCATGGAGCGGATCGCCGGAGCGTGCGGCGTGGGGATCGCTGGCGGCGACACCGTGAAGGGCGAGCTCGCGCTGGGCATCACCGCCGTCGGCACGGTTCCGCGCGGCCGCGCTGTCCTTCGGTCGGGCGCCAAGGCCGGGGATGCCATCCTGGTCAGCGGCGAGCTCGGCCGGAGCGAGGCGGGGAGGCTGCTCCTCGCCGGCGAGGTCCACGAGACGCTGCCCGAGCGCCTGCGCGTCGTGGCCGAAGCGGCGCACCGCTCGCCGCGTCCACGCTTCGACGTGGCGAAGGTGCTGACGACGCTCGAGCGCCGCACGGTGGACGCGCAGCTGAGTCACGAGACGATCGAGTCGGTTCGCCCGACGGCCATGATCGACGTGAGCGACGGGCTCGCGCTGGATCTGCGGCGCCTGTGCGCGGAGAGCGGGGTGGGTTGCCGGATCGAGGAGGCACGCATTCCCGTCGACGGAGCCGCCCGGCGCATCGCGCGGAACTCCGGACTGCCGGACACGTCGCTCGCCCTCGGCGGCGGCGAGGATTTCGAGCTGCTCTTCACCATCGCGGCGAAGGATGTGGAGCTGCTGCTCGACGCCGTCGCCAAGGTGCGGCTGGACGTGACCGCGATCGGGCAGATCACGCGCGGCGCGGAGAGTCTCCGGCTCGTCGGCGAGGACGGCACCGAACGTCCGCTTCCCGACCTGGGCTGGGACCACTTCAGGGCGAAGCCGGACTCCGCGAAGCGCGAGTGAGGCGTGCGAACGCGGCGAGCGCGGCGATGCTGATCGCGGCCCAGGCGAGCAGCGCGGGGAGCGGGAGCGTCTCCGGCCAGCCCGCGCCGGTCCCGAACCCCGGCGAGTTCACCAGCGTCACCGCGATCGCGTTCACCGCCGCGTGCGCGGCCACGGCCGGCACGATGCTGCCCGACCGCGCGACCACCCATCCGAGCAGCACGCCGAGTGCTGTGGCCGCCGGCGCGCGGGAGAACCCGTGGATCAGGCCGAAGAGGACGGCCGTGCCGACGATCCCCGCCCAGCGCCCCGCGCTTCGCTCCAGCGCCCCCTGCAGGAACCCGCGAAAGAGGATCTCCTCGGTGACCGCGGGTACGAGCGCGGCCGCCGCCAGCACCACGACGAGGTCCACTCCGGAGGAGGCCCGCAGGAGCGTCGTGAAGAACTCCTCGACCCGATCCGGGGTTCGTACGAACGTCGCGACGAGCGCCAGGACCGGGGGAGCCGCGGCCACCACCCCCAGCACGGCGAGCAGAGTGACGCGCTTCGGGACGAGCTGCAACCGAAGGGAATCCCGGATCGGCAGCCGAGCCGCGCGGAGTGTCCCGAGGAGCGGCAGCAGCACGAGCAGGGGGCCGGTGACGAGCAACCCGGTCCGCGGGCGAGCGAGCATCGACAGGAAGAGATAGACGCCCGCTTGGTACACGAGCAGGAGCGCCGCGGTCAGCGCGGCGACATACCGGAGCGGCAGGGGAGAGGCGGCAGGTTGCAAGGCTCGGAGGTCAGGATGTCGGGAAGCGGTTTCGGGATCGCGCTGGCCGGGCTGCTCCTCGCCGCGGGGCAGGCCGCCGCGGAGGACGGGGCCGGCACGATCGGGGAATGGCAGCTCGTCTGGCGCTACTCGGAGGCGGAAGGCTACCAGAATCGGTTCCGCGAGATGGCAGGAAACGACGCAGAGTTCCCGGTACGGTGGCGCAGGATCGCGGACGGGCAGGGCGATCGCCTCGTCTTCTTCGACCGGAACGGCGAGGTCGAGGGGGAGCGTTCCCTGGCCCCCGGCGAGGACGCCGTCGCCTCGGATGACGCGACCTCGGTGCTGGTCTGGTCGGACCGTCCGGAGGCCGGCGGCAGGACGTTCCACTTCGAGCGGCGCGGCCTGCCCGGATCCGGGTGGGAGGCGAGCGCCCCGGGGGATCTGATCGCGATGGCGCGGGACGGCTCGTTCTTCGTGCTCGCCTCCCGCGAGCGGAACCGGGACCGCTTCCATCGGATCATCGAGAACGGGGGAGGGGAGCTCCAGCTCGTCGGCCGGGAAGGCGACGTTCTCGGCGAGCTGCCGGTGTACCCGCTGTTCACGGCCATCTCCGCCGATGGGCATCGCGCTTTCTTCCTGCACAACGAGCAGATGCTCACCCTGGGCCGGGACGGTCGCCTGGAGTGGGAGAGGCCCGTGCCGCTGGACCAGCTTTCCTCGCGGAGCGGCGTGCCCCAGCTCGCGACGGGGCCTGGAATCGTCGTCGCGTGCGGGACCGGACCTGCGGGCCCGCCGGTCGGCGGTGGCGTGCATTCGCCGCGCGCCGGGACGCTCATCGCACTCGACGAGCAAGGTCGGATCCTGTGGGAGCGCCGGCAGTCCGACGAGGAGGAGCTCTGGTTCCAGATGTCCGCCGCGGTCTCTCCCGACGGCAGCGTGGTGGCGACGTGTCACACCCGCGCGAACGTGCTCGAGGTGCGGGCGTGGAGCGCGGAGTCCGGCGAGCTGCTCTGGACGCAGACGGCGGTGCGCGGGGCCGGGTTTCGCTCGCTGTCACTGCTCGCGGGCGGCGGCCTCCTCGTGCTCGCCCAGTGCGGCAACCAGACTTCCGTGGTGGCGTGGGACAGCGAAGGCACGAAGGTGTGGGACGGCGACGTCCCCCTCGCGTCGAGATTGGCGAAGATCGAGGGCGATGGGTGGCTCGTCGGTGAGCAGTGGATAGTGAAGCTGACGGGGCGAAGCGGCGAGCTCTGAACCGAAGAGACCGCGCGTCTCGCTGACGCCGGTCCACCCGGCGGCAGAACCCGCGCCGCTCGCCTCGCTTCCGCTCGCTCCGCCGTCCTGGCTCCGCGGGCGCCGCGACGACGCTCGTGCGAACGGCGCGGAACCTGCGTCCGGCAGCCCCGCACGCGACGCTACGCGTCGTCGCTCTCCTCCGGCACTCCCGGCTCCACCATGAGCACCTTCTCGCGCATCATCATCGCCGTGCCCACCGGCGACTTGCGCGGCTTGCGCACGTAGCGCTTCTCGGTGTAGGCGACCGGCACGAGCTTCGAGTTGCGCGCCTTCGAGTGCCACGCGGCGATGGCCGCCGCGGCGGCGATGATCTCCCGCGGCGGTTCGCCCTTCCCCGATCCCCGGCGAAGCACGGTGTGGCTGCCCTGCGCGCCGCGCGCGTGGAACCACAGGTCCTTGGGCGACGCCCAGCGGTGGGTCAGCTCGTCGTTCTGCTTCGCGCTCTTGCCGACCCAGACTTCCCAGCCGCCGGGCAGCACGTAGCGGCGCGGGACGAAGCCCTCGGGAAGCGTTGGCACGCGCGCGTCCCGCTCGGCGTCGGTCGGTGCGGCGCTGCCGCCGCGCGCACCGGCCAGAAGGGACGGAGCGATGCGCGCGACGAGCGCGCGAAGCTCGGTCGGCGCGGGTGCGGGGTCGGTCGCGGCGAGGCCTCCGTCCGCCTCGGCGATCTCCTGCTCCTGGACGGACCTTTGCGCGACGAGTTCGTCGCGGCCGCGCGCTGCGCGTCGCGCCTTCTTGAAGAGCGCTTCCACGTTCGCCTGCGGATCCAGCTTCGGGTCGAGCGCGATCGTGATCTCGCGCGCGCCGTCGAAGTCGGGAAGCGTGACGGAGGCGAGGCCCCGGCGGATCCGCGATACGTGCGCGGCGACGAGCTCGGCGTGGCGGCGGTGCTCCGCTTCCCGGCCCGCCTCGGTGAGACGCGCCTCGATCTCCTGCAGCGCTTTGGCCGCACGGCGGCGTCGCTTGGTCAGCACGCGGCGCAGCTCGGCGAGGAGGTCGGCGGCGGCCTCGGTTTCCTCGTGCTCGCGGTACCAGGCATCGATCTCGGCGGCGGTGCGCCAGGGCGACGTGGCAAAGGAGGACGCCGGCGACCCCATCGGCGTGATGTACGTCTCGCCGGCCGCGACCTGGCGCGGGCGACCTTCGCCCCGGAACTCGCGGCAGGCCCAGAGGATCCTCGCCGCGTCGCCGACCAGGATCAGGTTGGCGAAGCGCGGGATCAGCTCGGCGACGAGGATCGGAGCGCGGTGTCGCGCGGCATCGCGCTCGAAGCGGAAGCGGACGACGCGGCCGCCCGGCTCCTGCTCGACGTCGCGGAGGACCGCGCCAGCGAGCGGCTCGCCGACGTTGTCGGGTGCGTCGCGCGGCTCGGCGATGGACGGGGGCGCGCCGACAAGCCCGACCCGCGCGAGTTGCGGGTGCGCGGAGAGCCAGAGGCTGCGCGGCTCGCCGGAGAAGCGGAGCAGGACGCCCCACTTGCCGAGCAGCTCGACCTTCGTGGCGCGGCGGCCGGCGAGCGCCGCTCGCACGTCCGGGAGGACGGCTTCGATGTGCGTCGGGTCCATCCCGGGCCTCCGTCGGGCGGGGAGTATACGATGGCTTCACCGCTCGCGCTGGCGGACGAGCGGCTCCGTGACTAGCATGTTGCCCGTGCGGCGTCGGCCGCTGCCGGCGGCCACTCATGGCAATCGCCCGAGACGAGCCGGCGATCCGGCAAGAGGAGGAACGAAATGAAGGACGCGATCCTCGCCCAGGTGACGGAGCTCCTCCGCGAAACCTTCGAAGGGGGACTCCCCGGCCAGGGCACGGTCTACCTGGATCACACCTCGGGCATCCGCAACACGCTGTCGGCGCTCACCGCCGAGCAGGCCTCGCGGCGCCTCGACGGGCACCCGAGCATCGCCGCGCACGCGCGGCACATGAACTTCCATCTGCGCACGACGAGCGAGTGGATGCTGGGAGACGACAGCGCGCGCGACTGGCCGGGCAGCTTCGAACCCCAGACGGTCACGGCCGAGCAGTGGGCGAAGATCCAGCGCGACTTCGAGGCCTCTCGCGCCGAGTTGCTCCGCGTGCTCGGGGACCTCTCGCCCGAGCAGTTCGTCCAGAAGGGGGCGGGCATCGGGGCGATCGCGCACCTTGCTTACCACCTCGGGGCCGTGCGCCAGCTGATGCACCGGGTGAAGTGACCCGCTTGAATCCGGCCGCCTGCGTCCCGCGGGGGCCTGTCCCTCAGCTCGGCCTTGACCCCCTCAGGGCCCCGCTGTACCCTCCCGGATTCACCGAAAGAGCCTTCCGAGGAGTGCCCTTGGTCCGGAGCATGACCGGATACGGCGCCGGCGAGGCACGCGCGGACGGAATCGTCGTCAAGGTCGAGCTTCGCTCCGTCAACCACCGCTTCTTCGACCCGTCCATCCGGATCTCGCGGGATCCCGGAGGGTTGGAGGGTCGCGTCAAGGAGCTCCTGGCCGAGCGGATCTCCCGGGGAAGGGTCTCAGCCACCGTCGAAGTGGCGCTCGAAGGGGAGGAAGCGGGGCTCTCCCTGGACGAGGGACTGGCCGATGCCTACCGTCGGATCCTGGAAACGCTCCGCGAACGGTACCGGCTGGAGGGGGCGTCCGACCCTCTGACCTTCGCCCAGCTGCCGGACGTGGTCCGGCGCCAAGCGCCGGTCATGGCGGCGGAACGGATCGAGTCGGTTCTCGCGGCGGCCGTCGGGACCGCGCTCGGGGAACTGACCGCGATGCGCGCGCGGGAGGGCGAAGCGCTCGGCCGGGAGCTGCGCGGCCGGGTCGGGCGGCTCGACTCGGTGCTGGACCGGATCGAGGCGGCGGCGTCGGGGAGCGCCGAGCGGGTGAAGGAGAAGCTCCGCGAGCGGATCGCGCAGCTCGTGCCGGAGGGAGCCGCGCCCGACGCGGACCGGCTCGCCACGGAGGTGGCCATCCTCTCCGACAAGGCCGACATCCGCGAGGAGATCGTGCGCTTCCGGGCCCACGACGCGGCGTTTCTCGCGTTCCTGGAGCGCGGCGACGCGGTGGGGAAGCGGCTCGACTTCCTGCTGCAGGAGATGAACCGGGAAGCGAACACCATCGGCTCGAAGTCGGTCTCCGCGGAGGTGACGCACCTCGTGGTGGAGGCGAAGGAGGAGATCGAGCGCCTCCGCGAGCAGGTGCAGAACGTCGAATGAGGCGCGTCGCGGCTCGTCCCGCGTTTCCGCTGGTGATCTCCGGCCCGTCGGGCGCCGGCAAGACGTCGGTGGTCGACTGGCTGCTGAAGGAGGATCCGGGTCTCGTGCTCTCCGTCTCCTGCACGACGCGGCCGCGCCGCGGCGAAGAAGTGGAGGGCATCGATTACTTTTTCGTGGACGAGGGGGACTTCCTCGGCCGCCGGGACCGCGGCGAGTTCTGCGAGTGGGCGCTGGTGCACGGCAATCTCTACGGGACGCCGCGCGCGTTCCTGGACCGCAAGGTCGCCGAGGGAAAGACCGTGGTGCTGGACATCGACGTGCAAGGTGCGATGCAGATTCGCCACACGCGGGACGACGCCGTGCTGGTCTTCCTGATGCCGCCCGATCTCTCCGTGCTCGAGGCGAGACTGCGCGGCCGGCACACCGACGCGGACGAAGTGATCGAAAGGCGGATGGCGGCGGCCCGGCGCGAAATGAAGACCGCGCCGGCCTACGATTACCTGATCGTGAACCACGAGCTGGACGCGACGAGGCAGGCGGTGCGCGCCATCGTGGAGGCGGAGCGGTCACGCACCTCGCGTGTGCTGTCCTCGGGCCTCGTGCAGCAGGAACCGATCCTCTCGGAGACGGAAACCCCGGCCGGAACGGCCGAGAACCTGGAGCGAAGATGACCGACAAGATCACACCCACCGAGCTCGACCTGAACGGCGGCAGCGACGAGACGCCCAAGGAAGCGTTGACCGAGCGCGTCGGACCGACCGTGCCGAAGCCCCATCATCGCGTGCCCGACGTGGACCGCCGCATCCGCAGCGCCGTCGACCGCATGCTCGAGGAAGTGCAGAACCCCTACGAGTCGGTCATCGTGGTGGCGCAGGAGGCGCGGCGCATCAACGAGCGCAAGCTCAAGGCCCGCAGCATCATCAACCAAGCGCTGGAGCACGTGGAGGAGCTGGTCCCGGAGGTGCCGTTCATTCCGCGGCCCGTGGAGGACGAGGAGCCGGAAATCAAGCCGACCAACGAGGCGCTGGAGAAGCTGGCCTGCGGTCTCGTCGAGTACGAGGTGGACGGCGAGATCCGCTCGGTGAACTACTACGGCGAGATCGACTTCCCCACGGATCCGCAGGAGCAGGAAGAGCTCGCCGAAAGAGACGCCCCGCGCGAGCCATGACCGCGGAGCGCGGGCCCCGGATCCTCCTGGGAGTGACCGGCTCGGTCGCCGCGTTCAAGGCGCCCGATCTGGTGCGGGAGTTCCGGGACCGCGGAGCGGAAGTGGCTTGCGTGATGACCGACGCCGCACGCCGCTTCCTCGGCGCGGCCACGCTCGAGGCGATGAGCGGCAACCCCGTCGGCCTCGACCTCTTCGACGCGCGCGGATCGGCCGCGCTGCCGGCGTGGGCTGCCGGCACCGAGCTGGCGCGCATGCCCTATCACCTCGCCGTTGCGGAGTGCGCCGACCTGATCCTGGTCGCGCCGTGCTCGGCGACGACGATGGCGAAGATCGCGAGCGGGATCGCCGACAACCTGCTCACTTCCTCGATCCTGGCCACGACGAAGCCGGTGGCGGTCGCTCCGGCGATGAACACGCGCATGTGGGAGCACCCCGCCACTCGGCAGAACGTCCGCGTGCTCGCCGAGCGCGGCGTGCACGTGCTCGAGCCGGACCGCGGGAAGATGGCCTGGAGGGACGAGGGCGAAGGCGCCGGCCGGCTTCCCGAGCCCGCGGATCTCGCGGCGCGCGCCTGGAGGATCCTGGAGACGTGCCGCGAGCTGGCCGGCGTGAAGGTCGTCGTCTCCGCCGGTGGCACGGAGGAGCCGATCGACGCGGTGCGGGTGCTGACCAACCGCTCCTCCGGTCGGATGGGCGCGGCGCTCGCGGCGGAGGCGAAGGCACGCGGCGCCGACGTCGTGCTCGTGGCCGCGGGGATGAGCGTGCCCGTCCCCGTCGGTATTCGCGTCGTTCCGGCGCGCTCGGCCGCTGCCATGCGTGACGCGATGCTCGACGAGGCGAAGGGCGCGGGCATCATCCTCATGGCGGCCGCGGTGTCCGACTGGCGGCCGAAGGCGCCGCACGCGTCGAAGCGAAAGAAGTCCGACGGCCCGCCGACGATCGAGCTCGAACCGACCGACGATATCATCGCCCTCCTGGCCGACGCCGCGCGCGACGCGTTCCGCGTGGGCTTCGCGCTGGAGACGGGGAACGCCGTGGCGAATGGGCGCGAGAAGCTGGCGGCGAAGCGTCTCGACCTCGTCGTCGTGAACGACGCGACGGAGCCCGGCGCCGGCTTCGAGGTGGACACGAACCGCGTGACGCTTCTCGCGCGGGACGGCACGGCGGAGGAGCTGCCGCTGCTGCCCAAGCGCGAGGTGGCGGCGCGGATCCTGGACCGCGTGGCGGAGTTGCGGGCGGGCTGACCGCCCCTTGACCCTGCCGGCCCGCCGGGACTAGTCTCGCGCCCCTTCGCCGCCCGTCCCCCGGAGCCACCGATGGCCGACCACGCGACGAATCTCGCCGGCGAGATCGCTGATCTCGCGCGCCGGCTGCGCGGCAGCCTCGAGATCCAGGAGATCCTGCACGAGGATCCGATGCCCGCGGCCGACGCGCGCCGCCCGCGGGCGGACTCGCTTCGCCCCTCTCCGGCGGCGTCTCCCGCGCCGAGCACGCCGTCCCGCGGCGCCGCGCCCCAGCCGCTCGGCGTCGTGGCGCGCGGGTCGGCCGCGGAAGCCGAGGACCTCTTCGCCCCCGCGCCGCGCCACTCGTGGGAGGGGGATCCCTCGCGGTGCGGGTCGCTCGGCGAGCTGCACGACGCCTACGCCGGATGCCTGCGCTGCGCGCTCGGCGAATCGCGCACGAAGTTCGTGTTCGGAGTCGGCAATCCGAGCGCCACCGCCGTGTTCGTGGGCGAAGCCCCGGGGCGGGACGAAGATCTGCAGGGCGAGCCGTTCGTGGGTCGCGCCGGTAAGCTGCTGGACAAGATCCTCGAGGCGATCCAGTGGCGCCGCGAGGACGTGTATATCGCGAACATTCTCAAGTGCCGCCCGCCGGGGAACCGCAATCCCGAGCCGAGCGAGATCGCCGCGTGCGAGCCGATCCTGCGCAGGCAGATCGAGCTCATCCGCCCGGTGATCCTGTGTACGCTCGGATCCATCGCGGCGAAGACGGTGCTCGGCACCACGCAGGGAATCACGCGGCTGCGCGGCGCGCTGCACGAGTACCGCGGCATCCCGGTCGTCGCCACGTATCATCCCGCGGCGCTGCTGCGCAATCCCGCGTGGAAGAAGCCGACCTGGGAGGACGTGCAGATGCTCCGCCGCGAGCACGACCGCATACTCGCCAGCCGCGGCGATTCCGGAGGGAACCCATGAGCGAGATGCAGGCCCCCGACCGTCTTCGCCCCGCCACTGCGGCGCGCGCCACGTCCGGCATGGTGCCGCCGCAGGCGCCGGAGGCGGAGATCGCGGTGCTCGCCTCGATGATGCTGGACAGCCTCGCCATCACGACGGTCATCCAGGTTCTGATGCCGGACGACTTCTACCGTCCGGCCCATCGCACCATCTGCGCCGCCGTCTATCGCCTCTTCGAGAAGGGCGAAGCGGTGGACATCGTGACGCTGGCCGAGGCTCTGGGCCGGGCCGGTGATCTCGAGAAGGTCGGCGGGGAGGTGTACCTGGCGGAGCTCCTCGGCTCCACCGTCACGGCGGCGAACGTGGAGTACCACGCGAAGATCATCCGCGAGAAATCCGTGCTCCGGAAGATGATCACCGCCGCGCGAGAGATCGCCGAGGAGGCGTACGGCGGACCGGACGACGTGTCCGAGTTCCTGGATCGCTCCGAGCACCGCATGTTCGAGATCGTCGAGAAAGGTCCGCGCAAGAGCTTCGTCGCCATCCGCGATCTGCTGCACGACAGCTTCGAGAAGATCGAGGAGCTCTACCACAACAAGAGACTGGTGACCGGCGTGCCCTCCGGCTACCTGGATCTCGACACGCTGACCTCCGGGTTCCAGCCGTCGGAGTTCGTCGTCGTCGCGGGGCGGCCCTCCATGGGCAAGACCGCGTTCATGCTGAACGTCGCGCAGCACGTGGCCGTGGAGGAGAAGCAGCCGGTCGCGGTGTTCAGCCTGGAGATGTCTCGGGAGTCTCTGGTGCACCGCATGCTGGCGAGCGAGGCGCGCGTGGACAGCAACAGGCTCCGCACCGGCTTTCTCCGCGAGAGCGAGTGGCCGCGGCTGACGACCGCCGCGGGCCGCCTCGGCGACGCCGACTTCTACATCGACGACACCGCGGGAACGACCGCGCTGGAGATTCGGGCGAAGGCGCGCCGCCTCATGGTGGAGACGAAGAACCGGCTCGCTCTCGTGGTGATCGACTACATGCAGCTGATCCGCGGCCACGGACGCACCGAGAACCGGCAACAGGAAGTCTCCGGCATCTCGCGCTCTCTCAAGGCCCTGGCCAAGGAGCTGCGCATCCCGGTGGTGGCGCTCTCGCAGCTCAAGCGCCCGACGGATCCCAAGGAGGGCACGCGCCGACCGGTGCTGTCGGATCTGAGAGAATCGGGCTCGATCGAGCAGGATGCCGACGTGGTCATCTTCATCAACCGGCCCGAGGTGTTCAACCCGTCGCCGGACAACGAGGGACTGGCGGAGATCATCATCGGCAAGCAACGCAACGGACCGATCGGGACGGTGAAGCTCTTCTTTCACAAGACGCACACCCGCTTCGAAAACCTGGCCCGCACGAAGGAGTGACCGTTGGCGAAGACGGGAGTGATAGTCGTCGCGGCGGGTCGCTCCGAGCGCATGGGTGGCGTGGAGAAGATGCTCGCGCCCCTCGCCGGGGAGCCGCTCCTGCTTCACTCGGTCCGCCCCTTCGATCGCTGCGAGGCGGTGCACGAGATCGTCGTCGTCACCCGCGAAGACCTCGAGGTCCCGGTCCGCGGCCTTCTCGAACGCGCACGCGTCGGCAAGCTCCGGGCCGTCGTGCGCGGCGGGGAGACCCGGACCGAATCCGCGCGCAACGGCTTCGCGGCGCTCTCCGAAGAGCCGGACGTCGTGCTCGTCCACGACGGCGCGCGCCCGCTGGTGTCGGCCGCGCTGATCGCGCGCGTGACCGTGGCGGCGGCGGCCGAGGGCGCGGCGGTGCCGGGAGTCGTGCCGGTGAGCACGATCAGGCGGGAGCAGGACGGGCGCTCGGCCGGCACGGTCGACCGCGACACGCTGCGCGAGGCGCAGACACCGCAGGGTTTTCGCCGCGAGGTACTGGCCCGGGCCTTCGCCGACGCGCTCCGCGACGGCTTCCACGGGACCGACGAGGCGGCGTGCGTGGAGCGCTCCGGCGCGCCGGTGACGCTGGTCCCGGGTGAGCGCACGAACCTCAAGGTGACCGTCCCGGAGGATCTGCTGCTGGCCGAGGTCCTGCTCGGCGGGGTCGTTCTCACCGACACGCGGGTCGGCTCCGGTTACGACGTGCATCGCCTGGTGGAAGGCCGCCCGCTCTTCCTGGGCGGAGTGGACGTGCCCCACGACCACGGGCTCGAGGGCTGGTCCGACGCCGACGTGCTCGCGCATGCGGTGTGCGATGCGCTCCTCGGCGGCGCCTCGCTCGGGGACATCGGCGACTGGTTTCCCGACACCGATCCGCGCTGGAAGGGTGCGTCGGGCACGGACCTGCTGACGCGAACGGTGGAGATTCTGCGCGGGGTCGGGTACGTTCCCCGGAACGTGGACGCGACGGTCCGCGCGCAGGCGCCGCGGCTCGCGCCGTACCGCCGGCGGATGATCGAGAACCTCGCCCGGGCGCTGGGTCTTGCCGAAGACAGGGTATCGGTGAAGTTCACGACGACCGAGGGGCTCGGGTTCGAGGGGACCGGGCAGGGCATCTCCGCCACGGCGGTGGCCCTGCTCGCGCGCGAAGCTGCCTTGCCGGAGACGACATGACGGACGCGACGATCCGCGCGGCGAAGATGACCGACGAACCGGCGATCCTGGAGCTCGCGCGGACGGAGATGTACGCGCAGCAGGCGCTGGACCGGCGCTTCCGCCTCCGCGAGGACGCCGGCGACTGCTACGCCGTCTACCTGCGCGAGCGCATGCGCGACCTGGACTCCGCCGTGTTCGTCGCCGAGCGCGACGGCGCGGTCGTCGGTCTGGGCGTGGGCTCGGTACGCAAGCAGGAGACGCTCTTCGCCCTGCGCCGCTTCGGCTACGTGTCCGATCTCATGGTCGAGCCCGCCTCGCGGCGGCAAGGCATCGGGCGGAGGCTCTACGAGCGCATCGCGCTGTGGCTACGCGGGCAGGGCGTCGACGTGGTGCGGCTGCACGTCGCGGCGCGCAGCGTCGAGGCGGTCCGGTTCTGGCGGAGCCTCGGCGCCGAGGAGTTCCTGTCGGAGAGCTGGATCGAGCTGGGCAAGCTGCCCGTCGTTCCGAAAGATGCCGGGGTGACGGCGGACGCCACGGAGCTCGGCGTCCGCGCGGGGGGGGACCGATGAAGCGGCGGATCGCGGTGCTGATGGGCGGCGAGAGCAACGAGCGCGACGTGTCCCGGGTGACCGGGACGGAGGTGGCCAAGGCGCTGGCCGAGCGCGGACACGAGGTGTCCCTGCTCGACACGGCGAGGGGTGCGGTGGCGCTGGGACGCGGGGATCGCCCGGCGATCGGCAGGACCCCGCCCTCCGAGTCGACGTCGCGCGCGCTCGCCGCAACCGGGCCGCAGGGCATCACCACGCTCGCCGGCTCGCTCTCCGACGTGGACTGCGTGTTCATCGCCCTGCACGGAGGCTGGGGCGAAGACGGGACGGTGCAGGCGCTCTTCGAGCTGGCCGGGATCGCCTATACCGGGAGCGGCGTGCTGGGCTCCGCGTTGGCCATGGACAAGGACCGCGCGAAGCGCGTGTTCCGCGCGTCAGGGGTGCCGACCGCGGACTGGCTGATGCTCGACGTTCCCCGGAACGAAGAGCTGCCCGAGGCGGAGCTGGCACAAGTGCACCCGCGGCTGGGGCACCCCGTGGTCGTGAAGCCCAACGCGGAGGGTTCGACGGTGGGGCTCTCCCTGGTAGGCGAAGGCGATGACCTGCGCGAGGCGGTCCGTACCGCGGCGCGATACGGCCCGCGGGTGATGGTGGAGCGCTTCGTTCCCGGCCGTGAGCTCACCGTGGGGATCCTGGGAGAGCGCGCGCTGCCGGTCGTGGAGATCATTCCCGAAGGCGGGCTGTACACGTACGAGGCGAAGTACACGAAGGGCAGAAGCCGTTACGAGGTTCCCGCGCGGCTGCCCGAGCCGCTCGCGCTCGAGGTGCGGCGATGCGCGGAGCTCGCGTTCCGCGTGCTCGGCTGCGAGGGCTTCGCCCGCGTCGACTTCCGCCTGCCTCCGGACGGCGCGTTCCAGGTGCTGGAGGTGAACACGATCCCGGGCATGACGCCGCTCTCCCTCGTTCCCATGGCGGCGAAGGCCGCGGGGCTCTCCTTCGGCGACCTGGTTGAGCGCATCGTCGAGCTCGGCATCGAGCGCGGCACCCGCAGGGACCGCGGTCCGGTGGTGGTCGCCCCGTGAGGGGCTTCACCGATCTGTTCGGCGGGGTGAAGCCGGTGATCGGGATGCTGCACCTGCCGCCTCTGCCGGGCAGCCCCGCCGGCGGAACGCTGGACGAGGCCATCGCCCGAGCGCAGTCCGATGCCGAGGCGCTCACCGGGGCCGGCGTCGACGGGCTCATCGTCGAGAACTTCGGGGACGCGCCCTTCGCGAAGGACCGGGTGCCTCCCGTGACGGTCGCGGCCGTGGCCGTCGTCTGCCGCGAGGTTCGCCGGGACCACAACGTGCCGCTCGGCGTCAACGTACTGCGGAACGACGCACTGGCGGCGCTCTCCATCGCCCAGGTCACCGGCTGCGACTTCGTGCGCGTGAACGTGCACGTCGGTGCGGTCGTCGCCGACCAAGGCATCATCGAGGGCAAGGCACGCGAGACGCTGCTGCTGCGGCGCGAGCTACGCTCGGACGTGCTGGTGTTCGCCGACGTGCGGGTCAAGCACGCCCGCCCGCTCGGCGGCGAAGCCGATCTGGTGGACGAGGCCCGGGAGACGCGGGAACGAGGGCTGGCCGACGCGCTCATCTTGTCCGGCGTCGCCACGGGGCGGCCGGCGGATCCGGCCGACCTTCGCCGCGTGCGCGAAGCGTTGCCGGGGACCCCTGTGCTCGCCGGGTCCGGAGTGACGCTCGCGAATCTCGCCGAGTTCTGGCGCGCGGCCGATGGTATGATCGTCGGCTCCGCGCTCAAGGCGGGCGGAGACGCGCGCGCGCCGGTCGATCCCGGCCGGGCGCGGGAGTTCCTGGCGGAAGCCTCCCGGCATCGCCGGTCGTAGGCGCATCCGGAGAGAGCGATGGCCCTGCACGTCTACGACGGACTCCGCCGCACCAAGGTCCCCTTCGAGCCGGTGCGGCCCGGCCACGCCGGCATGTACGTCTGCGGTATGACCGTGCAGGCGGTGCCGCACATCGGGCACATGCGCGGATACGTCACCGCCGACCTGATGCGCCGCGTGCTGCGCGCGCGCGGCTACCGGGTCACGCTGGTGCAGAACTTCACCGACATCGACGACAAGATCATCGCCAAGGCGAACGAGGCCGGCGTCGACGCGAAGACCTTCGCGGAGCGGAACATCGCCGCGTACTTCGAGGCCGCGGACTGGCTGGGCATCGAACGGGCCGACATCTATCCGCGCGCCACCGAGCACATCCCGGAGATCCTCGCGCTGATCGGCACGCTCATCGAGAAGGGATTCGCGTACGCGTCCGGCGGCGACGTGTTCTTCGCCGTCACCAGGAAGCCGGACTACGGGAAGCTTTCCGGGAAGCGCGTCGACGAGCTGCGCGCCGGCGTGCGCGTCGAGGTGGACGAGGACAAGCGGCATCCCGTGGACTTCGCCCTGTGGAAGAAGGCGAAGCCGGGGGAGCCGTTTTGGGAGAGCCCCTGGGGACCGGGGCGCCCCGGCTGGCACATCGAGTGCTCGGCGATGGCGATGAAGTACCTCGGCACGACGCTCGACCTGCACGGCGGCGGGCGGGACCTCGTCTTCCCGCATCCCGAGAACGAGATCGCGCAGGCCGAGGCGGCGACCGAGCAGCGCTTCTGCCGGCACTGGGTGGAGGGCGGGCTGGTGAACCTCGGCGGACAGAAGATGTCCAAGTCGACGGGCGTGGTCTTCAACGTCGTGGACGTCCGCCGCGAGGTGGATCCCGTTTCGCTCCGCCTCTACCTGCTGTCCACGCACTACCGGAGTCCGATCGAGTACGCGCGGGAGCGGCTGGACGAGGCCGTGGCGAAGCTGGACCGCCTCCGCAACTTCCTGCATGCCGCCGCGCATGTCGTCGCCGGCAACTCGTCGTCCGCGCGCCCCGCCGCGCTCCACCACCTCGAGGGGCGCGACGCGGAGTTCCACGCGGTGATGGAGCGGACCGCCCGCGAGTTCGACGAGGCCCTGGACGACGACTTCAATGCCGCCGGCGCCATCGGCAAGATGTTCGAGCTGGTCCGGGAAGCGAACATCTACTTGGCAGAGGGGGGGCTTTCGCCCTTTTACAAGGGGTTGCTCACGTCTGCCGGGGAGCAGCTCCGCTCCCAGGCGGGGCTGCTGGGGATCCGGCTCGAGGACGGGGACGGACCGGGGCAGACCGCCCCCGAGGAGGTGCTGGGCCTCGTCCGGCAAAGGGAGGAGGCGAGACGCCGCAAGGCCTGGGGCGAAGCCGATCGCCTGCGGGACCTCCTGAAGGACTCCGGATGGCTCGTCGAGGACCGGCCCGACGGATCGCTCGTCAAAAAGTTAGAGTAAGTGTCTGCCAGCCAGGCTTGACAGTTTGGCGTGTCACCGGTAGTTTCCGACCCGCTTGTCGATGGAAAACCGGGATTCCCAGAACCTCCAGGTAATCGTGGCACGGGTCGCAGGCCTCATGGCCGGTCGCGCTCGGCAGCTGCGCGCGGCGATTCCGCGGATCGGATTGCTTGACACTTGCTTTGGCGGTCGCGTAGATTGCACGGTTCACGCCGTGCGGAATGCTGGCGTAGCTCAAATGGTAGAGCACCTCACTTGTAATGAGGCGGGTAGGGGTTCAAGTCCCTTCGCCAGCTCGCCTGAGGTGTCGGTATGGGCGAACGACCGTCGGCGTCTCGCGTTGCGAGGACACCGGCGGACGTTGGTCTGGCGGGGTTCCCGAGTGGTCAAAGGGGGCAGACTGTAAATCTGTTGGCGTACGCCTTCGAAGGTTCGAATCCTTCCCCCGCCACCATCCGGTGGCCGAAGGGCAGGGCGAGCGGGTTCCGGGCGTCGGGGAGAGCGGCGCTCGCGGGCGGGAAGGAAGAGGCTCGAGCGGGAATAGCTCAGTTGGCTAGAGCATCAGCCTTCCAAGCTGAGGGTCGCGGGTTCGAATCCCGTTTCCCGCTCCAGACAAGGAACCGGATGGCTTCGCGGGAGGCCGTCCGGGGGACGCCGGAGGGCGGCCCGGGTAGCGGCCACGTAGCTCAGTCGGTAGAGCAATTGCATGGTAAGCAATAGGTCAGCGGTTCGATTCCGCTCGTGGCCTCCATTCTCGCGGGCGTGAGGTCCCGCACGACTCCGAGAGATCACGACATCGTCCGCCTGCCGGACGCTTCGATCGAGAAGGGAAGATCATGGCGAAGGAGAAGTTCAAGCGTACGAAGCCACACGTGAACGTGGGTACGATCGGTCACGTGGATCACGGGAAGACGACGTTGACGTCGGCGATCACGAACGTTTTGTCGCATCGTGGTTTGGCGGATTACGTGGACTTTGCATCGATCGACAAGGCGCCAGAGGAGCGTGAGCGGGGTATCACCATCGCGACGGCCCACGTGGAGTACCAGTCGGACAAGCGTCACTACGCTCACGTGGACTGTCCGGGTCACGCGGACTATGTGAAGAACATGATCACGGGCGCAGCGCAGATGGACGGAGCGATTCTGGTGGTGAGCGCGGCGGACGGACCGATGCCTCAGACACGGGAGCACATTCTTCTGGCCCGTCAGGTGGGGGTTCCGTGCATCGTGGTGTTCATGAACAAGGTGGACATGGTGGACGATCCGGAGCTTTTGGACCTGGTGGAGCTGGAGGTTCGGGAGCTTTTGTCGAAGTACGAGTTTCCCGGGGACGAGATTCCGGTGGTTCGTGGTTCGGCGCTGAAGGCTGGCGAGAGCCCGAAGGATGCTGGAGCTGCGCAGTGCGTGCTGGATTTGATGAAGGCACTGGACGAGTACGTTCCGATGCCGGATCGCCCGAAGGACAAGCCGTTCCTGATGCCGGTGGAGGACGTGTTCTCGATCACGGGCCGTGGGACGGTGGGCACGGGTCGGATCGAGCGAGGGATCGTGAAGGTGGGGGACAAGGTGGAGCGGGTGGGTCTGAAGGAGACGCGGGACACGGTGGTGACGGGCGTGGAGATGTTCCGCAAGCTTCTGGATCAGGGCGAGGCGGGGGACAACGTGGGGTTGCTGCTTCGAGGGGTGGAGAAGGAGGAGCTGGAGCGGGGGATGGTGCTGGCGGCTCCTGGTAGCGTGAAGCCCCACACGAAGTTCAAGGGCGAGGTGTACGTGCTGACCAAGGACGAGGGCGGCCGCCACACTCCGTTCTTCAACAACTATCGTCCTCAGTTCTACTTCCGCACGACGGACGTGACCGGGAGCGTGGTGCTTCCGTCGGGTGTGGAGATGGTGATGCCGGGTGACAACGTGACCATGGAAGTGACGCTGGTACAGCCGATCGCGATGGAGAAGGAACTTCGCTTCGCCATCCGCGAAGGCGGCCGCACCGTCGGTGCGGGCGTCGTCACCGAAATTCT
>JBQTGV010000152.1:0-18570 GCA_052390515.1 Candidatus Eiseniibacteriota bacterium | reverse complement strand
CAATCAAAGCGTACCTCGAGCTGACGAACGCGGATCCCAAGCCCTTCGCTTGGACCAAGAGTGCCGATGACATCCTCCGACGGATCGCCAAATCTTATGCTGCTAACTAACCAAACAGGACACTAGGTGATGACCGTACTCATGGAGGGCGGTCCCGCGGCACGCGGCGGGCCCTCTCAGAACGTTGTCGGGGAAGAGCTCCACACCGTTGGAGCTGACGACCGTCCGTTGATCCGGCCCGCTATCCACGGTGACCGGCGACGTCAAGCTCAGAAGTCCGAGGCCTCCGTAGACCGTCAGGGAGCCTAAGGGAGTCCCCGAGTGCTTCTGCCGGTAGTACACGAACACGAAATCGACGACGCCATCGCCGCTCGGCAGCGGGTACGCATCGAAGTCGGAGAAATCGATCTCCGGATCCGAGTCCACCGCTAGGATCGCGTCTCGGGTCGCAGCCGCCAGCGAGGGTGGTTGCAGGGGGCCGCTGCCATCCGGGTCGGTGAGGTAGTAGCTCATGCCCGCGGTGAGAGTCACGACCTTCGAGTACGTCTTCCCGGTCAGGGCGTGTTGACCGGCCGACATGAGCCAGAAGAAGTTCGTGAGCGACCCGGAGCCTGCTTGAGGTGGGACCGTCTCCTCCAGCAGCAGCGGTGCCCACGCCGGAACGGCGGTCCCGGGATCTGGATCGTGAGGCCAGGGGTCCGGGACGCAGCCGCCGGAAGTTGGCTCATCCGGAAAGCTCACGAGGATGAAGAGCGCCCGCACCTCTCCCGCGACCGGTAGCGGGGCAAACTCCTCGGGGAACGGCACTCCTGCCGCGTGGGCGCACGTGGCGCTCTCCTGCGATCTGGCGGGAGATGTCCCCGTGATGACGGCTGCCAGCGCAACGGCGAGCGAGGCAGCCCAACGGCGACGCGTCGCCGCGCGACAGGTCTCGAGACCATGGCTATGAGTGAGTGAGTGAGTGAGTGAGTGAGTGAGTGAGTGAGCATCGTTCGTTCCCCCCTCCAGACACGCACCGACCGACGACGCCGCGCCCCGGGCAAGTGGGCGGCGCCAGCTACCCACGCGCCGCAGTCGAGTCCGAGGGGGGAACTCCCGGACGGAGCGCAGAGCTCCTCGCCCGCGACGCGCCGACGTATCCAGCCTGCGCTTCGTGCAAGGCGGAAGTCAAGGGAACCGCGTAGCGGCCACCGGACTGCGGCGTTGCCCGGCTTCAGCGAGCCTTGACCAACTTCCGCGTCTCCACCACCTCGCCGGTGACGAGCCTGGCGAAGTAGATCCCCGGCGAAACCGCGCTGCCCGACGAGTCACGCCCGTCCCAGCGCACGATGTGCACGCCGGCGGCACGGCCGCCGGACGAGAGCTTCGCCACCGCGCGACCCGTCACCGAGTAGACTGTCAGCTCCACGCCGCCCGGCCGTCGAAGACCGAACGAGATCTCGGTGAACGGGTCGAAGGGGTTCGGACGTACCGCGACGAAGCCGTCGCGGTCGGGCAGCGCCGACACGGAGGCGGCGGCGACCGCGTCGCTCACCGTGGCGGACAGGCTCCAGACCAGGTCGGCGAGGTCGACGGCACCGGACAGATCCTGCTGGTCCCGCGTGTGCAGGGTGAGCGTGCCGGCGTAGGCTCCGGTCGCGGCGCCCACCGCGTCGAAGCCGACCGCGAAGGAGGCGGGCGCCGCACCGACCGCTGCCGGAGCGAAGCCTCCGTCCAGGAAGAAGCGCGGATCCCCCGAGAGCGTGAACGCGTGCACGTCGAGCAGCGCCTGCAGCGCCGTCCAGGCGAAGTTGTGGGCGGCCGCGGCGCCGTTCGCCGTGTCTCCCGCCGCGACGGTGCCGAGATCCAGCAGCCCGGAGTGGAGCAGCGTGATCCCGTCGACGCTGGCCTCCGCGTGCGAGAGCACCGTGCCGGTCAACGGCACGAGCTCGGTGAGCGCGTCCGGGTCGTCGGAGGAAACCGTGAGACTCCCGGACTTCGCCCCGGGCCCGGCCGTGTCGAGGGCGATGACGTGCAGCGCCGCACCCCCGCCCGCCGTCCGCGCGAAGGAGCCCGCCGGTGCGCTGAATCCCGCCGGTGCGGTCAGCGTGTAGTCCAGGTCGTCCGCCGGCAGCACCGCGCCGTTCGAGACGGTGAGATTCGCCGAAGCGCTCCCGCCGACGATGGCCGAGCCGAGAGCCAGCGAGGCGTCGACCACCAGGACGGCGTAACCCTGCAGGTCCACGAACACCGGCAGATGGTCGCTCGCGTCGTGCAGCGCCTGCGCCGTGGCGGCGTCCACCGAGTCGAACGGAGCGACGTTGATCGCTCCGTTGAAATGCTGCCCGTCCTGAGCAAACGCGCGATACGTCGCCGGCAGCGCGTCGAGCCCCTCTCCGTCCAGCAGTGCCGGTCCGACGAGGATCATGTCGAAGCGGTCGTCCATACCTCCGGTCGCGCCGCCCCCGAAAGAGAGAGTCCGGGGCGATTGGGAGTGGATGTCGGCGAAGGCCGGGTTATCGTGCCAGTTGCCCTCGCGCGCGATCGGATCCACCACGACGCCCGCCGTGCCGTTCGCGGGGTTGATCATGTACTGGTACGGCGACTCCGTGTTCGTGTAGATGTTGAAGTCCCCGGTCACCGTGTAGTTCTGCCCCGCCGGGAACGTCTCCATGCGCGCGCGCATGGCGGTGACCTCGGCGAGTCTCTGCGCCTCCTCCGAGCTGCCCTGGCTGGCCTTCAGATGCACGACGTAGGCGCGCATGTTCGCCGACGACGACGAGTGCGTCGACGGCCGGAACGTCCACTCGCTGATGTCCCGCAGGGACGTCGAGATCACGAAGTGCGAGAGGTACGTCACCTTCGCCGGACGATAGAAGAACCCGTTGTCGGTGTCCGGACCGTTCACGAACGTTCCCGCCGCCCACTCGCCGGGGTTGACGACGTTCAGCACGTTGTTCAGGAAGTTGTCGACGCCGGTCTGGGAGAGGATCTCCTCCACCACCAGCACATCCGGCTGGGTCTGCATCAGGACCGTGCGGAACTCCACCTCGCGGCCGCCGCTGTAGTTCAGCAGGTTGTACGTCATGAAGCGCAGGGCGTCGGCGGGACGCGGCGTCAACGCGCTCACGGCGCTCAGGGCGAGTGCGAAGGCCGGGATGCGGAAACCACGGGGGATCATGCACCCATGGTACCACTTTCGGGACCCGCGGCCCCCCCGCCTCTCGCCGCCCAGGCCGCCCGCGCCCTGGAGGGTAGCGCCTTCGCGAGCTTCGCCGCGATCCGCCCGGACGCCTCGGCGACGCGCGGCAGGGAAACCCCGCTGTCTATGCCGAGCCCATCGAGCAGGTAGACCAGATCCTCGGTGGCGAGATTGCCGGCCGCCCCCGGCGCGAAGGGACAGCCCCCGAGGCCGCCGGCTGAGGAATCGAAGATGCAGACGCCCTCCAGCAGCCCCGCCCAGACGTTCGCCAGGGCAGTGCCGAACGTGTCGTGCAGGTGCAGGGCGAGCCGCTCCCGCGGGACGCCGGCCGATTCGCACGCATCCAGCACGCGGCGAACGTCGGGCGGAACGGCCACGCCGATCGTGTCGCCGAGGGAGATCTCGTCGCAGCCGGCATCGAGCAGGGCGCGGGCGACGCGCGCCGGGTTCACCGGATCCACGTCACCCTCGTACGGGCAGCCGAACGCGGTGGACACGTAGCCGCGCACGCCGAGGCCTGCCGCCTTGGCCTCGGCCACCACCGGCGAGAGCTGCGCCAGCGACTCCGCGACCGTCGCATTCACGTTCGCGCGGTTGAAGCCGTCGGTCGCGGCGGTGAAAACGGCGACGTGCGTGACGGCGGCCGCCCGCGCCCGCGCGAGTCCCCGTGCGTTGGGTACGAGCGCCCAGTAGCTGACGCGCCGCCTCCGCTCGATGCCGGCGAAGACCTGGTCCGCGTCGGCGAGCTGCGGCACGCGGTCCCCACGGACGAAGCTCGTGACCTCCACGTCGAGGAGCCCGGCATCGACGAGATCCTCGACGAGCTCGATCTTCGCGGCGGTCGGAACCGGGCGAGCCTCGTTCTGCAGGCCGTCCCGCGGACCCACCTCGACGATGCGAACGCGCTCCGGCAACGCGGTCACGTCGTCTCCTCGGCAGGCTCCACCTCGGCGAGGATCTGGCCGGCGTCGCAGGGGTCGCCCTCCGCGGCGTGGATGGCGCGCACCCACCCGGCCGCCGGCGCCGACACCTGGATCTCCATCTTCATCGCCTCGACGACGAGGAGGTTCTGCCCGCGGGCGACGATGTCGCCGACCTTGGCCAGCACCTTCACCACGGTACCCGGCATCGGCGAGGACAGATCGCCGGGGTGGGCGTCCCGCGCGGCACGCCGTCCCTTCGTCTCGCGCTCGAAGCGCGCCTCCCCCTCCCCCTCCACGGTGACGTGACGCAGCGCGCCCTCGCGGTCCACGCAAGCAAGCCACGTGCGCGCTCCGCTGCTCATGCGGAAGCGTCCAGGCCCGAGCGGCGTGACGCGGAACTCGCCGGACAGCGCGCCCGCGGTGATCCGCGCCTCGAGGGGCGAAGCTGCGTCGTCGATCTCCACCTCGTGGACGTCGGCACCGAGACGTAGGACGACCTTCATGCGTTGCCCCCGCGAAGGCCGGGGTGGCGCCACCCGGCGAGCGACTCGAACGGCCCGGGCGCGCGGCGAAGCGATGCTCCGCTGCCGGAGCCGCCGGCGGCTGAAGGTCCGGCGCCGTCCGCCGCCAGGTCGAAGCGCTCCGCCAGAGCCGCGGCGACGGCGAGGAGATCGTGGCTCGCGGCGCGCTTCGCCCTCTCCGGCAGCATCACCGTCTCGATCGACTCAGTGCTGAACTCGCCGGCCAGCACGTCCTCCCGCCGCACGAGCCAGCGCAGGAAGTCGAGGTTCGAGACCGGACCGTGCACGACCGCGGCGTCCAGCGCCCGCGCGAGCCTCCGCCAGGCCGACGCGCGGTCCGGTCCGTGCGCGATCACCTTGGCGATCATGGGGTCGTAGTGCACGGTCACGGCGTCTCCCCCCGCGACGCCGGCGTCCACGCGGATCCAGGGACCCCCCGGCAGCTCGACCCGCAGCAGCCGGCCGGCTTGCGGCAGGAAGCCGTGGTCCGCGTCCTCCGCGTAGACGCGCGCCTCGACGGCCGCGCCCCTCGGCTGCACGTCTTCCTGTTCGAAGCCGATGCCCTCGCCTCGGGCTACATGCAGCTGCGCGCGCACCAGGTCCTTACCGGTGACCAGCTCGGTGACGGGATGCTCCACCTGGATGCGCGCGTTCACTTCGAGGAACCAGAAGTCCCCGCTCTGGTCGAGCAGGAACTCGCAGGTGCCGGCGGAGCGGTAGCCCACGGCCTCGCCGATGGCCACGGCCGCCTTGACGAGAGCCTTGCGCGCCTTCGCCGAGAGCGCCGGCGACGGCGACTCCTCGATGATCTTCTGGTGGCGCCGCTGCAGCGAGCACTCACGCTCGAACAAGTGCACCACCGTGCCCTCGCCGTCGCCGAGGATCTGCACCTCGACGTGGCGCGGCTCGACGATCGCCTTCTCCAGATACACCTCGGCCGATCCGAACGACGCGCGCGCGACACGCTGGGCGGCGTCGAGTGCCGCATCCAGTTCCTCGCGGCGGGAGACGCGTTGCATCCCCTTGCCGCCGCCGCCGAGCGCGGCCTTGACCAGCACCGGCCAGCCCATCGCCTCGGCGGCTCGCGCCGCCCCGCCCCGGTCGGAAGCGTCGCCTTCCCAGCCGGGCACGACCGGCACTTTCGCCGAGCGCGCCACCTCGCGGGCGCGGCGCTTGTCGCCGAGCAGCCGGATCGTCTCCGGCCGCGGTCCGATGAAGACGAGGCCGGCGTCCTCGACGGCCCGCGCGAAGTCCGCGTTCTCGGCGAGGAAGCCGTAGCCGGGATGCACGGCGTCGGCACCGGCGTGCCGGGCCGCGCTCACGATGCGCTCGATGCTCAGGTACGACTCTGCCGCCGGCGCCGGCCCGATCGCCAATGCCTCGTCGGCCCGGCGGACGTGCAGCGCGCCGGCATCGACGTCGCTGTGCACCGCGACCGAGCGGATCCCTTCCTCCCGCAGCGCGGCCAGCACCCGGCAGGCGATCTCGCCGCGGTTGGCCACCAGCACCTTCTTCACGACGCGTCCTTCGGAGCCCACGAAGGCGGCCGCTTCTCGAAGAAGGCGCGAAGCCCCTCCTGCCCCTCGGCCGACGCGCGCGCTTCGGCGATGAAGTCCGGCGTCACCGCGGAGGCCGCGTCCAGGTCGCCGGTGGACACGGCGTCCAGCAGATGCTTCACGCGACGCTGCGCGTCCGGGCTGCCGAGCCGCAGGGCGTCCGCGATGTGCGCGACGGCGGCGTCCAGCTCGGCCTCCGGAGCAACCTCGCTGACGAGGCCGATGCGCAGCGCGAGGTCGGCGCCGAAGCGCTCGCCCGTCAGAAAGAGACGGCGCGTCCAGGGGTCGCCGATGCGGCGGAGGACGTACGGGCTGATGACCGCCGGCAGGATTCCGAGGCGGACCTCGCTGAAGGCGAAGCGCGCGTCCGTGGCGCAGAGGGCGATGTCGCAGGCGGCGACGAGGCCGTTGCCGCCGCCGAGCACGTTGCCTTGCACCCGCGCGACGACCGGCCGCGGGAAGGCGTGCACGGCGCGGAAGGCGGCGGCCAGGCGCGCCGCGTCGGCCCGGTTCTCCTCGGGCGAGGCCGCGCCGGCCCGCTTCATGTCGGCGAGGTCGGCGCCGGCGCAGAAGTCCCTGCCCTCGCCGGCAAGGACGGCCAGCCGGATCGTCGCGTCCTTCGCGGCGTCGGTGAACGCGCGGCGCAGCTCGTCGAGCAGCGCCGAGGAGAGCGCGTTGCGCACGTCCGGGCGGTCGAGCGTCACGCGCAGCACATCGCCCTCCCGCACGACGCGCACGAGGGCGCTCACATCCGGTAGACCCCGTACGTGGTGTGCCGGATCGGCGCGTTCACGGCCGCCGACAGCGCCAGGCCGAGCACGTCGCGGGTGCGCCGCGGGTCGATCACGCCGTCGTCCCAGAGGCGCGCCGTCGAGTAGTAGGGGCTTCCCTCGCGCTCGTACTTCTCGAGGATGGGGCGCATGAACTCGCGCTGCTCTGCGTCGGACATCGCCCCGCCCTTCGCCGCGAGCTGCTCGACCTTCACCGCGCGCAGGACGTTCGCGGCCTGCTCGCCGCCCATCACACTGATGCGGGCGTTCGGCCACATGAAGAGGAAGCGAGGGCCATAGGCGCGCCCGCACATGCCGTAGTTGCCGGCGCCGTAGCTGCCGCCGACGATGACGGTGATCTTGGGCACACGCGCGTTGGCCACGGCGTGCACCATCTTCGCCCCGTCCTTGGCGATGCCGCCGTGCTCCGCATCCTTCCCCACCATGAAGCCGGTGATGTTCTGCAGGAAGAGCAGCGGAATGCGTCGCTGCGTGGCCAGCTCGATGAAGTGCGTTCCCTTGAGCGCGCTCTCGGAGAAGAGCACGCCGTTGTTGCCGAGCACGGCGACGGGGTACCCGTGGACGTGTCCGAAACCGGTCACGAGCGTCGTGCCGTAGCGCGCCTTGAACTCGTGGAAGCGCGAGCCGTCGAGCACGCGGGCCAGGACCTCGCGGACGTCGTAGGGGCGGCGAAGGTCGGCCGGAAGCACGCCGAGGATCTCCTCGGGGTCGTGGGCGGGCGGCTCGGCGTTCCGCCGCTCGAGCTCCGGCTTCTCGCCGGTCAGGTGCGCGAGCGTCTCGCGCACGAGGTCGATGGCGTCCGCGTCGTTCTCGGCGAGGTGATCGGCCACGCCGGAGATGCGCGTGTGCACGTCGCCGCCGCCGAGTTCTTCCGCGGTGACCTCTTCGCCGGTGGCGGCCTTCACCAGCGGCGGGCCGCCGAGAAAGATCGTGCCCTGGTCCTTGACGATGATGGCCTCGTCGCTCATGGCCGGGACGTACGCGCCGCCGGCGGTGCACGACCCCAGCACCGCGGCCACCTGCGGGATCCCCTCCGCCGACATGACCGCCTGGTTGTAGAAGATGCGGCCGAAGTGCTCGCGGTCCGGGAAGACCTCGTCCTGCATGGGAAGGAACGCGCCGCCGGAGTCCACGAGGTAGACACACGGCAGGCGGTTCTCGCGCGCGATCTCCTGTGCGCGCAGGTGCTTCTTCACGGTGATCGGGAAGTACGTGCCGCCCTTCACCATGGCGTCGTTGGCGACGACCATCACCTCGCGGCCGGCGACGCGCCCGATGCCGGTGACGATGCCGGCCGCCGGGGCCGCGTCGTCGTACAGCCCATGCGCGGCGAGCGGCGAGAGCTCGAGGAAGGCACTGCCCTCGTCGAGGAGGGCGTCGATGCGGTCGCGGACGAAGAGCTTGCCGCGCTTCTCGTGGCGGGAGCGGTTCTCCGCTCCGCCGCCCTCCCGGACGGCGGCGAGCTTCGCGGCGAGCTCCTCGGCGAGGGCCCGGTGGTGCGCGGCGTTCCCGCGGAACGCCTCCGATTTCGGGTCCAGCCGGGTCTCGAGGATCTCCACGGATCCCGTTTACCAGACGGGGCGGGCCTGGTCCAGCCTAGCGGCTCTCGATGTCCGCTCGGAGCGCCAGGTAGCTCTCCAGGCGGTCGGGCAGCACTTGCCCGCGCTCGACCGCGGCCGCGACCGCACAGCCCTCGTCACCCCGGTGCCGGCAGTCGGCGAACCGGCAGGCTTCGGCCGCCCGAGCGATCTCCGGGAAGAAGTCGTGCAGCGCCTCGAGGGAAGGTGCGTGCATGGCGAAGGAGCGAAGGCCGGGGGTGTCGATGACCGCGCCCCCACCCGGGAGCTCGTAGAGCGTGGACGAGGACGTCGTGTGGCGGCCCTTGCCCCGGGCTCCGTAGACGTCCGCAGTTCGGATGTCGAGGTCGGGGACGAGCTGGTTCAGCAGCGAAGACTTGCCTACGCCGGACTGGCCCGAGAGCACCGACGTTCGCCCGCGCAGCACGCCGCGGAGCGCGTCCAGGCCTTCGCCGGTCTCGGCCGAGACGGCGAGCGCCGGAAAGCCGAGCGGGCCGTACGGAGCCACCATGGCGGCGGAGTCGGAGGGCGAAACGAGATCGCTCTTGTTGATGACGAGCACCGGTTCGAGGCCGCCTTCCTTGGCGGAGACGAGGAAACGGTCGACGAGGCGCGGCTTGAACGGCGGCCGGTCCGCGGAAGCGACGATGACGCAGAGGTCCACGTTGGCGGCGATCACCTGCTCCTCCCCCGCACCGCGGGCTCTCGAGAGGCGCGTCCGCCGCGGTTCCACTTCGGTGAGCACGTGCGGCCCGGCCCCCTCCGCGAGGTAGCGGACGACGTCGCCGACGGCGAGCACGGTCGAGCGCTGGTGCGGGACGCGCGTCGACCGTCGCAGGAGGCAGACGACCGGAGCGGCACCGCCGCCCGGGGCGACGACGACTTCGCGGCCCCGCAACGCGACGACCCGGCCGGTGCGGACGTCGCCCTCTTCCTCGCGCCGTGAGGCCTCGGGCGGCGGCGCACCCTCGTTCTCGCTGCCACGCAGGATCTTCTCGCGGCGGGGACCGGAGTCCTCGTCGTGGATGCGCTGGCGCCGGGAGGATCCGCGCGCGCTTCGACCCGCCTGCGTCCGTCTTCGCGTCTTCTTCGCCATGAGGCGTGGAGCATAGCACGCCGCCCGGCGGCTATAATCCGCCGTCATGGCGGTTGACGAACCCGACGACGACGCGCCGGACCCCGATCCCGTCGAGCTGCCCATCGACGGCACACTCGACCTGCACCTCTTCGCCCCGCGCGACGTGCCCGAGCTCGTCGCTGACTACCTCGACGAGTGCCGCCGCCGCGGCATCCTTCACGTGCGCATCGTTCACGGAAAGGGCATCGGTGTGCTGCGGGAAACCGTGCACGCCGTGCTCGCGCGGCGCGGCGACGTCGTCGCGTTTCGCCTGGACTCGGAAACCGGGGCCGGGTGGGGTGCGACGCTGGTGGAGCTGCAGCCGTAGGCAGGTTTGGCCGATACCTCGGGATGCTTTGCGGAACCTGACCGCCGCTCGACTCGGCACGACGGCTGCTTAGTACGGGCATCCCCCCCGTCGATGCAAGAGACGCAGGTCCCTTCGGAGGTGCAGCCAGTGCGCGGACTGATCAGGGTCGCTGCGATCGTGCTGCTCGGTGAGGGTGTGGTGCCCTCCCAGTGTCCAGCGAATCTGATTGACCCCCCGACGGTCATCGACCGCTGGTACTTCGAGGAGGACTCGTGGCCCGGACCGATCACGATCGATGCGCACGGGCAGGTCTACACGGTGTTCGGGACCGACGCAGGCTGGCACTTGGTCAAGCTCTTGGAGGACGGGAGTTCGGTACCGCTCTGGGACTTGCCGAACGGCGCCTCCGATCTGGCGGTGGACTCGGACGGGAACGTGTACACGCTGGTGAACAAGGACATCGAGCGTTACTCCGCGGGCGGCACGCTCCTCCAGAGCTGGCACACCGGCAGCGACTCGGACTGGCCGCAGATGGCCCTGTTCGAGAACCTTTTCGTGTACGTACTCGGCCACCGCGAGCTTCGGAAGTTCACGACCTCGGGCGAGCTCTTGGCTGTCTGGCCCTTCCGGGCCGAGAAACCATGGCTCGTGCCTCCTCTCGCCCTTGACGTCGCTGTCGACTCGGGCGGCCGATTCTTCGTCGTGCTGCTCGAGGCGAAGTCCCGGCCCACCTACCACAATCCGCACGCCGCCGAAGAGATGATCTATCTCAAGGAGCTGGACGAGGCTGGACAGCTGGTCTCGGAGCGGGTGATCGGGCAGTGGTGGAAGACGATGAGGTTCGTGGTGGACTCGGGCGTCGTCTACGGGTTGGAGGGGGGCAGCTCCTGGCCCCACTTGGAGGTGCTCACGACCGACGGCGTCCCGCTCACGTCAGCCGACTTCTACGGCCTCGAGTCCTGGGACTCCCCGGGGAGCTTGGTGGTAGACCGCCAGGGACGCATCCTGATCACGTCTCGCGCATGGAGCCCGGGATACTGGTCACAACATGCCGTCGTCGGGGTCGTGTCACCTCTGCACGGCGCTGCCGTGGTGGCGGCGAACAAGGACGGTGGGCTGGTTCGCATCGATGGCATCGGATACTCCAAGCCGACCGTGTTCGATTGGGATCCGGGCTCGGTCCATCTAGTCTCCGTCGAGCCGCAGCAGCACCCGCGCGTCGGCGTCCGTCTCGACTTCGCCGGCTGGAGCGACGGCACCTCCGGGAGCGTCTACCAGTTCGTCGCCGGAGACCACCTTCGTTCCTTGACCGCGCTCTTCGACACGTCCTACTGGCTCGACGTGAAGGCTAGTGGGACCGGTTCCGTCACGCCTGCCAGCGCGTGGCAGCGGGCCGGCGCGGAAGTCGAGATCTCGGCGTCGCCCGGTCCGCGCAACGACCTCGTCCGCTGGGAGTTGAGTGGCGAGGCGGCCGACACGACTGGCGGATACTCGGGTTCCGAGCCGACGGCCACGGTCACGATGCGTGGGCCGATGACGGAGAGCGCGCTCTTCCTCCCGTCCGGCTACGAGTTCTCGATCAGCGCGAGCGACACCGATCCGTTCGTCAACGTGGGGACGCCCACCGGCGGCCCGCGCAAGCTCTACCTTTGGGTGACCTGTGCCGAGCGCGGCGTGACAGCGTTTGAAGCCGACGTGTCCGGAACGCTCGAACCGCTCGGCTTCGTCCTCATGAATGGCGTGCTCAACGTCTACGCGGACCCGCGCAAGCTCCTCCTGGCCGTGCCCAACTGCCCGATCGGAAGCTCGGCCGAGTTCCTGCTCGGGTACTGGGTTGTGATCGACGACGGCGGCGAGTTCTGCCTGGCGCCGGCGGCCGGATCCGGTGTGCTCGGCGTGGCCGACTGTTACGACTTCAAGGAGCGGGACGCGCAAGTGAGAGGATTCTCCTCGGCGGGCTCGGTGCCGTGCGTCACGGGCGCGAACGGCTGTCGCGCCGTGGCGGCTGCGTCCGCTGTTCCCATCTCGGCACTCTCCGTGGAGAAGTGCCCGGAGGGGCTCGCCGTCTCGTGGAGTCTCTCGCCATCCGCTCGGGGCGGCAGCTGCGACGTTCGTCGCGCCGCTCGCCCGTCCGGACCGTTCTCGACCGTGGCGAGCATGACCTTGGCGCGCAGCGGACCCCACCGTTGCGTCGACGGGAACGTGGACCCTGGGCGTACCTACTGGTATCAGGTGATCGTCCGCGACGACATCCAGGGCGAGAGGCCCTTTGGGCCCATCTCTGCAACGGCGGCCGGCACACTTGCTGCGACGGAGCTCCGCGAGCCACGTCCCAATCCCTTCCGCGGCGAGACGGCTCTGCAGTTCACCCTGGCCGAGCCGCAGGCGGTCGGCGCGGGGGTCTACGACGTGATAGGGCGGCTGGTGCGTCGCATCGGCTCGGTGCCGTTCGACATCGGCACGCACTCGCTGCTCTGGGACGGAAGAGACGACCTCGGGGCTTCGGTGCCGGCAGGGATGTACTTGGTGCGGCTGAAAGGCGAGACCTTCTCCGGCACGCGAAAGGTCGTGCACCTCGGCCGCTAGGTGCGCGGAGAGAGCTACGACTTCGGATACTCCACCGTCACCACCGTCTTGATCCCGCCACGCACCCGGAAATCCCCCACGACGCGCATCCGCCGCGGCCGGCACGACGCGACCAGGTGATCCAGGATCTCGTTCGTCACCGCCTCGTGGAAGACCCCGCGGTTCCGGAACGACCCGATGTACAGCTTGAGCGACTTGAGCTCGAGACACAGCTTGTCCGGCACATACTGGATCCGGATCGTGCCGAAGTCCGGCTGCCCGGTGATGGGGCAGAGCGCGGTCCACTCCGGAGCCTCGATGTCGATCTCGTAGTCCCGGCCCGGCGCTGGATTGGGGAACGTCTCGAGGGGCTCCGCCACGCTCACTCCTCCCTGGCGGGCAGCTCGCCCGGGCCGTAGTACGCGCACCGCGAGTTGCAGGTCTCGTGCACGTCGATGCGCCAGAGGCCGGGCACCTCCGGATCGAGCCGCTCCCACAGCCACCGCGCCAGGTTCTCCGACGTCGGGTTTTCCAGCCCGTCGATCTCGTTCAGGTAATAGTGATCGAGCCGGCGGCGGAGCGGTGCGAACGCCGCGTCAAGATCCGCGTAGTCCACGAACCAGCCGACCTCCTCGTCCACGTCGCCGCGGACGGCCACGTCCACGACGAACGAGTGCCCGTGCAGCCGCCGGCACTTGTGCCCCTCCGGCACGTTCGGCAGGAGATGCGCCGCCTCGAAGCGGAAGGTCCTCTCCAGCTCGACCTTCACGTCACACGCCCCGCACCGCTTCGGGCCACAGGATCTTGTGGAGCTGGAGCTGGAGCCGTGCGCGCAGCCCGGCGCCGAGCAGCCAGCCGGCGAGCTCCGCCGGATCCAGCACGCCCGCCACCGGCGAGAACAGCAGCGGGCACTTCGCCGCGAGACCGTGCCGCTCGATCATGGACACCGACCAGTCGAAGTCGGCGCGGTCCTTCACGACGAACTTCAATTCGTCTGCCGGCCGCAGCAGGGCGAAGTTCTCCGTGCGGACGCGGTGGCTCTCGCCGGACGACGGCGTCTTCACGTCCACGATGCGGATCACGCGCGGGTCGAGCGGCGAGATGTCCCGGTGGCCGCCGGTCTCGATCATCACCGTCTTCCCTCGCTCCAGCAGGACGCCGATGAGGTCGTGCACGTTGGGCTGCAGCAGCGGCTCCCCGCCGGTGATCTCGACCAGATCGCAGCCGTAGCGCTCGACTTCGCCGGCGATTTCGCCCACCTCCCGCTTGGTCCCCTCGTAGAACGCGTACTCCGTGTCGCACCAGGAGCAGCGCAGGTCGCAGGCGGTGAGCCGCACGAAAACGCAGGGCAGCCCGGCGTGCGTGGACTCGCCCTGGATGGAATGGAAGATCTCGTTGATGACGAGGGTGCTCATCGCGTCGTCCTCGCCGGCGCCGGTCTCGCCGCAACCGTCCTCGCCGTCGCCGCCCTCGCCGCCACGAGCGGATCGTCCACGCCGGCCTCGGCGAAGCCCTTCGCGCGCAGAATACAGGCGTCGCAGGCGCCGCACGGAGTCCCGGCCGGCGAAGGATCGTAGCAGCTCACCGTACGCGAGAGATCCACGCCCAGCTCGACCGCGCGCCGCACGATTTCGCCCTTGCTCATCGCCAGAAACGGCGCGTGCACGCGGTACCACGGCTCAGCCGACTCGACGCCCTGCTTCGTCGCTGCGTTGGCCAGCCGCTCGAACGCGCTCACGAACTCCCCCCGGCAGTCCGGATACCCGGAGTAGTCCAGCGCGTTCGCGCCGTAGAAGATGTCCCGCGCGGAGAGCGTCTCCGCCCACGCCAAGGCCAGCGCCAGGAACACGGTGTTCCGCGCCGGAACGTACGTGACGGGAATACCGGCGCCGATGTCTGGCCGCCCCTTCGGAACAGCCGCCTCCCCGGTGAGCGCCGAGCCGCCGAAGGACGCGAGATCCACCCCGACGACGCGGTGCTCGGCGGCGCCGAGGCTTCTCGCCATCTCCGCCGCCCGCTCGATCTCCACACGGTGTCGCTGGCCGTAGTCGAACGTGAGGGCGAACGTCTCCCACCCCTCCCCGATCACCTGGGCGAGCAGGGTGCTGGAATCGAGGCCCCCGCTGGCCAGGACGACGGCTCGCCGCGACATGGGCTCCTCCGGAAAAGCGCGAGGCATTATACCATCGGGGGGCGGCGGCGGACCCGCGGGCGGCAGCGAGCCCGCAGCGCGGCGGCGGACCCGCGGCCGGCCAGGAGCGCACATCATGTGGTTCCAGGGAGAGATCGAGCTTTCGCCGCCCGGCCAGGGTCTGTACGAGTTCACCGCCGAGGTGCGCCGTCTGGTGCGGGAGAGCCGCGTCCGGCAGGGGCTCTGCCACGTCTTCGTGCGCCACACCTCCGCGAGTCTCGTGATCCAGGAGAACGCAGACCCCTCCGCGCGGCGGGACTTGGAGAAGAGCATCGCGCTCCTCGCGCCGGAGAACGCGCCGCACTACACGCACACCGCCGAGGGTCCGGACGACATGCCGTCCCACGTGCGGTCGGCGCTGACCCACACGTCGGAGACGATCCCGGTCGCGTCCGGGGATCTCGCGCTGGGAACTTGGCAGGGCATCTTCCTGTTCGAGCACCGGCGAAGGCCGGGGCGGCGGCGGATCCTGGTCACGGTGACCGGCGAGTAGGACCGCTCGCGTCGCCGGCCTCCCTGCTGGGACCGGCGAGTAGGACCTTGCCGCTTCGCCCCGCGTCCCGTACGGTCGGGCGCAGCCGGCCGCCCCCCGAACCTTCCGACGAGGCGGAGTTGAACAAGCACGTTGTCCGGGTGCTCCGGATCCTGGTGAGCGCCGGGCTCCTCTACTGGGTGCTCCGCCAAGCGGACATCCGCCATCTCGTGAGCAGGTTCTCCTCGGCGCGCGTCGAGTGGCTCGTCGCGGCGCTCGCCGTGAACTCTCTGGGCAACGTGTTCGGCGCGTGGCGGTGGCAGATCCTGCTCAAGAGCCAGGGGCGCCGCGCCGGCGTCCCCTTCCTCTTCGGCTCGTACATGGTCGGTCTCTTCTTCAACAACTTCCTGCCCTCCACCATCGGCGGCGACGTGGTGCGCGCCGCCAGCACGAAGAAGAAGGCCGGCGGGACGCTCACGGAGCACCTGACCGTCGTGCTCGTGGAGCGCATGATCGGACTCTTCGCCACGCTCACCCTCGGCGGCCTGGCCGCGCTCACCGGTCACGCCAGCGAGCTGGACCCGCGCGTGCCCTGGCTGCTCGGCGGCGCCCTCCTCGTCTCCATCGCCGGCATCTACTTCGCCATAAGCCGTCGCGTCCGCGGGCGGCTCCGCCCCGTGGTGCCGCGCCTGCCCATCGCCTTCGTGCGCGAGACCGTGGCGAAGATGATCGACGCGTTCGAGCAGTTCTCCAAGGCGCGGCCCGCGCTCTTCGCCAACTTCGTCCTGTCCATCGTCTTCCAGTTCCTGCTGATCGTGCACTTCTGGCTCATCCAGTTCGCGTTCGGCGAGAGCGTCTCGTTCGCGTCCTTCCTGGTCGTCGTGCCGCTCGTCTTCTGCGTCATGATGCTGCCCATCGGCATCAACGGTCTCGGTGTGCGCGAGAGCGCCTTCGTGTGGTTCATGACGCGCGCCGGGATGAGCCCTTCCGCCGCGCTCGCGGTGTCGCTCGCGTCGTACGCCATCGCCGTGGCGCAGGGCGTCGCCGGCGGGGCGCTGCATCTCGTGCGGGAGGCACGCGGGCGCACGGCGGCCGACGATGCCGAGCGCGAGTCGAGCCCGGCGGAGAGCTAGCCTCAGAACCCGTACTGGATTTGGAACGTCACCGGGTTCGCGGTGGTCTCGCGGGTAGTTCCCGATGCCTTCGCGTACACGTCGGCCTTCACGTGCTCCCAAAGCAGTGTGAGGGTGGTCGTCTCCCCCCACGCGCGGGAGAGCACCACGCCCACCGTGCGCTGCTCTCCGTCGCGGACGAGCACGTCCTTGCGGTCGTCAGCATCTCGGTCGGAGAGCGTCGTAGTCGACGTCCCGCCTCCGTTCACGACGTCTCCTAGGGATACACGCGGATGGAGGTGGCCTTGATCATCGCGCGCAGCACCGACCCTGGCGCGAGGTCCAGGCGCCGGCTCGCCTCGCGGGTGACGTCGGCGGCGATGACGATGCCGGCGTCGAGGATGACGCGCACGCGGTCGGGGAGGCTCCGCGTCTCGCGGACGCGCGCCTCGAAGGTGTTCTGGAACGACCCGCCGGACGACTCCAGGAAGAGCGCCACGTCGGACGGGGCGAAGGCCAGGTGCACCGCGCCCTCCAGCGCGTCGGCCAGGACGTGGAACGTGGCCCCGCCCACCCGCGCTTCCTTGAGGCCGCTGCCTGGGGCCAGCTCCGCCTGGTAGAAGTTCAGCCCGACGAGCTCCGCCACGAACGGCGTGCGTGGGTGCGCCAACAGCTCCTCCCCCGTTCCGGCCTGCACCACGCGCCCGCCCTCCAGCACGGCGACGCGGTCCGCCATGACGAACGCGTCCAGCGGATCGTGGGTGACGAGGACCGCGGGGCATCCGACGGAGCGGAGGAAGACGCGCAGCTCGGCGCGGACGCCGGCGCGCATCGTCGCGTCGAGCGAGGCGAACGGCTCGTCGAGAAGCAGGACGCGTGCGCCGGAGGCCAGGGCCCGCGCGATAGCCACGCGCTGCTTCTGTCCGCCGGAGAGCTCCCCAACGGGGCGGTCGGCCATCGCGTGAAGGTCCAGGCGCGTGAGCCACTCCGCCGCGGTCCGCGTCGCCGCTTCCCGTGACTCCCCCCGCGCACGAGGCCCGTAGTCCACGTTTCCGCGCACGGTACGATGCGGGAACAGGGCGAAGTCCTGGAAGACGAGGCCCACGCGGCGCTCCTCGGGCGCGAGGTCGATGCCCCGCTCGGTGTCGCACAACACCGTGCCGTCCAGCGTCACGCGGCCGCGGTCCGGGGCGCGCAGCCCGGCGAGCAGATCGAGGCAGGTCGTCTTTCCCGAGCCGTTGGGTCCTAGCAGCACGAGCACTTCGCCCCGCTGCACGGCGAGCGACGCGTCCAGGGTGAACGACCCCAGGGTGACGGCGACGTGCGCCTCGAGCGCGGGTCTCACGCGGGCTCAGATGACGGGCACGCGCCGCGCCCAGCTCTTAGCCAGGACCAGCGCAACGAGCCCGAGCCCGAGGGACAGCGACGAGACAGCCAGCGCGGTGGCCAGGTCGCTCTCCATCGCAGACATCACCGCGAGCGCCAGGGTCTGCGTCCGTCCCGGGAAGTTGCCCGCGAACATCATCGTCGCGCCGAACTCGGAGAGGGCGCGCGCCCAGCAGAGGACGGCGCCGGCCAGCAGGGACGGGCGCGCGAGCGGCAGCGTGACGGTCCAGAACACGCGCCAGGGACCGGCGCCGAGCGTACGCGCCGCCGCCTCGAAGCGCGTGGGCACGGCCTCGAAGCCGGCCCGCGCCGCCTTCACGAAGAAAGGGCTGGCGATGAAGACCTGGGCCAGGACCACCGCGAGCGTCGAGAACGGAATGACCAGGCCCATCGCCTCGAAGCTCCGGCCGATGAGTCCGCGGCGGCCGAACGCGAGCAGCAGCGCCACGCCCCCGACTACCGGCGGCACGGTGATGGGCAGGTCGATCAGCGTGTCGAGCAACTCGCGGCCGCGGAAGCGATGACGCGCGAGCAGGTAGGCGAGCGGCACGCCGCCGAGAATGCTGAGCGCCGTGGCGACGAGCGTGGTCTGGATCGTGAGCACCAGCGCTTGAAGTGCCATCGGCGTGCGTAGGTGGTCGAGGAAGGAGCCCGGCGAGAGCGAGAGCAGCACGGCGAGGAACGGGAAGACCAGGAAGAAGACGAGGAGCGACGAGGCGGCGCCGAGCCACAACGGCCCGCGGCGCCGACGGGCCCGGCTCACTGGACCGGCTCGAATCCGCGGCTCGCGAGGATGGCCGCTCCGACCGGCCCCGTCACGAGGTCGACGAAGCGTCGCGCCCGCTCCGCGACTTCGCCGCGCGCCAGC
>JBQTGV010000151.1:0-2244 GCA_052390515.1 Candidatus Eiseniibacteriota bacterium | reverse complement strand
CCCCTTGCTTCGGAGGACCGCGTTCGCCGAGACGAAGCGGATGTCCAGGACGACTACAGCGCTAGCCACCCGCCTCTCCCTCCACATCGGCGTCCGTGATCCCCGCGAACTCTCTCAAGCTGCGCAGGGTCGAAGCGCGCGCCTGTTCCTCGGCTTCGGCTCTAGAAAGCCCACCCTCGAAGTCCTGGATCGCGGCGCGCTCCTCGTACTGCTCGATCCAGGCGTGAAGGTCGAGTTGCCGCCCCCGATCGCCAACTACCGCGAGCAGGTCATCCACCGTGAGCCGGTTGGGCACGGTGGCGTCCTCCGATGGAGAGTTCGTCACCCATTCCGGCAAGAACAGGCCGTCATCCGGCGGGTGGGGCTCCTCGATGGCGTGTGGGCGCCCGTCCAGCCTAAACGTCGGGTCCTGGAGGAACCGCTCCAAGCTGTCCGCGTGCCCGTCCTTGTTCCAGCACTCGGGATGGGACTTGTTGATCTCCACCCTGGGCTGGAGGGACGGGTACGTGGCGCGCAACGCATCCTCCATGATCTGCGCAGCGCGCGCAGCCACTTCCTCAACTTCGGCCTCGGGGCACTCGATGACGATGGCGTCGTGAACCGGGAGCACGAGCCACACGCCGGTACCCCTGAACGCCTGGTCGAGAGCGTTGACAGCCCGCTTGAACACGACCGCTGCACTCCCCTGGATGGGTGTGTTCCGCAGGAAGTTGCGTGTCCACGTGCTTGGCCTGCCCTTCGACTCGACGAGTCGCCGAAGTCCGGAGACACAGGTCGCGTAACCGTGCACGGCGCCGTATGCGACTGACTCTTCCAACCGACGCTGCAACGTGGGGAAGAGATCCAGGAAGCGCTGGCGCTCCCTCTCGGCCTGGGCGACGCTGATGCCGAAGCGCACGGCCAGCGCCGGTGCCTGGATGTTGTAGATCACTGCGAGCACGAACAGCTTCATCGCATCACGCAGATCTCGACGCTTGGCCTTGAACTCTCTTGGCTGCAGCGCGCGTTCCCCCTCTGACAGATCCGACGCGTAGAACCGCTGTGCCATCGCGGAGTACACGTCGCCGGAGTTGAACGCGGCGATCAGATCGGGATCGTCATGCTCCGCTGCCGCGACACCCACCTCGATCTGCGAGTAGTCAAGCTCGATCAGGGCCCTGCCCGGCGGTGCGGTAACGACTGGGCGGAGCACCCGACCGATCCCGACAAGGTTCGGGGCCGTGCAAGTGTTCCGCCCCGTAGCAGCCCCCAGCTGATGGTGGGAGGGATGGATGCGGCCATCGGCGCCAGTCATGCACCCGGTCAGCCACTCCTCGCCGGCGAGGCGCCGATTTCGCCTGTGTACTCGGAACGCGCGAATCGCGGGGTGCAGGTCCTCCACCAGTTCGAGGAGGTCGTCCTCCGTGCACGGCTGGCCGCCTCTCCGGAAGTGATCGGCGTGCCCGAGGGAAGCCATCAGGCGCAGGAACGCGTCCCTGCTCCCCGGCGGATCAACCCCGTACTTGGCGAGGGCCTTGGCCGCATGGTCGGCCGCATTGAGGGCGGCGCGACGCAACATCTCGCGCCGTTCCGGCTCGACGTGGACCCCGCGCCATTCCATTCGCGCGTTGGCGAACGCGAACGGGAACTCGACCGTGTAGAGGTGTGGGGCCAGGCCTCGCCGAAGGATGTCTGGCTGCTGTGCGGCGTACAGCCGCAGCGTCCACTCCGCGTCCGCTGCCGCGTACTCGACCTCGCGTTGACCGAGGGGCGCGCCTTCCTTCAACCGGAGAAACCGATCGCGCAGTTCCTCCTTGCTCTCCGAGTAGGGGTACGCGAGGCCGTAGCGCGCACACTGCCCGACCAGGGACAGGCCGTGGCTCTTCTCGGCAGCCTGTTCTGCCTCCGAGTGGATCTGCTCCGCCTCGGACCGCCCGGTCGTTGCGCGCGCACGCTTGTGCTGGAGTCCCAGGTTCAGCGCCGCAGCGGCGAGGTAGGTGTCGGAGAAGGCGTGGAAGTCGGGGTCGAGGCCGAGCTGCCAGAACGTGAACAGCTCGGGCTTGATGTGGTGGAAAACGAAGGGGACGCGGAGGCGGAGGATCTCGGCGAGACCGGAAACGACTTCTGGAACCCGAACATCGATCACCGCGCGGAGGATGTAGCTCTCGTTGTCCGCTACCCCCCAGGCCGCTAGCGAGACCAGGATCGGTCGCTGGGAGCGGATGTCGTGCCAGGCGCGGCTCGAACGAAGCTCAATCCCAGGCC
>JBQTGV010000150.1:0-38929 GCA_052390515.1 Candidatus Eiseniibacteriota bacterium | reverse complement strand
GCGCTGGTGCTGAGCACGGTGTCCTTCTCGTACACCAGCGCGTGGCTCGCGGCGATCTCCGGAGCGCAGCGCCGCGCCGGACGTCCGGGTCCGGGCGGCCGCGGCGCAGACATCGCCCGCGACGTTTATCACTGGACCCTGCCCGCGCCCGACGAGACGCGGCACCAGACCGCGGCAAGCCTGGATCTCGTGGCGGCGTTCGGCGCACGGAGCGACGCCGGTGCGCCGGAGATCTTCGTGGGGGCGGACGAGGAGCTGGCCGGGCGAAGCACGGTCGAAGACGTGCTCGGCCCGGGGGCGATCCGCGTGCTGATCCATCCCGGCGCGGGGAAGAAGCCGAACCGCTGGCCGGCCGAGCGGTTCGGGGAAGTGGCGGCGGCGCTCGCCGCGGCCGGACACCGCGTGGCCGTCTGTTCCGGCCCGGCGGAGGTCTCGCTGCTGGCGGCTGTGGAGCGCGGCGCGGGCCGGAGTCTCCCGCGTCTCCGCCCGCTGCGCTTTCGTGAGCTCGCCGGCGCGTTCGGCGCGGCCGACCTCATCCTGGCGAACGACACGGGCGTGATGCACCTCGCCGCGGCGATGGGCGTACCGGTCCTCGCGCTGTTCGGTCCGACGGACCCCGCGCTGTGGTGCCCGGCCGCTCCGGCGGTGCGCGTGCTGCGCGCTCCCGAGGGCGATCTCTCCCGGCTGCCCGTCGACCGCGTGCGCGACGGCGCGCTGGCCTGGGCCGCGCACCTCGCCGGGGCGGGGGACATGCCGCCGTCGCTCGAGCGTGCGCCGGTGCTCGGCTCGTGAGCCGCTCGCTCGCGTTCCGCGCGCCCAACTGGCTCGGGGACGCGGTGCTCGCCACCGTGGTGCTCCCCGCGATCCGCCGGCGCGACCCTGCCGCCCGCGTGACCGTGCTCGCCCCGCCCGGACTCGGCGACCTCTTCTCGCGCTCGGCGTACGTCGACGAGACGCGGGAGCTCGTGCCGGGAGGCGAGGTGGACGCCTACCGCACGGGGGGCTACGATCTCGTCCTGCTCGGGCCGACGTCGTTCGGGAGCGCGTGGCGCGCGGTCCGGGGCGGCGCGAAGGCGTTCGGCTTCGCCACCTCGGGGCGCGGGGTGCTGCTCTCCGGACGGCTGGCGGGCGCGCAGTATCGCCGGGGGCGGCATCAAGTGGAGAATTATCGCGCGCTCGCCGCACTCGTCGGAGAGCCGGCGCCCGCCGACGCGCCCGCGGTGACGATCGATCCGGAGTGGGCACGCGAGGCGCGGGAGCGCTGGCCGGTCCGCACTGCGCTGCGGGTCGTGCTGCAGCCGGGTGCGGCCTACGGGCCGGCGAAGCGCTGGCCGGCGGAACGCTTCGGGGAGACGGGGGCCGCCCTGCTCGCCGAAGGGCACGACGTCGCCGTGATCGGCTCGGCGGCGGATCGCCAGGCGGTCGAGCGCGTCCGCGAGCGGGCGCCGGGAGTCGTCGACCTTTCCGGATCGACGCGGATCGGCGTGCTCGCGGCGCTCCTAGAGTCGGCGAGTCTCTTGATCACGAACGACACCGGACCGATGCACCTCGCTGCCGCGGCCGGCACGCGCTGCCTCGCGGTCTTCGGCTCGACCAGCCCGGAGTGGACCCGCCCGCTCGGGACGGGGCACGAAGTGGTGCGCCGGCCGGTCGCGTGCGCGCCCTGCTTCCTGCGGCGATGCCCGATCGGTACGCCTTGCCTCGAAGGGATCGACGCGGCCGCGGTCCTGGCGCGCGCGCGCGCGTCGCTGGCGGAGGCGGCATGAATCTGGACGACCACCGCGACCGGCTGGGCGCGATCCTCGGGCGCATCGGCGGTCTCCGCGTCCTCGTGATCGGGGACCTCATCGCCGACGAGTACGTCTACGGCGAGACTTCGCGTGTGTCCCGCGAGGCTCCGGTCCTCATCATCCGCCACGTCGGTCGGCGGGTGATTCCCGGCGGCGCGGGGAACGCCGTATTGAATCTCGCCGCGCTGGGAGCCGTCCCCGCAGCCATCGGCGTGCTCGGCGCTGACGACGTCGCGCGCGAGGTGCTGGCCGAGCTGGAGGCTCGCGGCATCGACGCGTCCGGCGTGCGCCGGGAGCCGGGGCGCACCACCATCACCAAGACGCGGGTCATGGCCGGCGGCGCGCACGGCCAGAAGCAACAGGTCATGCGCATCGATCAGGAGCATCCGGTCGAGCTGGACGGCGAAGGCGAGGCCGAGCTCCTGCGCGTGGCCGCGGACGCGCTGCGCCGCGCCGATGCAGTGCTCTTCTCCGACTACGGGTACGGCACGGTCGCGCCGCGGCTCCGCGACTGGGTCATCGCCCAGGCCCGGCACCGCGGGATCCCGGTGTGCGCCGATTCCCGCTACGATCTGCGCGCGTTCCGCGGCGTGACCTTCGCGACGCCGAACGAGCAGGAGGCCGAGGAGGCGGCAGGCCGCTCCCTGCGCGGTTTCACGGAGCTCCGCGAGGGAGCCGAGCAGCTCCGTGCCACGCTCGACGCCGGGTTCGTGCTGGTGACGCGCGGGCAGGCGGGCATGGCGATCGCCGAGCGGGGAGGCGCGTTCCACGAGGTGCCCATCTGGGGCGAAGCGGAAGCGGCCGACGTGACCGGCGCCGGCGACACCGTGGCGGCGCTCGCGTTGCTGGCCACCGCCGCGGGAGCCACTCCGCTGGATGCGGCGCGGCTCGCGACGGTCGCGGCCGGAATCGTGGTGCAGAAGCACGGGGCGGCCACCACCACGCCCGAGGAGATCGAGCGAGTTGCCGGAATCGTCCGCAAAGCTGTGCGCCCTTGACCGGCTGGTCGAGGAACTGAGACCGCTGCGTGCCACGGGGTGCCGTGTCGTGCTGGCCAACGGCGTCTTCGACCTGCTGCACGTCGGGCACGTGCGCTACCTCCAGGGCGCACGACGGGAGGGCGACCTGCTGGTCGTGGCGGTGAACGGCGACGCGTCGGTGCGCGCCCTCAAGGGTCCGGGCCGCCCGTTCCAGCCGGCCGCGGACCGCGCCGAGATCCTCGCGGCGATGGAGTGCGTCGATCGGGTCGTCGTGTTCGACGACGTCGACGTGGTGCGGGTGCTCCTGACCCTTCGCCCCGACGTGCACGCCAAGGGGACGGACTACACGCCCGACACCGTCCCCGAACGCGAGACGACCCGGTCCCTCGGCGGGCGCACGGTGATCGTGGGCGATCCGAAGGACCACTCGTCGTCGAGCCTCCTCGAGGCGATCCTGAGGTCCCGCGCGGAGCCCGCGTGAGAGTCCTGCACATGACGCACCAGGGGGACGAGGGCGGGTCGACGAACTCGATCACGTGGCTCTCGCGCGGGCTGGCCGAGCGGGGTCACGAAGTGTGGCTGGCCTGCCGTCCGGAGAGCCTGATCGCCCGGCGGTTCGCTTCGGGTCCGGTGCGGGTCGTGCCCGCGCGACTGCCGCGGGGGGCGGGTCTCCTCGCCGAGAGCGTGCGCTGGCGGGGGTGGATGGCGCGCCACGCGATCGACGTGGTCAACGCCCAGGCATCCCTCGACCGTCACCTCGCCTCGTACATGCGGCTGCTGGGCACCCGTGCCGCCGTGGTGCACACCCGGCGCAACGTCGTGCTCTCGTCGGGCGGGTGGCTCCGCGCCCGCTTCGATGCCGCCACCACCGACGCCGTCATCGCCGTGTCCCAGCGGGTGGCGGACGACCTGCGGCGCCGCGGCCTTCCGAGCGGGCGCGTGCACGTGATCCGCAACGGCCTTCCCCTCGGCGAGCTCGAGGCAGCCGATCCCGCGCGCGTGCAAGCGCTTCGCCGCGATCTCGCGCTGCGTGCGGGGGTGCCGGTGGTGGGCGTGGTCGCCCGGCGCAAGTCCCAGGGAGATCTGATCCGCGCCGCGCGCAGTCTCGGGCGGCCCATCGAGCTCCTGCTCGTCGGGGTCGAAGAGGATGCCGAGCTCCTCGCCCTGGCCGCCGGGGCGGCGCCCGAGGTGCGCACCCTGTGCCTGGGATTCCGCGCCGACGTCGTCCCCCTCTCGGCGCTCTTCGACGTGTTCGTCCTGCCCTCCGAAATCGAAGGGTTCTCCCTGGCGCTGCTCGAGGCGATGGCCCGGGGCCTCCCTTGCATCGCCACCGACGCGGGCGGCAACGCCGAGGCGCTCGCGGAGGGCTGCGGCTGGCTCGTTCCCCCGGGCGATGTGGACGCCCTCGCGAAAGCGCTTGCCCGGGCGCTCGCGGATCCCGATGCTGCGCGAGCACTCGGCGCGCGCGCGAGGGAGCGGGTCTTCGCCCATTTCGACGTTTCCGCCACCGTGTCGCGCACCGAGGAGCTGTACGAGACGCTGCGCCGCGGGAGCAGGTCATGAGGCGATTTCCCGAATACCTGCTGGTTCTCTACTCGCTGTGCGGGACGATCTCCATCAGCGCGAGCCACGCGGTCATGGCCGCCGGCGCGCTGGTCGCCGCCGGCGACCGCGGCCGGAGGATCCGCTGGCGCCGCACCGGGATCGAGTGGCCGGTGCTGGCCTGGACGCTCGCCGCGCTGCTCGCCACCGTCTTCGCCACGGCCCCGGCGGAGAGCTTCGCCAAGACGAACAAGATCCTCCTCTTCGCGATGGCCTGGTGGGCACCCGCGGTGGTCGACCGACGCTGGAGCCTCGGACGACTCTACATGGGGCTGCTCTTCGGCGCGGGCGCGACGTCGCTCTACGGCGTGCTGACCTTCTTCCTGCACGGCGGCCCCGAGCTGTCCGTGCGCATCGACGGATTCCATGGTTTCTACCTGACGAACTCGGGACTCCTGCTGCTGTGCACGTTCCCCGCGTTGCTGCTGGCCGGCTGCCCGACGATCGCCCCCTCGTACCGGATCGGGGCAGGCATCGCGGCCGTGTCGATCCTGGCGGTGCAGCTGCTCGGGCAGCTCCCGGGCGCCTGGCTGGGCACCGCCGCGGGGTTCCTGTTCCTCGCGCTCCGCTCCAAGCGGCCGTGGCGCGCAGCCGCCGTTCCCGCCGTGTTCGTGGCGCTCGCGCTCGTGCCCTCGATCGTGCAGGACGGAGCACGGAGCCTGCTCGATCCCGCAAGCCCCGCCAACCGGGAGCGCTTCCGGGTGTGGGAGAACGGCTGGCGGCTGTTCGCGCGGGATCCGTTCACGGGGTCGGGCCTCCAGGACCTCCGTGCCGACTACGACGACGTACGCGGACCGGAGGACCCGGCACGCGGCCACATGCAGTCGGTGCCCGTGCAGGTCGCGGCGTCGACCGGCGTTCCGGGTCTTCTCGCGTTCGGCTGGCTGATCTTCGCGATGTTCCGCGCGCTGGCCAGGGCGCGGCGCTCGGTGGGGGAGGACGCCTTCCTGAGAGCCGTCGTGGACGGCACCACCGCGGGGCTCGCCGCGTTCCTCGGCGCCGGTCTCGTGGAGTGGAACTTCGGCGACTCCGAAATCCTCGCGCTGGTCTTCTTCCTGTTCGGCACTGCGGTCGCGGCGGCGAACATCGCCGTTCCGGATCGGACGGCGGCCTGAGGGAACCGGTGCGATGATGCTACCGCCTTCCTTTCGCCCCGCGCGCGTGCTGCTGATCCGACCGCGCGGCCTCGGCGACATCGTGCTGTCCACGGTGGTCACGGAAGCGGTCGGACTCGCGTGGCCGGGAGTCGCCGTCGACTACCTGGCGGAGCACTCCGCAAGAGACCTGCTGGAGGCCGACCCGCGACTCGACCGCATCTTCCTGCTCGGACCGCGCCGCGCGGACGCGCGTGCCCCTTCCGGCGGGATCGCCGACGCGATTCCCTGGATCCGGAGCGCGCGGCCGCAGGTCGTGCTGGATCTGTTCAGCAACCCTCGCACCGCGCTGATCACCGCGCTGTCCGGGGCGCCGTTCCGTGTCGGGCTGGACCGGGGGCCGCGACGAATCGCCTACAACGTCCGCGTGCCCCGCTTCCGTGGACGCCCCGAGGACGATCACCGCTACGCGCAGGACGTGCAACGCGACTTCCTTCGCGCGGCCGGCGTTCGCTGGACCGGAGAGGCGCGCGCGTGCCTGCGGCTCGGCGACGGCGATGTGACCTTCGCGGGCGAGGCGCTCCACGCGCTCGGCTACGCGGCGGGATCCCGGTTCGGCATCGTCTTGCCGGGCGGCTCGTGGGAATCGAAGCGTTGGACGGTCGCCGGCTACGTAGCCGCGGGCCGCGAGATGGCCGCCCGGCTCGGCTGGCCGACGCTGGTGGTGTGGGGTCCTCCCGAGCGAAACGACGCGCAGGCGATCGCCGACGCCCTCGGATCGGAGGGACGCCTCGCGCCTCCGAGCCGTCTGCGGCAGATGGCCGCGCTGATCGGCCGGGCGGCCGCGGCCGTGCTGCCGGACTGTCTGGGCCGACACCTCGCGGTCGTGCAGGACGTGCCGACCGTGGGAGTCTTCGGCACGACCGATCCGAGGGACTGGACGCCGCCGGTCGGCCCGCACCGGACGGTGAGGGCGGTCGAGCACGACGCGCCGGAGCTGCGAGCGCTCGCTCCGGATCCGGTCGTGGAAGAGGTGCGGCGCCTCCTCGCCGAGGTGGACTCGGCGCGGGCTCGCACCTAGAATCCCTCGGTTCCCGATCCTCCCTCCCGGAAGGGGAGCTGTGTCCTCCGACGAAGCGCGCCGAATCCTGGTCGTCGCCGACGCGTTCCCTCCGGTCGGGGGGAGCGCTCCGGCCGTCCTCGCCGAGACCCTGAGGCATCTGCCCAAGCGCGGCCTGGTGATCTCGACGCCGCGCCGCGGCGGATCCTTCGCCGTGGACCGCCGGCTCGGCGGAACGGTCCGCAGGGCGATCACGCTGGTCGGCCCGCAGGGCTTCGGCCTCCGGCTCTGGAAGGCGCACCTCGCGTGGTTGGCCGGCCAGCGGCCACCTGCCGTGGTGGTCGCGTGCGGGCTGGAGCCGGACGCGTTCCTCGCCCAGGAGCTCTTCCGCGAGAAGGGCGTTCCCTTCGTGCTCCGCTTCGGGCTCGAGGATCTGCTCTCCCTGCGCCGCGAGATCCTCGCGGGAGGAGAGCGCGGGCGGCGCTTCCAGGATCTCGCCGAGGAGGCCGCGGCGATCGTCGTGCCGTCGCGTGCCGCGTGGCTCGAAGCCTACAAGCTGCGCATCCGGCCGCACGAAGTGCACGAGATCCCTCCCGGAGTCGATCTCGAGACGTTCCGGCCGGGACCGGCGGCGGAGGAGCTGTTGCGCCGCCTCGATCTCGGCCAGGGTCCCGTCGTGCTGGCCTTCTCGGCGGACGACCCCGCCGCGGATTGGGAGAGCGTGCTGCGCGCGTTCGCCGTGATCCGAGCGCAGCACCGGCGCGCCGTGCTGCTCGTGCGGGGGGCCCCGGTCGCGGAGGCGAAGGAGCTGATGGCCGGGCTGCACTTGGAGGGCGCCGTCCGCTTCCTCGGGCCGTCCGATGCGTCCGTGCCGGAGCTGTACCGCGTCGCGAGCCTGTTCCTCATGGCGCATGCGCCCGGGCCGGGGGGCGACCCCGCGCAGGGTCTGGAGATGTCCTTCGTCGAGGCGATGGCGACAGGCGTGCCGATCGTGGCGACGCGCACTCCCGCGACCGCAGAGCTCGTGCCCGACGAGGAGGCCGGATTGCTGATCGAGCCGCGGGCCCACGCGAAGCTCGGGCGCGCCGCGCTGGAGGTCCTGCGCTCCTTGGAGCTGGCCGAGGAGCTCGCGCGCCGAGGGCGGGAGATCGCCGAGTCGCGGCACGACGTGAAGGCGACGGCGACCGCGCTCTCCGAGTTTCTGGAGGTGCTGCTGGTTCGCCGGCTCCGCAGGGAGCGACCGCTGCCGGCACTCGCCCCGACGGCGGCTCCACCGGTGACGTGACCGCGTGCGGATCCTACATGTCGATCCGGCGAAGACGTGGCGGGGCGGAGAGCGTCAGGTGTTCCTGCTGGCCCGCGAGCTCGAGCGCCGGGGTCACTCGAATCGCGTCGCGTGCCATCCGCGCGGCGAGCTGCGGGCGCGCCTGGTGAGCGAGGGACTCGCCGTCGATCCGCTTCCCATCGCCGGAGACCTGGACGTGTCCGCCGCGCTCCGCACCGGCCGCCTCCTTCGCCGTCATCGCCCCGACATCCTGCACCTTCACACCGCGCGCGCGCACGGGGCTTGCGGGCTCGGGGCGCGCCTCGCCGGATTCCACCCCATCCTGGTCACGAGGCGTTTGGAGCTGTCGGTCCGCGGGGGGTGGTTCGGTCGTGGAAAGTACGCGCGCCTCGCGGATCACTTCGTGGCCATCTCGTCGGCGGTCGAGGACTCGCTGGTCCGCGCCGGCGTGCCCCCGGACCGTGTGGACCGCATCCCCGACGGCGTCGACCTTCCCGACACGAAGGACCCCGCGGTGCGGCCGCAACGGCCCTGGACGGTGGGAACGCTCGCGGCCTTCACGGATCAGAAGGACCCGGAGACCTGGCTGGAGACCATTCGCCAGGTTGCCGACCGGCTTCCGCAGGCCCGCTTCGTCTGGGCAGGGGAGGGGGAACTCCGCGCGCGCGTCGAGGTTGGAATCCGGCAAGCGGGACTGGCCGGACGCGTGGAGCTCCCAGGCTTCGTCGATCCGGACTCGGTGTGGCCGAGAATCGACGTCCTGTTCCTCCCCTCCGCATTCGAAGCGCTCGGCTCGGTGACGCTCGACGCCATGGCCCGCGGGCTGCCGGTGGTCGCCACGGCGGTGGGCGGCATCCCCGAGGTGGTTCGCCACGAGCGCGAGGGTCTGCTCGCGCCGCGCGGGGATGCGGGCGCGCTCGCACGGGAGCTGCTGCGGCTGGCGGGCGACGGCGAGCTCGCTCGGCGGCTGGGCGCGGCCGGAAGGGTGCGCGCCCGGGAATTCGAGATCGGAAGGGTGGTGGACCGGATCGTGGACCTTTACGGCAGGCTGGCGGAACAGCACGGCGGAGCGCGGTCGTGAGCCTCGCGCTGTTCGCCGTGCTGTTTGCGGCGGGTGCGTTCGCGCAGGAGGCCCCGACTTCGTGGCACATCCCGGCGCCGCGGGTCGAGTTGGTCGGCGCGGGCGAAGCCGCGGGAACGTTCGGCCCGCCCGACTCGCTCGCCCCTCCTCCTCTTCCGCGGCCCGACCTGCCGGAGTTCCTGCCGTTCGGCCCGGGCGAGCGCCTGACCTTCTCCGTCGACTACGGCGTGATCAACGCGGGCTGGGCGGTGATGGAGATCCCACGCACGCGGCGCTACGTCGGCGTGGAGTGCCTCGACATCCGTTCCGAGGCGAACAGCAACGCGTTCTTCTCCAAGATCCACAAGGTGCGCGACCGCGCGCAGACCCTGCTCGATCCGGATGCGCTGCTCCCGCTGCGCTTCGAGAAGCACCAGCGCGAGGGCGACTACTCCAAGGATCTCGTCGTGAAGTTCGATCGCCGGGAGCACTTCGCCCGCTACGAGAACGGTGACGAGGTGATGATGCATCCGTGGGCGCAGGACGAGCTCTCCGCGTTCTACTACCTGCGAACGCTGCCTCTCGCCGAGGGGCGGGACGTGTTCATTGACAACCACACCAACCGGAAGAACTATCCGCTGCGGGTGGTCGTGCACGGACGGGAGACGGTGGAGGTGGCGGCGGGCACGTTCGACTGCTGGGTCGTGGAGCCGGTCATCCGCGAGGGCGGGATCTTCCAGGCCAAGGGCACGCTCACCATCTGGCTGAGCGCGGACGAGCGGAGGATCCCGGTGAAGATGCGCACCAAGATCGTCGTCGGCGCGATCACGGTCTCTCTCGTGGAGTACGAACCGGCGGAACGCTGGCGCCGCCGGAGCGCCGCGGGCGCCGCCGGCGGGGGAGGAGGCGCGTGACCAGCCGCCACGAGGAACTGTCGCTGGCTGGCGTGCGAACGGTCTCCGTGCGGGACCGCAGAAGCAAGGTCGACGTGAGCGAATTCGCCCACGCCCCGCGTCCCGGCATGACGGTGGACGAGCTCGTCGAGTCTCTGCCGGACATCCTGGCCGGCCGGGAGTTCCGCGCCGCCTTGGAGCGCTTCGAGGAGGTCGTCCGCGGGCGCAAGGAGTGGATTCTCCTCATGGGGGGGCACGTGGTGAAGACCGGCGTGACCCCGTGCCTCGTTCCGATGATCGAACGCCGCTGGATCACGGCCGTCGCCATGAACGGATCGGCGGCGATCCACGACGTCGAGATCGCGCTGTTCGGCAGGACCTCCGAGGTGGTGGAGGAGAGCTTGGCGGACGGCTCGTTCGGCATGGCGAAGGAGACCGCGGACTTCGTCAACGGTGCGGCCGACCGCGCCCGCGAGAAGGGCGAAGGCCTGGGCGAGGCGCTGGGGGAATGTCTCCGGGAGGAGCACGCTCCGCACGCCGCGGCGAGCCTGCTGGCGGCCGCGTCGGCAGCAGGAGTCCCAGCGACCGTGCACGTCGCCATCGGGACGGACATCGTGCACCAGCATCCCTCGGCCAGCGGAGCGGCCATCGGGGACGCGAGCTTGCGGGACTTCCGCATCCTGGCGGCGCGCGTGGCGAAACTGGAACGCGGAGCGGTCTGGAACCTGGGGTCGGCGGTGGTCATGCCGGAGGTGTTCCTCAAGGCGCTCACCGTGGCCCGCAACCTGGGACGGGCGGTGGACGACTTCACCGCGGTGAACTTCGACATGCTGCGGCACTACCGCCCCCTGACCAACGTCGTCCGGCGGCCGACGGCCGGCCGGGGTTGGGGCGCTGACTTCGCCGGGCACCACGAGATCCTCGTTCCGCTCCTGGCTGCGGCCCTGGAGGGTCGGTTGGGATCCCGCGGGCCCTCCGCCTAGGCCGAATCACGCTCTCGGGACGGCACCGCCCCCCCGGACCGCTTCGGTTGACCCTGGAGCAATGGCTCTGGTATCCTTCCTGGGCACGCGTTCGAGATTCCCGCGATCGCGGTCCAGCCTCTAAGGGAGCCTATCGAATCTTGCTACCAGTGTTCCCGGGTCATGGCCCGGGAAGACAGCCGGTCCGACATCCGAGGTTCGAGGAGGTGGCTCCACTCACGCGGTGAACGGAAGGTCCGTTCGCCGACGCGTTCCCCCCGACACCACCGAGAGTTCGGAGCGCCGGCGGAAGCCGTCGGGCGTCGAGGCCCGCGGTTTCGGCAAGCGGAGTTCGGCGCGCGGCGCCGAGTCCGGAACATCCCCGCCGCTGCCCAGCCGGGACGCGGCGCGCAACCAGGCTGATCGACGAGGGCGGGATCGGTGAGCCCGAAGAGCATAGCGACCCTGTGGATCGTCGCCGGCATCGCCGTGGCATCCGTGCTCGGTGGGTGCGGCTCTCCTTATTACGTGGAAGGACAGGACGAGCTCGGGGAGCTGCCTGACTCGCTGCGCATCCGCATCGAGGAACGGGAGCATCGCGAGCGGGTCCAGTCCGAGGGCGTGCAGACCGGCGAAGGCGTCACCGTGCGGGAGCTGGGCCAGGGCGAAGCTCCTCAGGTCCTCCCGCTGGAGTACGCGCCCGAGGCACCCTACCTGCTGCGTCGCGGCGACCGCGTCGAGATCAACATCCTCTTCTACCCCGAGCTCCAGACCGTGTCGATCGTGCGGCCGGACGGGATGGTGACCGCGCCGGGCCTCGGTGACGTCCCCGCTCTCGGCCGCCGTCCCGAGGAAGTGGCCGCGGACATCGAGGCCTACTACAGCCGGTTGCTCCGCGACCCCGCGACGACGCTCAACGTGCTCGCTTTCGGAGAGCGCCGTGCGTACGTGTTCGGAATGGTCTACAAGCCGGGTCCCGTCGATCTGCAGCAGCGGCTCACGTTGACGCAGGCCCTGGCGGCGAGCGGTTCGGTCACCGCCGAGGCCACGCTGGGCAGCGTGGTCCTGCTGCGCCGTCGCAGCGAGAACTCCGCGCGGGCGTACAAGCTGGACCTCTCCGGCGTGGTGGAGGGGAAGTCCCTGGCTGCAGACGTCGTCCTGCAGCCGGATGACGTGGTCTACGTACCGCGCTCCTTCGTCTCGAGTCTGGAGCTGTTCGTCCGTCAGACCTTCGACGGACTCATCCCCATCCCGGATCTGTTCATCAAGACGTACGACGCGATCCATGTCGACGAGCGGTCCGCGCTCCGCAAGGCCGGCACCGCCACGGTCATCAGCGGCACCACCGAGTAGGAGAGGGGATGGACGGCACGACCGGCAACCTGCTGAAGCCCGAGAGCCGGCAATTCACCTCGCGCGACATGCTCGCGATGGTGTTCCGCCGCCGGTGGGTCATCCTGTCGATCTTCGCGGCGATGCTGGCCATGGGCGTCTCCGCGAGCCTGCGCACCACGTCCGAGTACCAGGCGGTCGCCAAGGTGCTCATCCGGCGGGCGGAGGCCTCTTCGTTCCAGCGGACCCGCGAGCCTTATCTCGGCCTCGAGGAGGAGATGAACACCGAGATCGAGATCATCCGCTCGACCGCCGTCCTGGAGCGCGCCCTAGGCACGGTCGAGAAGGAGGTCGGCGACCTCAGCGACGACGAGAAGGCCGCGCTGTTCCCGCCCGAAGAGGAGGGCGTGCCCTACACCTTGCCGACGACGAAGTGGATCGAGAAGGCCCTGCAAGCGGAGCCCGTCGAGCAATCCAACGTCATCACCATCCGCTTCCGGCACGAGAACGCGACGACCGCGAGGATGCTCACCGACGCGCTGGCCAACGCGTACGTCATCGAGCGCATCGCCGTTCGACGCAATCCCATGCTGGAAAGCTTCTTCAACGACCGCACCGCGGGCCTCCGCGATCGCCTGCTCGATCTGCGCCAGGAGCTGGGCCAGCTGCAGATCGAGGCCGGCATCTACGACCAGGAGTGGCAGCAAAGGCTGAACCTCGGCACGCTCGACCAGCTGCGAACCGATCTGGTGGATGCGCGGGTCCGCCGCGAGACGCTGGAGGGCCAGCTCGAGACGGTCCGCGCGCGCCTGGCGGCGAACCCCGACGTGCTCGTACCGGTGACCGAGTTCGAGGATGGGCGCTCCTTCCAGGAGCTGCGCGCCAAGCTCATCGACAAGCGCACCCAGCTGGCCGAGCTGCGCGCCAAGTTCCTGCCCGACCATCCCAAGGTGCAGCAGGCGGCGGAATTCGTGGCCCTGGTCGAGCAGGATCTCCGCAACGAGATCGATACGCAGATCAGCATGCGTGAGGGCGAGATCGAAGCCCTCCGCGCGCACGAGCAGGCGCTGGAGCGGGCCGTGCGGGACATGATCGAGGAGATGAACCGCATTCCACGTTACTCGCCGATGATCCGCCAGATCGAGCGCGAGATCACGAACACCTCCGACCTGTACGAGCTGGTCGGCACGAAGATGGTGGATACGCAGATCACCGAGACGGAGGACCAGCGCATGGTGAACGCGAAGGTACTCAGCCCGGCGACCGTGTCCGTTTCGTTCGTGCAGGAGCGAAAGAGCCTGTTCGCGCTGTTCGCTGCGCTCCTGGGTCTCTCGCTGGGTCTGGGGCTGGCCTTCCTTCTCGAAGGGCTCGACCACACCATGCGCACACCGGACGACGTGGAGTTGCACCTGGGCGTGCCGCTGCTCGGGTCGATCCCGGAGCTCAGGCCGGCGCGGCGGTAGGAGACGGCAACGTGTACCTGACCTACTTCGGATTCTCCAGGGCGCCCTTCGAGCTCGTGCCCGATCCCGACTTCCTGTTCCTGGGGGAGTCGCACGAGGCCGCGCTGGCCAACCTCGCCATGGGGCTCGAGGCCGGCAAGGGCTTCGTCGTGATCGTGGGTCCGGTGGGGGCGGGCAAGACCACCGTGTTGCGCACCATGCTCCGCCGCATCCGCCGCGAGCACGACGTGTGCTTCCTGACCCAGCCCGAGGCCGACGTGCGGGATCTGCTCAAGGCCGTTCTCGACGGCTTCGGCGAGCGCCCGGGAACGGAAGATCTGGCCGACCTTCGCCGCGCGCTGCGCGACCGCCTGACCGCAGGCGCGCAGTCGGGCATCCTGATCGTCGACGAGGCTCACCTGCTGGGCGAGGACGCGCTGGAGCAGCTCCGGCTCCTGTCCAACCTGGAGGACGACCACCGCAAGCTGCTGCAGATCGTGCTCTCCGGCCAGCGAGAGCTGAAGGAACTCCTGGCCAAGCCGCGGCTCCGGCCGCTGGCGCAACGCATCGAGATGTTCTACGAGATCGAACCGCTGGCCGCGGCCGAAACGCACGCCTACATCGAGCGGCGCCTGCGGATCGCGGGCAGTCCCGAGCGCGTACGCTTCGAACCCCGCGCCGTCGACGCGATCCACGCCATCACCGGGGGAGTCCCTCGGCTGATCAACATCCTGGCGGACCGCGCGCTCGTCACCGCGTACGTGGAGGACGCCCGGAGCATCACCGACTCGACGGTACGCGACGCCTGGGAGGACCTGGGCGAGGTCACGCAGTCGGTCATGCCTGGAGCGCCTTCCGGAAAGAAGCGTCCCCGCCTCGTCAACGCGGAGGCGCTGCCTCCTCCGCCACCGCTCCCGTCACGTCCGCGCCCGGTCGCCTCGCCTCGCGCGACGGCTCCGAGAGCAGTGACGCGGCTCGCCGAGCCCGCACCGACGCACGCACCCGAGCAGAAGCGCCGGTCGGCCTCACGCTGGATCGCAGGCGTGGGAATCGCGCTGGTCGTCCTGCTCGCCGTGGGCTCGCTATTGAGCGGCGTCGGCGGTCTGCCGGGCGCGCTCGCCGTGGGGGGACGCCCGGAGCCGCCGCCGGCACCGCCGGTGGCGGTGGAATCGAAGACGGACCCGGAACCCGCGCTCGACGCGGTGTCGGCTCCGCCGGTCCTGCAGGAGGCGCGGTCCACCGTGGCCGATTCCGCTCCGGCGGGCCCGATCGCCGTCCAGGTGGCCTCGTTCCGCGGCCTGGAAAAGGCGCAGCAGTGCGCCCGTGACGTCGAGCGGACCACCGGTGAGCTGGTGCGCGTTTCGCCGACCGAAGTCGAGACAGGACTGTGGTACCGCGTGCTCGTGGGAGAGTGCGAGACGCACGAGGAGCTGGGGGATCTCATGGATCGCCTGCGCACCTCCGGCGGCTTCTCGTTCTTGCGTCCGGTACCGTTGCACGCCGCAGCGGCCGAGGAACTCGATCCCGCGACGGGGGAGTGAGGAAGCGACGTGAGCAAGATCCGGGACGCCATGCGCAAGTCGGAGGGCGAGTACCGCGCAACCAGCTCGGCTCGCGAGCTCGACGTCCCTGCGCCCCGTCGCACCGCGGGAGACGGACCGATGGGGCTCGTCCCGGCGCTGTCGCCCGACGTGCTCGCTCACTACGAGGCGATCGGCAAGCAGATCGAGGTCGTCCTCGGCCAGTGCGAGACGAGGGCGCTGGTCTTCACCGGGGCGCTGGGTGCCGAGGGCGTCTCTACGGTGGTCGCGCAGTTCGCGGAGATGCTCTCCCGTCGCGGGGAGCACGTGCTGCTGGTGGACGGAAACGCGCGCCACCCGTCCCTGCACCGCCACTTCCACGTTCCCGACGCTCCCGGCCTCGCCGAGCTGGTCGCCGGGCACGCGACCCGTGACTCGGTGGTCCACCCGACTGGCTTCGCGAACCTGAGCCTCGTTCCGCTCGGGCGCTGCGCGGACCGCTCCCAGGCGGAGCGGATCACCGACGAGCTGGGCCCGCTGCTCCGCGCCCTGCAGGGAAACTACGACTACGTGCTCGTCGACAGCGACTACGTGGGCTCTCCGTTCCTGTCGCAGTCCGCGGTCGCGGTCGGGTCGGGCGTGGTGTTCGTGGTGCGCGCAGGCAAGACGAACCGCCAGGTCGCCAGCCGGGCCTGCGACACCCTGCGACGCATGGGCGGACAGATTCTCGGGGTCGTGCTGAATCGACGGGAGTTCCCCATTCCCGAGTTCATCTACCGGCGGCTCTGACGGGGACGAAGCCATGGACAGCGGCACGTCCCGTGCGGATCGGACCTGGATCCTCGGCTGCCTGGGGCTGGCGGCGGTGCTGCGGCTGTTCCGGATCGGTCACCAGAACCTCTGGATCGACGAGATGATCAGCCTGAGCCTGGCCACCTACACCACCGGCGTGGAATTCTGGAGAGGCCTCCTGCACGACATCCACGGGCCGTTCACGTCCGCGCTGCTACACCTGTGGGCACGGCTCGGGACGAGCGAAGGATGGCTCCGCGTCCTCTACGCCGTGCCCTCCATCGCGACGATCCTGCCGGCCCACGCGCTGGGCCGTGAGCTCTTCGGGGAGCGGGCCGGCCGCGCCACCGCCGTGGTGTTCGCCGCTTCGCCGTTCCTGGTGTGGTACGCGCAGGAGGTCCGCGCGTACAGCTGGGCCGTGCTCTGGGCGACCTCGGCGCTCCTGCTGTTCGTGCGGATCCTGGACGGGCGCGCCGGCAGGCGGACCTGGCCCGCGCTGCTCGCCGTCGTCGTTCTCGGCGTGCTCACCAACTACGGATTCGTCTTCCTGTTGGCCTCGCTGACCGCGGCGGTGGCCGTCCTTCGGCCCCCGCGCGGCGTGGCCCTCCGCTGGGGCGGCGTGCTCCTCGCGACGGTCGTGGTGTTCCTGCCGTGGTTCTCGGACTGGTTCCAGCGGATCGGTGCGGAGCGCGTCTTCCTCGACACCGAGTCCCCGACCGGGGTGCCTCTGCGGGAAGCCGAGGGGTTCACGCCCTTCGGGATCGGGTACACCGCCTGGGCCTTCACCTACGGGTACAGCCTGGGACCCACGCTGCGCAGCCTGCACCTGGACCGATCCGCCTCGGCGATCCTCGCGCACTGGCCGGTGCTCGCCCTGGGGAGTGCGGCCGTGTGCGCCGCTCTCGCGTTCGGAATCCGCGAGGCCGCGCGCCGCGGTCGCGGCCGCATGGTCGCCGTGCTGCTCGGTGTGCCGCTGCTCCTGGCCGTCCTGCTGGCCGTCCGCGGCGTGAAGACGTTCCACCCCCGCTACCTGTTCGCCTGCCTCCCGGCGTTCCTCGCCATCCTGGCCGCCGGGTGGTCCGTGCCGGAGCGCGGGGCGCGCGTCGCTGCCGTCTGCGCCGCGGTTCTGACGGCGCTGTCGCTCGCCAACCACTACTTCGTGCCAGCCTATGCCAAGGAGGACAGCCGCGCCGCGGCGAAGCTGATCCTCGAGCAGGAGCGCCCCGGCGACTCGGTCGTCGTCATCTACGCGTTCCGGCCGTTCCGCCACTACTTCTCGGATACCGCCGGCGGCGCCGCCCGCCTGCACCACGTCCACAAGAGGTACCTGCGCACGGACGAGGAATTGCGCGTGCACGTGGCCGACGCGAGCCGCGACGCCGTGCGCGTCTGGCTCGTGCTCTCCCGCTGGTGGGACGTGGCCCCCGAGCCGCGCATCCGCCGGTTCTTCGAGGAGTCGCTCGCCGAGCGCGGGCGCTGGGACTTCGAGGGAGTGAAGGTCACGTTGTACGAAGGGGGGCAGCGATGAGGCTCGATCTCGGGGACTCGGTCTCCGGCGCCCACTCCGCGACCATCTCGCTGACCCCGCTCGCCCGCGGCGTGTTGATCTCGCTGCTGCTGGTGCTGTGCGGGTGGCTGGGTTCCTTCATGGAGGTGACCGCGCTGGTCACCGCGCTGGGTCTGTTCAACGTCGCCGTCGTCGTGTTCCTGTTGCTGAAGCGGGACCTCACCTGGGGATTCCTCTTCTACCTGACCGCGGTCATCTTCTTCCAGACGGGATTCTGGTTCCGGCTCCCCGGGTTCCCGGATCTCTACCCATCGCGGATCGCCGCGATCATCCTGTACCTGGTCTTCCTGATGCAGTGCCTTCTGTCCATGCGGCAGGTTCCCGGTTTCACCCGCATCGAGAAGGCGATGACCGTCTTCCTCGTGGTGCTCTTCATCTCGGTGGTCACACTGGGCCAGCAACCCTTCTGGCTCCTCCTGCTGAGAGGCTACGTCTTTCCGTTCCTCTTCTACTACTTCGCACGTACCGTGGTCAGCCGGGAGCGCCAGGTCAACCTGGTCATGGGCTATCTCGTGCTCCTCGGCCTCTATCTGGGCGTGATGGGCATCTTCGAGAAGCTGCAGTGGTACGAGTTCGTCTATCCGAAGTTCATCGTGGATCCCACGCTGGCGGACCATGGCCTCACTCGCCTGGGATTCCGGGTGCGCGGCATCTTCATCCAGCCCGCAGTGCTCGGAGCGGTCATGACGATGGGATTCTTTCCTGCGTGGTTGTACCTGGACCGCAGGGGAGGCGTCACCAGCCGCGTACTACAAGTGGCTCTGCTCCTGGTGACTCCGACCACGATCTTCTTCACGCAGACCCGCTCGGTGTATCTCGGGTTCCTGGTGGCCCTGATCATCGCCATCGTCGCCAGCCGCAGGTTTCGCCCGCTGTGCACGGCGATCGTGCTGGCCGGCGCGCTGGCCATCTTCCTGAACTGGGAGAACGTGGCCACGGAAGACCGCGACGTGGGGGGCCTGGCGACGATGGAGACGATCCATTACCGCGTCGAGGTCGCGTACGAGGCCGCGGAGATCTTCATCAACAGCCCCTTCGTTGGCTGCGGCTTCATGAACTTCCAGGAGGAGGCCCTCAAGTACCGCAAGCCGCGGGACGTCCCGCTCATCGGCCACATCGACATGGGCGTCGGTGGGCATGCCGTGCTCCACAACATGCTGATCACCGTGTTCGTGGAGCTGGGCATCCTGGGATTGGTCCCGTATCTCCTGGTGTACTGGTTCATCTTCCTGACGTCTTTGCGCGCCTACAAGGAGCTGCCCGATCGGCGAATCGTGTCGCCGGATTTCGTAGTCTGCGTGTGGTGCGCCATGGCGGCGTACTTCGTCAACGCCATGTTCCTCGAGCTGCGCTACTTCGAGTACGTGAACGTTCTGTACTTCTTCCTCATGGGCAGCATGGTGGGCATGTACGAACGTCACGTGCAGCAGAGGCGTGCCGTCGGCGCCGCCGACGCGCGCGTTCCCGCGGCGCGCTGGCGCCCGCCGTTGCTCCGGCCCGGAGGTGCGGTATGAAGGTGGCGCTTCTGGCCGAGTACCCGGCGGCCCCCGACCGCATGGTGGGAGGCGTGCAGGCCGTGGTCCGACGGCTCGCGGCGGAGATGGCCGCCCGCCCCGGTCTGGAGGTCCACGCGGTGAGCATCCAGTCCGGGCTCGATGGGCCCGTCGAGGAGGAGCTGGAGGGCGTGCATGTGCATCGGTTCGCCGCCACGCGACGGTTCGGGAACCTGACGCTGGGCCGCGCCGAGCGCCGCGTCACCGTGGCCGCGCTGCGTCGCATCCGGCCCGACATCGTGCATGCACACGTGCTGGGACCCCCGGCGCTGGCCGCCGCCGACTCCGGAGTTCCGTGGGTGGCCACCGCCCATGGAATGCAGGGAGCGGAGGGCCGAGCGATGCCCGGATGGGTGGCCCGCATCCGCAGCGGGGTGCGCGTGCGCATGGAGCGGATGTGTCTCCGGCGGCTCGATCACCTCATCGTGATCAGCCCGTACGTGGCGGAGTACTTCGCCGGCCGGCTCGACGGCGTCACGACCCACCCCATCGAGAATCCGGTCGACGAGCGCTTCTTTCTGACGAAGGGCCGGCGGGAACGCGCGCGCGTGATGTTCGCGGGGAGGCTCATCCCGCGAAAGGACGTGGAGACGTTGCTCGCGGCGTGCGGGATCCTGGCGCGGGGCGGAGTCGCCTTCGATCTGCGCGTGGCCGGCGGGGCCGACGACCCGGCCTACGAGCAAGCTCTGCGAAGCCGCGCTGCGGGGGAAGGGGTAGGCGACCGGTGCGACTTCCTGGGCTCCCTCCCCACGGAGCGGATGGAGGCCGAGCTGTCCGCTTGCGGCGTGTTCGTGCAGTCGTCGCGGCAGGAGACGGCTTCGGTGGCGGTCATGGAGGCGATGGCCGCAGGCTGCGCCGTCGTCGCGACCGACGCGGGCGGCACCCGACACCTCCTCGAGGGAGCCGGCCGCGTGGTACCGGTAGGGGACGCGGCGGCGCTGGCCGACGCGCTGGCCGAACTCCTGGCCGACCCGACGAAGCAAGAAGAGGCGGGGCGGCTGGGCCGCGAGGCCGCCGTTCGCCGGTTCCGGGTCGGGCCCATCGTCGACCGCACGCTCGCCGTCTACGAGCGGGCCCTGGCCGGCCGCAGGGCGCCGGCGCACCCTGATAATCCACTGGATCGGGAGGCCGTAATTGCCTAGAATTGCTACACATTACGCCGGTCGATCCGCGGTAAGGGAAGGGACCGCATGACCACCGGGACTCGTGCGCGACGACCCGAGAGGGAATCCGCCGCGGTATCGGCGCGTGCCCGATCGCGTCCGTCCGATCTCCGCATCGTGCTGCTCGCCATGGCGCTGGACGCGGCCGTGCTCTTCGCCGCGTTCCTCGGCGCGCACGCCCTCCGATTCTCGACCGGGTTCTTCCAAGGGCCGGAAGCTCCGCCGCGCATCGAGCACCTGGCCACCCTGGTGCTCCTGCTGCCGGCGTGGATCCTCGTCCACGGCGCGAACGGACTCTATCGCCCGCGCGTGATGGGAACGATCTTCGATCAGATCGGCGGCATCCTCAAGGCCGCGAGCCTCGGTTGCCTCCTCGTGCTCGCGCTCGGCTTCGTGACGCGCACGAACTACTTCTTCGAGAAGCGGCTCGTCCTCGGCTTCGCCTTCGCGTTGACCCTGCTCCTGTCTGCGGCCCTTCGCCTGCTGGTCCTGCGGCGGGCCTATCGGGCGCAGTTCGGCGGCCGCAAGCGGGAGACCCGCATCCTGATCGTCGGCGCGGGCGTGGAGGGGACCCGGTTCCTGCAACGCGTCCGCTCCAGCGACGCCCTGAGCTACGACGTGCTGGGGTTCGTGGACGACGATCAGGCGAAGCTCCGTACCGTGGTGGAAGGGGTGCCGGTGCTGGGATCGGTCGAGGACCTCTCCTCGATCGCGCGCGAGGTCCAGGCGGATCAGGTCTTCGTGGCCATCCCCAGCCTCGGCCAGGAGGGGACCCTGGCCATGATGTCGCGATGTATGCGCGCCCAGATTCCCGTGCGGCTGGTGAGCGACATCCTGCACTTGATCGCCTCGGACACGCAGGTGGAGACGATCGACGGCGTGCCCACGTACGACGTGCGCAACGACGGCGCCTCCCACCTCGCGCGAGCGACCAAGCGGGCGTTCGACCTGGCGGTCTCCCTCGGCCTCTTGCTGCTGTTCTTCCCGCTGCTGCTGTTCATCGCGCTCCTCATCAAGATCTTCTCGCCGGGTCCGGTGCTCTTCAAGCAGGTGCGCGCGGGGCAGCACGGTCGCGAGTTCACCATGGTCAAGTTCCGCACCATGAAGCTGCAGACCGACGACTCCATCCACCGCGAGTACGCGACGCGCCTGATCACCGGCCAGAAGCTCGAGTACTCCGACACGGTGAGACGCAAGGACGAGGTGTTCAAGCTCACCCAGGACCCGCGGGTCACGCCCATCGGGCACGTGCTGCGCCGCACGAGCCTGGACGAGCTGCCGCAGCTGCTCAACGTCGTCGCCGGGGACATGAGCATCGTCGGGCCGCGCCCGCCGATCTTCTACGAGCTGAACCACTACAAGGAGTGGCATCGCAAGAGGCTGCGGGCCAAGCCCGGCCTCACCGGCCTCTGGCAAGTGAGCGGCCGCTCGAGCGTGCCGTTCGACGAGATGGTGCTGCTGGACCTGTACTACATCGACCACTGGTCGCTCAAGACCGACCTCGAGATCCTGTTCCGAACGATCCCCGTCGTTCTCTCCGGCGAAGGGGCCTACTGACCCATGCATCTGGAAGGAGCTTCCCCTTGCTGACCGTCGCCGTCGTCGGATGCGGATACTGGGGCCCGAACTTCATCCGCAACTTCACGCAGTTCCCGAACGTGCGGATGAAGATCGCCGTGGATCTGAACAAGGAACGGTTGCGGCACGTCGCGCAGCTGTATCCCAGCGTCATGACCACCACTTCGGTGGAAGCCGTCCTGGCCGATCCGGAGATCGACGCCGCAGTGGTGGCCACGCCGGTGTCGACGCATCATCCCATCGCCCGGCGGCTGCTGGAAGCCGGCAAGCACGTGCTGGTCGAGAAACCGATGGCGGCGAGCATCGCCGAGGCGGAGGACCTGCATCGCCTGGCTACGGACCGCGGTCTCATCCTGATGGCCGGGCACACGTTCCTGTACACGGCGGCGGTCAACAAGATGCGCGACCTGATCGTCTCCGGCGAGCTCGGCCACATCTACTACATCAGCACCACGAGGGTGAACCTCGGCCTCTTCCAGGAGGACATCAACGTGGTGTGGGACCTGGCGCCGCACGACGTGTCCATTCTGAACTACGTGTTGGACACCGAGCCGCTGACCGTGTCGGCGACCGGTCAGGCGTACATCCAGTCCGGCATCGAGGACGTGGCCTTCCTCAACCTGCGGTACCCCGGCGACATCGTGGCGCACACTCACGTGTCGTGGCTGAATCCCGACAAGATCCGGCGGGCCACGGTGGTGGGCAGCAAGAAGATGCTGGTGTTCGACGACGTTTCCATGCAGGAGAAGATCCGCGTGTTCGACAAGGGCGTCACCGTGCAGCCGCACTACGACACCTTCGGCGAGTTCCAGCTGTCCTACCGCTTCGGCGACATCTACACGCCGCGGCTCGACGACAGCGAGCCGCTCAAGAACGAATGCCAGCACTTCGTACAATGCATTCTGAAGCGGGAGAGGCCGAGATCGAACGGCGACGCGGGACTGGCCGTCGTGCGCGTCATGGAGCGCGCGTGTGAATCCATCAAGCAGGGCGGGCGCGTGCTCCCGGTGATGGAGCCGCTTTCGGGAGACGAGGCCCGCACCTCGATCGAGCGAGGAGCACAGCCGTGAAGGTACCGTTCAACGACCTGCGGGCGCAGTACCACACCATCAAGCCGGAGATCGACGCGGTCCTGGAGGAGGTCGTGGAGTCCTGCCAGTACATCGGCGGACCCTACCTGGAGCGTTTCGAGCGCAACTTCGCCGCGTACTGCGGCGTGTCCGACTCCGTCGGCGTGGCCAGCGGCACGGCCGCGCTGCACCTCGTGCTCACCGCGCTGGACGTCGGTCCGGGCGACGAGGTGATCACCGCGCCGTATACGTTCATCGCCACGACCGAAGCCATCTCCCAGACCGGGGCGGCCATCCGTTTCGTGGATTGCAGCGAAGACGACGGCTGCCTGGATCCCGCGCTGCTCGAAGCGGCCATCACGCCGAGGACCAAGGCGATCATCCCGGTGCATCTCTACGGCCAGCCCGTGGACATGGACCCGATCCTGGAGATCGCCGCGCGGCGGGGAATCGTCGTCATCGAGGACGCGGCACAGGCCGTGGGGGCGAAGTACCGCGGCCGGCGCACCGGGTCCCTCGCCAGGGTGGGCTGCTTCAGCTTCTATCCGGGCAAGAACCTCGGCGCGTACGGCGACGCCGGGGGCATCACCACGGACGACCCGAAGCTCGCGGCGCGCATCCGCCTGCTCCGCGACCATGGGCGCACCACCAAGTACGAGCACGACGTCGAAGGGTACAACTACCGCCTGGACGCGATGCAGGCCGCGATCCTCGACGTGAAGCTCCGCCACCTGGAGAGCTGGACCGAGGCGCGGCGACGCTTCGCGGCGCGATACGACGAGCTGCTGGTCGACTCCGGGGCGCGCCCGCTGCGGACCCGGAGCGACGTACGGCACGTGTATCACCTCTACGTGGTGCGCGTTCCCGACCGGGAAGCGCTGCTCCCGGAGCTCGCGGCGAGGGGCGTGGGGGCCGCGGTGCACTATCCGGTGGCGCTCCACCTGCAGCCCGCCTACGCCCGCCTGGGCCTCGGCGAGGGTTCGTTCCCGGCAGCCGAGGCGCTGGCCCGGGAAGTGATCTCGCTTCCGCTGTACGCCGAGATGGACGAGCACGCACCGGAGCACGTCGCCTCCGCGCTGCGCGAGCTCACCGCCGCCAGGGCCTGAGAAGGGGAGGACGTCACCGAACGTGAGACTCGCACCGCGCGACGCCATCCTGGCGGTGAATCATCGTTGCAACACGTTCTGCGTGATGTGCGACATCTGGTCGCGGCCGGACCGCCACGAGCTCGCCCCGGACTTCTACCGGCGCCTGCCGCGCAGCCTCCGCAACATCAACGTCTCCGGCGGCGAGCCGTTCCTGCGCGACGACCTGCCGGAGATCGTCGACGTGCTGCGTGACCATCTGGACCGGCCTCGCGTCGTCTTCTCGACGAACGGTGTGCTGACCGAGAAGATCGTCGAGCAAGTCGCGGAGATGGTGAAGGGAGGTGCGGTGGCGGTTCGCGTCTCGGTGGACGGCGTCGGGGAGATGCACGACAGGATCCGCAACCACAAAGGCGCCTTCGACAAGGCCGTCGCCACGATCCGGGGGCTGCGCGCCGCGGGCGTGCAGGATCTGGGACTCGCGTGTACGGGATCGAAGGACAATCCCGGCGCTCTCGGGGAGGTGAAGCGGCTGGCGGAGAGCCTCGGCGTGGACTACGTCAGCTCGGTCGTCCACTCCAGCGAGGTGTACTTCGGCGACCAGAAGGACATGGTGCCCCGCGACGAGCGCACCCGCGGCGATCTGCTGCAGATCGCGACCAAGCAGCTGCGCTCGCGGCGTCCCAAGGACTGGTTCCGCGCGTACTACACCGACGGCATGATCGACTACATCGACGGAAAGCCGCGCCGCGAGCCGTGCACCGCGCTGACCGACCACATCCACGTCGACCACCACGGAGTCGTCTATCCCTGCAACGTGCTCAACCGCCCGCTCGGCGATCTGGGCAAGATGACCTGGGAGGAGATCGAAGCCAGCCCGGAGACCCGTGCGGTGCTCGAGGCGGTGCACGGCTGCCGCATCCAGTGCTGGATGAGCTGCACGGTGGCGCCCGGCATGAAGCGGAAGCCGCTCGTTCCCCTGCGCTGGATCGCGAGCCGATGGCTCGCCGGCGCCTCCCCGCGATCCGAAGCCGCTCCTTGACGGTTCGCCCCGGCGGGCCTTCGATGCACCTCCGCCCGTGAAGATCCTGATCGTCAACAAGTTCTTCTGGGCGAAGGGCGGCTCCGAGCGCGTCCTGTTCGACTTGGCCGGTGCCTACGAGCGAGCCGGGCACGAGGTCTCCCACTTCGCCATGAGCTCCGCGCGGAACCTGCCCTCTCCGTGGTCCGCGCACTTCGCGCCGGAGCTCTCCTGGGAGGGAGGCGCGCTGGCCCGCCTGCGCGCGGCGGGCCGGGTGATCCACTCCGGCGAGGCCGCGCGGAAGATCCGCGAGCTCGTGCGTTCGGCGGGCCCGGACGTCGCCCATCTGCACAACTTCCACCACCAGCTCTCGCCCTCGATCGTGGACGCCTTGCGCCGCGAGGGAGTTCCCGCCGTCCACACTCTGCACGACTACAAGGTGATCTGCCCCAACTACCTGCTCTACACCGAGGGCGCTCCCTGCGAACGCTGCCGCGGCGGCCGCTTCCATCACGCGGTGCTGCACCGCTGCCTGCGCGGCTCGCGCGCCGCCTCGGTGGTGGCGTTTGCGGAGATGACCTGGCACCGGCACGCGCGGACACTGGAACGCGGGATCGCCCGGGTCGTCTCGCCCAGCCGCTTCCTGCGGGACAAGCTCGTGTCCTTCGGGTTCGCCGAGGACCGCATCCGCGTCGTCCCGAACGGGCTCGACGCGGCCGCCTTCGCGCCTGCCGAGCGCCCCGGGGCGGGCTTCCTGTACGGAGGCCGACTCTCCCGCGAGAAGGGTGTGCACACGCTGCTCCGGGCGATGGGGCGCGTGCCGGACGCACGCCTCACCGTGTGCGGCACCGGACCTGCCGAGGCCGAGCTCCGCGCGCTCGCGCAGCGCGAGGCGCCAGGCCGCGTGCAGTTCACCGGGCACCTGGAGCGGAAGGAGCTGCTCGCACGCCTGCGCGGCTCGCGGGCGCTCGTCCTGCCCTCCGAGTGGTACGAGAACGCTCCCATCGCGGTGCTCGAGGCCTTCGCCTCGCGCGTTGCGGTGGTGGCCACGGATCTCGGCGGCACCCCGGAGATGGTCCGCGACGGGGTGAGCGGACTGCTCGCGCCGCCGGGAGACCCGGACGCGCTCGCCGAGCGCATCGCTCGGCTGGAGCGTTCCCCCGATCTGGCTGCGGCGCTCGGGCGCGGCGGCCGCAGCGTCGTCGAGTCGGAGTACTCGCTCGACGCCCAGGTTTCGGCGATGCTCTCGATCTTCGGGGAGGTCGCGCCATCCGCGTCGCGATGATCGGCCAGAAGGGCGTGCCGGCCACGCTCGGTGGCATCGAGCGCCACGTGCAGGAGCTCGCCACTCGCCTGGTGCGGCGGGGCGCCGCCGTGGACGTGTACTGCCGCCCGCACTACACGCCGAAGGACGCGCGGCTCGAGGGCGTCGGCCTCGTCCGCCTGCCGTCGATCCACACCAAGCACCTCGATGCCATCAGCCACACCGTCGCCGCGAGCACACATGCGCTCTTCTCCCGGGCCGACATCGTGCACTACCACGCGCTGGGGCCGTCGTCGCTCGCCTGGCTCCCGCGGCTCGGCGGCAAGCGCACGGTGGTGACCGTGCACGGTCTGGACTGGCGCCGGGAGAAGTGGGGGCCGGTCGCGGCGCGCTGCCTGCGAGCCTGCGAGTGGACCGCGACGCATTGCGCGGACGCCACCGTGGTGGTGTCCCGCACGCTCGAGACCCACTTCGCCGGGTCGGGGGGCCGGCGCGTCGAGTACATCCCCAACGGAACGGTCCTGCCGGGCCCCGCCTCGGACCGTTACGTCACCGCTCAGGGCCTCGAGCCCGGGCGTTACCTGCTCTTCGTCGGGCGGCTCGTGCCCGAGAAGGGCCTGCACGTGCTCCTCGCCGCGCACGCCTTGGCCGTGCCGGAGCGCGTGCTGGTCGTGGCCGGCGCGGGGCAGTTCACGGATCGGTACGTGGAGCGCTGCCGGGCCGCGGCGAACGACAACGTCCGCTTCCTCGGCCCGGTGCTGGGCGACGACCTGGCCTCCCTGTGGCAGAACGCGCAGCTCGTGGTCGTGCCCTCCTCGCTCGAGGGGCTGTCGATCGCCCTCCTCGAGGCGATGAGCTTCGGCCGGCCCGTCCTGGCCAGCGACATCCCGGAGAACCGGGAGGTGCTGGACGGCGTAGGGGAGTCCTTCCGCGCGGGCGACGCCGGGGACCTGGCTCGACGCCTGCACGCGCTCCTGGCGGAGCCCGACCGGCTCGCCACGCTCGGGGCGAAGGCCCGGGCGCGGATCGAGGCCGAGTACGACTGGGAGCGGGTCGCGGACCGTACGGTCCAGGTCTACCGGTCCCTCCTGCCGGCCTCGCCGGGGGGGCCTCAAAAAGCTCCCCGCCGGGGTCGATAACCGGGGGGTGCGCCGAGCCCCGACCGGGCTCGAGGGCAACAGGAGGTCGGACTTTGGCGAAGACCCCACGGGAAACCGCCGCCAAGACCGAGGACGTGAGCAGGCGGACGCCGAGCATGTCGGCGGGTTTCGCCCTGATGTCCCTGGTCCCCATCCTCCTGTCTCTCTACTTGATGTCGCAGCCGAGCGGCACCGCGGAGCCGCTGCACGGACGGCAGGGCATCATCCTCGGTCTCATGGTCGCGTCGGCCATCTCCGGTTTCCTGTTCATCAAGTCGGAGCTCGGCCGGACCCTGCGCGACGTCCTCGCCACCGCCGGCCAGAACGTCTCCGGCGATTTGAGGAACCAGTTGCGGGAGATCTCCAAGGGCGAGATCTCGCGCATCGCCGGCACGATCGAGCAGCTCGCCTCGCGCTTCGACAACGAGTCCGAGCAGGCCGAGAACGTGCGGGCGCGCCTGCGCCTCGGCCTCTCGCGGCTGGCGGACGCGCTGCAGGCATCCCGTGACACCGCCCGCTTCGTGGAGCTCTTCACCGAGGCCGCCCGCGAGGCGGCCGACGCGAAGACCGCCTATTTCGTCGGCGTGGACGAGGAAGCGGGGGACTTCGTCACGCTGCACGCCACCGGCGCGGCCGCCGCGGAGGTGCAGAACCGACGCATCCCCCTGGGCGAGGGAGTCCCGGGCCTCGCCGCGCGCGAGCGCGGGGCGCTCCTGCTGCACGACCTGGACGCGAAGGGGAAGGCCGGGCTCGGTCTCTCGGTGGCGCCGAAGAGCACGATCGCATCTCCCCTGCACGTCGGTGAGTCGCTGCAGGGGGTGCTGATCCTGCACGATCGGGCCAGCGGGGACGCGTTCGGCGAGGACGACGTCACCATCATCTCCAGCCTGTGCACGCTGGGCGCCGGAGTGATGGGCGAGCGCCGCGCCTCGCAGTCGCTGGAGAAGAGCCTCGATCACCTCATCCGGTCGTTCGCCGAGGCGATCGAAGGCCGCGATCCGTACTTCCGGGGACACTCGGCCCGCGTGGCGATCTACTGCGAGGAGATCGCCAAGGCCCTCAAGCTGGACGACCAGACCATCCGGCAGCTTCGCTGGGCCGCGTACCTGCACGGCATCGGTCGCGTTCACCTGCCCGAGACGCTGTTGCGCCGCGAGGATCGCCTCTCCGAGGACGAGCTCGAGCACATCCGCTCGTACCCGGCGCGCGGCGAGGAGATCATCCGCGACGTGCCGTCCCTCGCGGCTGTCGCTCCGATGGTGCGGCACCACCTCGAGCGGGTGGACGGCCAGGGCCGGCCGGACGGGATCAAGGGCGACGACATTCCGCTGACCACGCATATCCTCATGGTCGCGAACGCGTTCGACGCGATGACCTCGGACCGCGCCTGGCGGCAGGCGAACTCGCTCGCCGAAGCGTTCCGGAGGCTCCAGCTCGGGGCCGGCAAGCTGTACGACAAGCGCGTGGTCAAGGCGCTCCTCGAGGTGGATCCCAAGGTGCTCAAGGCGCCCACGGCGGCGCGCTCCAGCACCGAAGCGGTCAAGGGCCAGGGCGCGGCCTCCATCTCCGTGATGGAGTAGCCCGGCGCCGGTTGACAGCGGTCGAGCGTCTCCCTACTCTACCCGTGCTCGGGCGGGAATAGCTCAGTGGTAGAGCGCCACCTTGCCAAGGTGGATGTCGCGGGTTCAAGTCCCGTTTCCCGCTCCACCTCGTTCGCGGGGGCGCCGGGTGACCAGCGCCCCCGCGCCGCTCCGGCGGCATAGCCAAGTGGTAAGGCAGAGGACTGCAAATCCTTTATCCCCAGTTCGAATCTGGGTGCCGCCTCCAGAGCCGCCCCGATGGGGCACGGAAGCCCGGAAGCCTGCTTCCGGGTTTTCGCTTTTTCGGGCGACGCGCTACGGTGGGGCGGGCCGGGATGGCGAAACGGCAGACGCTGCGGACTTAAAATCCGCTGGGGAGACCCGTGCGGGTTCGAATCCCGCTCCCGGCACCCCGGCCGCCTGTTGCCGCGGAAGGCGGCCGTCGTGCACAATCGTGTGGAGTCCGAACCGAGGTCTGACCTTGCGCAACTTCAAAGCCCGCGCTGCTGCGGCCGGGCTCTTCGCCGGGCTCGCAGTTCCGGACGACTCTCGCGCGGCGATCTGGTTCACCGACGTGAGTGCCGCCGCCGGAGTCGGCACGGGCACCTACGATTCCACGACTCGACACAGCTTGGGCGTCAACTGGATCGACTTCAACGGCGACGACTGGCCCGATCTGTTCCTGGTGAACGGCCGCGACCTCACCGCGCACCTCTACGAGAACGACGGCGACGGGACTTTCACGAACCGGGACGCCTGGCTCCCGGCGATCCCCAACGGCGACATGTCGCAGTCGCTCTTCGCCGACTACGACAACGACGGGGACCTGGACCTCTACATCTGGACGGACCACACGTTCCTGAGCTTCGTGGTCCCGAATCCCCTCGACGGCCCGCCGAATCTGCTGCTGAAGAACCTGTGGATGGAGAACGGAGGCCAGCCCTCGGCACCGCTCTTCGTGGACGTGGCGGCGTTCGCCCACGTCCAGGACCTCTCCTTCCCTCCGGTCGGCTCGCAACCGGGCCTGCGCGCGAAGGCCGGCGCATGGCTGGACTACGACCGCGACGGGGACCAGGACCTGTGCATCGGCCACATGGTCGTCGGGGCTGGCGGCCACATCGCGAACGCGAACCGCATGTACAGAAACGAAGGGGACGGCACCTTCGTCTACGGCACCATCGCCTCCGGGCTCGACCCGCTGAACGATCCATCCAAGTGGCGGCCGACCCTGGCGATGATCGGCGCGCACCTGAATCAGGATCTGTGGCCGGACCTGTACGTTTCGAACGTCGCCGATCCAGCGCCGTACTGCGACGACCAGCTGTTCCTCAACGACGGAGACGGCACGTTCACGGATCACGCGCTCTCCGCGTCCATGCCGGGCGTCGGGGACGACTCCGAGGCGGACATGGGGATCGACGTCGCCGACATCGATCTGGACGGGGACTGGGACATCTACATCTCGGATCTCTACGAAACCACGCTGGACGCGCTTCCCCTGGGCAACGTGCTGTATCTGGGTAACGGGGACGGAACGTTCGCGGACAACAGCGCCCCGGCCGCTGGCCTCGCCTCGGACAACTCCTGGGGCGTGAGTTTCTTCGACGCGGACCAGGACGGCTGGGAGGACCTGCTGGTGGTCACCATGGTGCCCATCGTCGACGGGCCGTACTTCTACCGCAACGAGGGCGGCGGCGTCTTCTCCGACGTGAGCGCGACCGACGGAATGTCCTGCGGCGATGCTCGAGGCAGCGCCACCGCCGACTACGACCGCGATGGAGACCTGGACGTAGCCATCGTGAACAGCCTGGGCGGCCCGCTGCAGCTCTTCCGCAACGACACGTCCGCGCCGGGCGGCTGGCTGCAGCTGAAGCTGGTCGGCACGCGGAGCAGCCGCGACGCGATCGGCACCGTGGTGCACGCCGAGACCGGAGGCGTGACGCGCATGCGCCAGATCAAGGGCGGATCGAGCGCGCACTCGCAGGACGATCTCGTCGTGCACTTCGGTCTGGGGGAGGCGACTACCGTCGACGTCCTGCGCGTTCTCTGGCTGAGCGGGGTCGTGGATTCGCTCACGGCCGTACCGGTGAATCAGCTCGTGACCATCGTGGAGGGAAGCACGGTGCACGCGAACCTGCGCGTCGAGCTGTCGGTGGACGATCCCGCACCTTGGGAGGGCCAGACGGTCACGTACACGATCGTCGCCGCGAATGCGGGCCCCGCGCCCGCCACGGGCGTCCGGGTCTCGGACGCCCTTCCGGCAGGGCTGAGCTTCCGGTCCAGCGGTCCCGGGTACGACAGCGCGACGGGCACATGGACGGTGGGAGCGCTGGCTCCGGGAGCGGCCGACACCCTGGCCGTCCTCGTCGACCTCGAGCCGGGTACGGGGGGCTCCACGATCACGAACGTGGCTCACCTGCTGGCCGTCGATCAGATCGACCTGGATGCGTCCGACGACTCCGCCTCCGTCGACGTGGAGGTGTCCGCCACGGTGTCCGACGCGGGGGCGGAGATCGTTCCCCGGAGCTTCGCGCTGCACGGAGCCCGCCCCAACCCGTTCCGCGCCTGGACGCGCGTGGAGCTGGAGCTCCCCGAACGGACCCTCGCCCTGCTGACCGTGGTCGACGTGACCGGACGCCACGTGCGGACGCTGATCGACGAGGATCTCGGTCCGGGTCGCTACCGCTCGGACTGGGACGGCCGCGACCTTCGCGGGAAGCTCGTCGCGCCCGGCGTCTACTTCGTGCGGCTGGAGACCGATTCCTTCCTCGCCACCCGCCGAGCGGTGCGGCTGCACTAGGATCTTGCTCCGCCGCGCCGATCTTCCTATCATCTCGCGGCTCGCGCCGCGCACCGGATCCCGGTCCGCCGCCCCGTCGAAGGAGCATTCCCTCATGCGCACGTGTCTCGGAGCGCTCGCCGCCGGCGCCGCCCTCGCCGGCACCGCTCTCGCCGGCCCGAGTTCGATCGACCTGGACGAGGCGGTCCGGGAGTTCCACCTGCAGAACGGCCTCACGCTGCTCGTCGTCGAGAACGACGAGTCGCCCACGATCGGACTGGCTACGTCCTTCGCCGTGGGTGCGGCGGAAGAGCGTCCCGGGGTCGGGGGTGTCTCCCACATCCTTGAGCACATGCTCTTCAAGGGCACCACCGAGGTGGGGACGACGGACTGGGAAGCGGAGCGCGTGCACCACGAGCGCATCGAGCAGCTGACCCGGGAGCTGAAGGCGGAGCAGGCCAAGGGAAGGCGCGCCGACGCGAAACGCATCGAGGCGCTCCGCGCCGAGCGCGCCGCGGAGGAGGCGAAGGCCAAGGAGTACTCGGTGGACAACGAGTTCGACGCGCTGTACACCGCCGCGGGCGCGCAGAACACGAACGCCTTCACTTCCTACGACGCCACGGCCTACATTCTTTCGTTACCGTCGAACCGGTTGGAGCTCTGGCTGTACCTCGAGTCCGAGCGGCTTCGCCGCCCCGTGCTCCGGCAGTTCTACACCGAGGTGCAGAACGTCATGGAGGAGCGGAGGCTCCGCACCGACGCCGACCCGTCGGGCAAGCTGCAGGAGAACTTCCTGTCCGTCGCGTTCGACGCCCACTGGTACGGATATCCGATCATCGGCTGGCCGTCGGACATCGAGAGCGTGACGCGCACCGAGGCGGACGAGTGGTTCCGCGTCTACTACGCGCCGAACCGCATGACACTCGCCGTCGTCGGCGACGTGGACGCCGAGGACATACGCCGCCGGGTGGAAGAGTACTTCGGCGACATCCCAGCCCAGGAACCGCCCGAGCCGATGGAGACGTTCGACATCGAGCGGAAGGGCGAACGGCGCATCGAGGTGGAGTACGACGCCGAGCCGCGGCTGGTCATGGGCTGGCCGAAGAAGAACAAGCCGCATGCCGAGGACGCGGCACTGCGCGTCGTCTCGCAAGTCCTGACCGGAGGCCGTTCCTCGCGGCTGGAGAAGCGGCTCGTCGAAGAGAAACAGATCGCCGCGTCCATCTCGTGCGACCACGAGTACCCGGGCGAGCGCTGGAACAACCTGTTCTTCCTCGAGGCGCTGCCCCGCGCCCCGCACGACGCAGCCGCGCTCGAGGCTGCCGTCTGGGAGGAGCTCCAGCTCCTGCAGCGCGACGGGATCACCGAGCGCGAGCTGGCCAAGGCCAAGAACCGCATCCGCGCGAACGAGATCCGCGAGCTCGAGTCCAACCTCGGGCTGGCCGTGGATCTGGCATACGCCCAGTCCGCTCACGGCGACTGGCGGGTGATCGGTGAGGCGGAGCGCGCCCTCGACGCGGTGACGCGGGAGGACGTGCTCGCCGCCGCCCGCGCCACGTTCCAGCGCAACCGCACCGTCGTCGCCACGCTGGTCGAGCCCGCGTTCGCGCCGGATCCGGCGAAGGAGGAGCACGGCCGCACCGTCGTGGACCGCATGGTGAAGGCGCTCGGCGGACCCGAGAAGGTCGCGGGGATCTCGTCGGCGCGGGTCGCGTCGGAGGTGTCCCTGCACGTGCAGGGCCAGACGATCCAGGCGACGACCCGCACCGTGTTCGCTGTTCCGGATCGGGTCCGCAGCGAGATCACCCTGTTCGGCCAGACCGCGGTCGAGTGCACGACGCCCTCGGAGTCGTGGGCCGCACACGGCGGCGAGCCCGCACCGGTCGAGGGAGAGGAGCTGGCGGAGGGACGCGCGAGTCTCGAGAGGGAAGTGTTCCTCCTGGCGTATCCGGCCATGAAGAGCGCGTTCGTGCTCCAGGGTCTCGGGATGGCCGACGGCCTGGAAGCGGTGGAGGTGCGCGGCCCGACCGGCCACCCGTTCACCACCTATTTCGATCCGAAGACGGGACTGCCCGCCCGCGTCGAGTACCGTGGCCAGCACCCCATGACCGGCAAGGCGGCCGAGTTCGTGGAGGAGTTCTCCGACTTCCGGCGCGTGTCGGGAGTCCTGCGGCCTCACCGCATCGTGACCTCGGTGGACGGGTCGCCGTTCGCCGAGTCCACCGTGACCGAAATGATCATCAACGGCGGCGTGTCGGACGACGACTTCGTCCGGCCGCAGGGCTGAGGGGGAATTCGATGAGAACGCATCGCCAGTCCTCGCTCTTCGCGTCCCTCGTGCTCGCGTCGCTCGTGGTCGGCGGGGGCCAGGCCCACGCCCGCGCGACGAGCGCCGAAGAAGCGGCGGCCGCAGCCCCGCCGCTCGTGCTGAACAAGCCGAAGCCGGAGGAGCTCCGCCTGAAGAACGGGATCCCGGTGTACTACGTGCGGCGGGAGCGGCTGCCCCTCGTCACGGTGCGCGCCGTGGTGCGCACCGGATCGATCTGGGAGCCGGACGACCGGCAGGGAGTCGCTGATCTCACCGGGCGCATGATGCGCACCGGAGGCACGGCGACGTGGCCCGCGGATCGGCTCGACGACGAGCTGGACTTCCTGGCGGCGCAGCTGACCAGCGTGATCTCGGCGGAGCAGGGGAACGTGACGCTCGACGTGCTGGCGGACAACCTCGACAAGGCTCTGGCGATCTTCGCCGACGCGCTGCGACATCCGGCATTCGAAGAGGCGAAGATCGGGGTGCACAAGGACCTCATCAAGGAGGAGATCCGCCGGCAGAACGACAACCCGATCCAGGTGGCCGGCCGCGAGTTCGGCAAGCTCGTCTGGGGCGAGCATCACCCTCGCGCGCGCACGCCGACGGAAGAGACCGTGGACGCGCTGACCCGCGCGGACCTCGTCGACTTTCATGCGCGCTTCTTCCGGCCGGGAAACGTGATGATCGGGGTGGCCGGCGATGTGAGCCGCCAGGAGATCGAGAAGAAGCTCGGCGCGGTTCTCGGCGACTGGTCCGGCGCGCCGGTCGCGTTCCCGGAGATGCCGGCGCCGCCGGCGATCGTCCCGCGCGTGGCCATCGTGCACAAGGCGATACCGCAGTCGACGCTCTTCCTCGGGCACCTCGGGCCGCGGGAGACCGACCCTCACCGGGCCGACGGCCAGGTGATGATGGACATCCTCGGATCCGGCGGCTTCACCAGCTATATCACCGACGCCGTACGCAACGACGAGGGCCTCGCATACTTCGCCGGCGGGTTCCTGTCCTTCGGCGGCCTGGATCACGGGACGATGGTCACCGTGGCTCTGTCCAAGACGGAGACGACCTGCAAGGCCGCGCGTCTCATCCTCGACCAGGTCGAGCGCATCCGCGAGAAGCCGGTGACCGACGACGAACTGCGTATCGCGCGGGACGGCATCCTGAACTCGCAGGCGTTCCAGTACGACTCCGGCGAGGAGATCGTCGCGGACCTGATGGACCTCGTGTACTACGGGCTCCCGTCCGATCACGACGAGCGGGTGCTGGAGCGGATCGGAACGGTGACCCGCGAGGACATCGGCGCGGCGGCCAACGCTCTGGTCCGACCCGAGCAGATGTCGGTGATCGCGGTCGGGGACACGACGCGAATGGACTGCGCGTGGAGCACCTTCGCTGAAGCCCTCGGCGTGACGCTCCAGCAGATCCGGCTGGAGTGATCCGCCCGGCGGCGAAGGCCGGGACGTTCCGGTGACCGACGGAGGCGGGCGGACCGGCCCCCGGAGCGTGTTCCGGGACGTCGCCTCCTTCGCCGGAAGCCAGTACTTCCTGCGGGTCGCCGGCCTCGTCAAGGGCTTCGTCGTCGCGCGCGTGCTGGGTCCCGCGGGAAACGGGCTCTGGCAGCACTTCGTGATCATCGGCGAGTATGCGCAGTACTCGCAGCTGGGCGCGCTGCAGGGGCTCAACAAGGTCCTGGGACATCGCGTCGGCCGGGGCGACGACGCCGCGGCGGAAGCCGCCCGCCGCACCGGGACGGGCGCGGTGATGCTCGGCGCGGTCGTCCTGTGGCTCGCGCTCTGCGGCTGGGTTCTGCTCCGCTGGGATCACCTGGATCCTGCCGACCGCTGGGGACTGCCGCTTCTCGGCCTGGTCGTCGTCGCCGAGCAGGCCTCCTTCGTCACCATGACGATCCTCCGCGCGTACAGCCGCATCGGGATCATCTCGGCCGCCGAGACCGCGTTCGCCGTCTGCAACCTGGTCGTGTCCGTCGCTCTGCTGCTGCGCTGGGGAGTCGGGGGCCTGCTGATCGGGTGGTTCGTGTCCCGCGCCGCGACGACCTGGTGGATGATCCGGCGCGGTGGCCACGGGTTCCGCCCGGCGCTCGTGCCCGCCGAGCTACGCGATCTGCTGTGGACCGGCCTGCCCATCTTCCTGTTCTTGCTCACGCGAGTCGGCATTCGCAACATCGACCGAGTCCTGGTGGACAGCGTGCTCGATCGCTCCATGCTCGGTATCTACGGGCTCGCCGTGACCATCGCGAGCCTCGTTCGCTACGTCGCCGACTCGGTGGGCTTCGTCGTGTACCCGCTGTTCCTGCGCTCCTACGGGGAGACCGGCGACGCCCGCGCGGCGCGAGATCTCCTGACCCGGCCGACCGAGCTCCTCGCGCTGCTCGTTCCCGTCGCGCTGGGAGCCGCGTACCTGCTGCTGCACCTTCCGGTGCTCTGGCTGCTCCCCGAGTTCGTCGCGAGCATCGACATCTACCGGCTGCTCACGCTCTCCATGGCCTTCCAGTGTCTCGCGGTGCTGCCGAGCTTCTACCTCATGGCCATCGACCGCCAGAACGGACTCGTTCCGATGGGGCTCGCGGCCATCGCGTTCGATTACTTCGCCGGCCGATGGATGATCGCGGCAGGGTGGGGCCTCGAGGGCGTCGCCCTGGCCATGGGGGTGGGCAGCTTCTTCTACTGCACGGCGATCCTGATGCACGCCGGGGTCTTCGCGTGGGGTAGCGCGCGCGCGTCGCTGGTCTGGACGCTGCGCACCTACGCGCCCGTCGCGCTCTTCGCCACGCTGGTGGCCGTGCTTCGCTGGTCGGTGCCGCGCTCCCCGCTGGCCGCCGCGGGAGAGACCGTCCGGGCCGCGTTCGAGGGTGGGGTCTTCCTTTCCGTGGCCATTCCCGTGCTCGCCGCCTTCGAGAGGCGCCACCAAGTGCTTCGCGGCCTGCGGGTTCGGAAAGTCACCTCCAGCGATTCCTCACCGGAAGCCTAGCGCGTAACGCCCTGCACGGCAACCGCTTACGAGACCCTTGCCAACCGGGAGAAAGGTGGTACCCTGGTCGAGCTCTCCGGGGAGGTTCTCCGCGTGGCACGATCGGCGGTGTGGCTCCTGCTGGCCACGTTCGGCAGCTCGACCGGCTCGGCCGAGGTCCTTCGGGTGCCCGGCGACTTCGCTTCCCTCTCTGCTGCCGTGGCCGCGGCGTCGCCGGGAACGCGCATCGAGATAGGCCCGGGGCGCTACTCGCCGTCCACCACGGGCGAGTCCTTTCCCATTTCCTTCGCGGGGCGCAACCTCGAGATCCGCGGAGCCGGCGCCGGTCGCTCCGTGCTCCACGCCGAAGGTCGCGGATCGCTCTTCGTCTTCGAGGCGGGCGACGCGTCGCGCATCTGGGGGCTGACCCTGGCCGGGGGAATCGCGGCGCGAGGCGGCGCGGTGCGCATCGAGGACGCGTCACCGGAGCTCTCCGGCCTGCACTTCACCGGGCACCGCTCCGACTCCGGCGGGGACGCACTGTGCATCCGCAGCGGATCACCGCGGGTGACGAACTGTCTGGTCGAGCGCTGCGGCCCGGAGGGGCCGACGGTGCTGGTTCTCGCCGGGAACCCGGTCTTCGAGCGCTTGACCCTGCACGGGAACGGCGGTGCTTCCTTCGAGATCCACGGGGACTCGAGCCCCGTGATCCGGCAGACCATCGTCTCCCGTCCCGGCGATCCGCGAGGCCCCGCGGTCGGCCTTCACGTCGTCACCGGGGCGGGTCTCGGCGTGCCCATTCTGGAGGCGAACCTCTTCGCCGGGTGCTTCGACGGGGCGGTCCTGGTGGAAGGCGAATCGAGCGAGATCGTGGATTCCATCCGGGAGGATGCGCGGCGAAACGGCGGGCTTCGCGAGGGCGATCCGTTGTTCGCCGATCCGGCGGCCGGTGACTTCCGACTCACCGCGGCATCGCCCGCACGGCGCTTCGCCGTCGGCGGCGAGATCGGCGCATACGGCGGCCCGGAACCGTTGCGCCTGCAGGTGACCGCCGACGAGTGGGCCGACCTCGCCGCCCCGGGTCGGTCGCTCCTCGGGCCGAGCGTCCCCAATCCGTTCGCCCCGACCACGACGATTCCGTTCACCGTGGAAACGGGCGGGGTCGTCGATCTCGGCATCTACAACGTGCTGGGCCAGCGAATCCGCACGCTGCACTCCGGGGATCTGCCGCCCGGAGAGCACACCCGGGTCTGGGACGGCCGGGACGACCGCGGGGGAGACGCGCCGCCCGGAATCTACTTCGTGCGCGTGACGCAGGGAACGTCTACGGAGAGCATGCGGATCGTGCTGGTCCGCTAGAGTTCCTCGCTCGCTTCGTCGCCGGCGGGCTCAACCGATTGCTTCGGACGACGGCCCCGCCGCCGGCGCGCGCCTTGCAGGCGATTCGCGCATGCGCTTCGGGCTCCACTTCGCCGCGGCTGCGGCCGCCGGCATCCTGTGCGCGGAGACGGTGCTGCCCGTTGCGCCTCGGGAGGCTCCGGGCGTCGTCGTCGCCGCCGTGGGCGTGGCCGCCGGGAGCGCCATCGCCTGGCCGGTCGTCCCGTGGGCGCTCGGATTGCACGGCGCCACGCGCTCCCGGGAGCGGTACCAGCGGTTCCGCGTGGATCGCGAGCTGCGCGTCGAGGGATGGCACGAAGTCCTGCACCCCGAGGGCGCGGGCGTCGTGATCCGCTCCGGCCGGCGCCGGCTTCTCGTCTCCGACGCGGCGAGCCTGCCGGCACCGGGCTTCGCGTTCGAGGCCATGGTGCGCGCGGACCCGGTCCGCTCGCTGGCCGAGCCCTCCGCCTTCCGCGCCGACCGCTGGGCGGAACGGCGTGGAGTCGACGGGCGGGCCCGGGTGCTCGGGCCGGTGGCGCGCATCCGGCCGGCCGGCGGGGCGATCGCCGCGTGCCGGCGCGCCGCACACGAGTGCCGGGAGCGTGCCTGGGCGCGCTTCGGCGGACAGGGCACGGATTCGGGAGCGCTGCTCGTCGCGCTCCTGCT
>JBQTGV010000149.1:0-8480 GCA_052390515.1 Candidatus Eiseniibacteriota bacterium | reverse complement strand
GCCCAGGCGGCGAGCTCGGCCGCCGGTGCCTCGTCGAGCGCCACCCGCCCGCGTCCGGTTCCGGTCACCCGTTCCCGCGCGGCGCCGTCCAGGTCCAGCCGCTCCCGCGCCAGCACCTCCGTCGAGTGCGCCCGCCGTGACGGATCGAGCACGTAGGACGCCAGCATCGTGTCGAAGTCCACGCCCTCGACGTCGACTCCGCGCCGACGCAGGATCGCGAGCGCGCGCTTCACGTCGTGCCCCCACTTGGGGAGGCGCGCATCGGCGAAGAGCCCCGCGAGCGCCGCCCGCGCCTGCGGCTCGAACTCGGCGGACCCTGCGCCCGAAAGCCGCACGTACCACGCGCGCCCGCCCTCCGCGGCGAGCGCGACTCCGAGCAGCTCGGCGCGCAGCGCATGCCCTTCGCCGGCGATCACGATGAAGGCGAAGCGTCCGGCGGCACGGACCGCCGCGACCGCCGCGTCCAGCGCATTCCCATCCTCGACCCCAGCATGCCCCGAGCGATCCACGGGGCGCGCCGTGGGCACGTCCACCTTCAACGTGCGGAAGTCCAGCTCGTCGAACAGCGCGTTCAGGGCCGTGGCGTCCGGCCCGCGCACCTCGAAGGTCTCCGGCGAAGGGACCTCCACGTCCTTCACCAAAGACACGAGCGAACGCGAGCGCAGCGCGACGTCCCGCGCGGCGAGCAGGTTCTCGCGGAGCTTGCCCGCCGGCAGCGAAGCCGCCGCCTCCAGCAGCGCATCCAGTGTGCCGTGCTCGCCGAGCAGCTTCGACGCGGTCTTCTTGCCCACGCCGGGCACTCCGGGCACGTTGTCGGAGGAGTCACCGGTCAACGCCAAGTAGTCCACGATCTGACCGGGGTCGACGCCGAAGCTCTCGCGCACCTCGGCAGGACCGAGCCGGCGCAGGGGCTCCGTTCCCCGGCCGAGCGCCACCACGTCGACGTCGCCGCCGACCATCTGCAGCAGATCCTTATCGTTGGACACGATCGTGGCGCGAAGGCCCTCCCCTCGCGCCTTCTCCGCCAGCGTGGCCAGCACGTCGTCGGCCTCGAACCCGTCCACGGCGAGGCGCGGGATGCCGGCCGCGTCGAGGTACTGGAAGATGCGCGGCAGCTGCTGACGGAGGTCCGGAGGCATTCGTTCGCGCGTGGCCTTGTACTCGGGGAACACCTCGTGGCGGAACGTCGGCCCGGCCGGATCGAAGACGACGACGAGGCGGTCCGGCGCGAGCGCCTCGACGATTCGCTGCAGCGTCAGGATGAACCCGAACACCGCGCTGGTGACCTCGCCGTCCCGCGTGGTCAGCGGACGGTCGATGAACGCGAAGTGCGAGCGGTAGGCCAGCGCGGTGCCGTCGACGGCGACGAGCCGGGGAGCCTGACCCCGTTTCATGCGCTTCGCCGCCGGGCCGGGTGAGGCGAGGTCATCGTCGACGCCTCCCTGAGACGGAGCACTACGTAGCCCTTCCTCCGAGCGGCGAGCGCTTCGCCTCCGCGAACTTCTTCTCCAGCTCCTCCAGGTTCGGCACCAGGATCTCGCGGGCCTTGCTCCCCGTGAACGGCCCGACGATGCCGGCCTGCTCCATCATGTCGACGAGACGCGCCGCGCGAGCGTACCCCACCTTGAGCCGGCGCTGGAGCAGCGAGATGGAGCCCTGCTGGTGCGCGACGAGGATGCGCGAGGCCTCCTCGAAGAGGTCGTCCTCGCGGTCGCGCGGAAAGAGATCGGGGCCTTCGTCCAGCGCGGATCCGTCCTCGTCGGGCGGCGCGGCGGCGCGCGGGCTGCGCATCTTGAGCCACTCCACCACGTCGTTCGTCTCCTCCGTGGAGATGAACGCGCCGTGCACGCGTACGGGCTCGGACATGCCCACTCCGAGATACAGCATGTCGCCCTTGCCGAGCAGCCGCTCCGCTCCGATGGAGTCGAGGATCGTGCGCGAGTCGGTGCGGGTGGGCACCTGGAAGGCGATCCGCGACGGGAAGTTGGCCTTGATCACCCCGGTGATCACGTCCACCGAGGGGCGCTGCGTGGCGACGACCAGGTGGATGCCCACCGCCCGGGCCATCTGGGCCAGCCGCGCGATGGACTCCTCGATCTCGCCGCGAACGTTGGACAGCATCAGGTCGGCCAGCTCGTCGATGATCACCACGAGATACGGGAGCTTGGGAGAGCCCTCCTCGACCAGACGCTTGTTGTGGTCCACGATGCTGCGCACGCCCACGTGCGCGAGCGCACGGTAGCGCGACTCCATCTCGCCCACCACCCACTTGAGGATGCGCACCGTGTCCTTCGCCTGGCTCACGACGGGCGGCACGAGGTGCGGGATGCCGACGTACGTCGTCAACTCCAGCATCTTGGGGTCGATCATGATGAAGCGCACGTCCTCGGGTCCGGCGCGGAAGATGATCGAGGCGATGATCGCGTTGATGCACACGGACTTGCCCGACCCGGTCGAGCCGGCCACGAGCAGGTGCGGCAGCGCGTCCAGCGCGACGTAGTACGGCTCCCCGGAGATCGTGCGGCCCAGGGCGATGTTGAGCAGCGATCCGTCGTGGTACTCCTCGGTGTCCAGCAGCGAGCCCAGCCGCACCACGCGCGAAGCGCCGTTGGGCACCTCGATCCCGACCGCGGCCTTGCCCGGAATCGGGGCGACGATGCGGATCTGCTTCGCGCGCAGCGCCAGGGCGAGATCGTCCGACAGCCCGGCGATCGGCGCCACCTTCTGGCCCGGCGCCGGCTCGATCTCGTAACGCGTGATCACCGGGCCGGGCTGGACCTGCGTCACCTTGCCCTTCACGCCGAAGTTGCGCAGCGCGGTCTCCAGGACGCGCGCCTGCTCCAGGAGTTCCTCGCGCTCGGCGTGCGCGTCCTCGCGGTCGTCATCCTGGTCCAGGAAGTCCAGGGGCGGGCGCTGGTAGGGGTGCCTGGGGTCGACCTGGATCTCGCCCAGGATCTCGATCGAGCTCGGTGCGGGCCGGCGCGCCGCGGGATCGCCCGCCGGCGGCAGCACCACCACGGGCACGGAGGGGGCGCCCGGCGCCGCCCGGACCGACCGGCTCTCCTCGGCGTCCTCCTCGCGTTCGGCATCGTCCTCGTCCCACTCCGCGGCCGGCTCGAACTCGTGCACCGGCGGGGCCCGGTCCTCCGCGAGATCCTCCTCGTCGCGGGCGCGGTCGTCGGGTTCCTGCGCGGAGGCGGGCGCAGCCTCGCCCGGTGGGAAGGCCTCGCGAAGGAAGCGGAGCGCCGCCCCGGGCGCGGCGAGGGCGCGTCGGCCGAGCGTGGCGAGCGCCGGGCCGAACCGCGCGAGCGGAGCGAAGATCGGCAGCCCGACCGCGGCGAGGAAGGCAAGCGAGGCGCCGGCCAGGACCACGCCCGCGCCGACTCCTCCGAAGAGAATGCGGAGGCCGCGCACGATTCCGGTTCCGAGGTATCCGGCGAACACCGCGCGCCAGGGTGACGCTTCGGTCCCCGGCAGCGCGACGATGGCGGAGAGCAGGGCCGCACCCGCCAGCGCGATGATCAGGTGTCGCGGGCCGCCGAGCGACCGGCGCACCAGCAGCCGTGCGGACGTGAAGGCCAGCGCCACGGGAACGAGCCAGCCGCCGAACACCCCGAGAACCCGCAGCGTCCAGAACGCGACGGCGTGGTTCAGCAGCCCCATTCGCGGGGCGAGCTCCTCCGCGGGACGGCGCCAGTTTCCGTCGACGAGATAGGCGGCCAGCGCGATCGCCACCACGAGGGCGCTCGTCCCGGCCAGGATGCCGAGCAGGACGCGGGTGCGCGTCGAGCCGGACCCCTTCGTCTTCCGCGCCATCGCCACCTCCCCGGCCCTGGACCTTGTTACACCGCCCGACGCGGGGGCGTCAACGCGCGGAATCCGGTTCCTCCCCGTCCCTCGGCCTCACGATCACCCCGTTCTCGACGACAGGAACGAACGAGAAACGGTCCAGTTGCCCGGCGATCCTCAAGTCTTGCTCGAAGCCCAGCTCACAGAGCCGCGTCCCGTGGTCGGTGGCCCGGAGCGTCTCGAACAGGTCCGGAGGGCGGCGGGAGGCCGCCTCGCGGGCGGCGCGGGCGCCGTCGTCGAGCCGGTAGCCACCCTGCCGCATCCGGTCCATCGCGTCGGCCATCATGCCCGCTGCCAGGAAATCCTCGAAGGAGAAGCGGCCGTCCTGTCCCGCGCAGACGATCAGAACCTGATCGTGAGCCTCCGCGCGCCGCGCCGCGGCCGTGCAGGTCACGAAGGCGGCCGCCAGGCACGCCGCCGCGCCGCGTGCCGCAGCCAGGGCCGGCGCGCCGTTCGTCGTGGTGAGCACGATCGTCGCGCCGCCGATCGCGCCGGCAGTGAACTCACCGGGGGAGTTGCCGAGGTGGAAACCTTCGATCCGAACCGAGCCACGTTCGCCGGCGAGCCGCGTCGTGTCCCGGTCCAGCGTGCCCACCAGGCGGGCGGCGGCCTCCACCGACTCGGCCGGCACCACGCCGGCGGCGCCGGCGTCCAGCGCGCACGCGATCGTCGTGCAGGCCCGCAGCACGTCTACCACGACGACGAGCTGCCCGGACAGGTCCCGCCGGTCGAGACCGTGGGGCGTGACCAGAACCTCGAGCGAAGCCTTCCGGCCGATCACGCCGGCGCGAGTCGCGCCGCGGCACCGGGCGTCTCGATCGGCGCCCGTTCGCGCCGCTCCAGGAAGCCGGTGTCGTAGTCCCCCGAGAGGAACGCCGGATCCTCGAGGATCTCCAGCAGGAGCGGGACGGTCGTCTTGACCCCCTCCAGCGAGAACTCGGTGAGCGCCCGTCGTACGCGGACGATGGCCTCCTCGCGATCGCGTCCGTGCGCCAGCACCTTCGCCACCAGCGAGTCGTAGTGCGGCGGCACGGAGGCGCCGGCGAACAGGTGCGTGTCCACGCGGATCCCCGGACCGCCCGGGACGTGCAGGTTCTTCACCGTGCCCGGTGACGGAGCGAAGTTGCGGGACGGATCCTCGGCGTTGACCCGGCACTCGATGGCATGTCCGCTGACCTCGATGTCCCCCTGGCGGAAGGAGAGCGGCAGCCCCGAAGCGACGCGGATCTGCTCCTTCACCAGGTCCCGCCCCGTGATCAGCTCGGTCACGGGATGCTCCACCTGGATCCGGGCGTTCATCTCCATGAAATAGAAGCGACCGTCCCGGTCGAGGAGGAACTCCACCGTACCGGCGCCCCGATAGTCGATCACGCTCGCGGCGCGGACGCCGGCGGCGCAGAGCTCGGCCCGTGTAGCCGTGTCCAGCGCGGCGCTCGGGCTCTCCTCGATCAGCTTCTGGTGACGCCGCTGCACGGAGCACTCGCGCTCGAAGAGGTGGACGACGTGACCTTCGCCGTCGCCCATCACCTGCACTTCGACGTGTCGCGGATCCAGCGCGAGCTTCTCGACGTAGAGCTCGCCGTTCCCGAACGCGGCGAGAGCCTCGGTGGACGCCGCTCCGAACGCGCCCTCCAGCTCGTCCTCCTCGTGCACCTTGCGCATGCCGCGGCCGCCGCCGCCCGCGGAGGCCTTGAGCAGCACGGGGAACCCGATCCGTGAGGCGACAGCCCGCGCGGCGGCAAGATCCCCGACCGGGCCGTCGGATCCGGGAAGCACCGGAACGGACGCCGCCGCCATCGTCTTGCGCGCTTCCGCCTTGTCACCGACCGCGCGGATCGTCTCCGGCGTGGGACCGATGAAGATCAGGTTGCATCGTGCACAGATCTCCGCGAATTTGGCGCTTTCCGAGAGGAACCCGTAGCCGGGATGGATCGCGTCGCAATTGGTGATCTCGGCCGCGGAGATGATCCGCGGGATGTTCAGGTAGCTCTCCACCGCCGGCCCCGGGCCGATGCACACGTCCTCGTCGGCGAGGTGAACGTGCAGCGCGTCCGAGTCCGGCTCGGAGTGGACCGCGACCGTCTCGATGCCCAGCTCGCGGCAGGCCCGGATGATCCGAACCGCTATCTCCCCGCGGTTCGCCACCAGGATCTTGCGGATCAATCAGCCTCCCCGCTTGCCCACCGCTCCCGGCAGAGGGGTGCTCCCTCCGCCGTGCTTACGGGTCTCGGCCCCCGCGGCCGTTCCCGCTTCCACCGGCGCGCCCTCGGCCAGCGAGTTGTCGAACACGTCCCACGACGAATCCGACGACGCCTCGATGCCCTTCACCCGCAGCGTGAACTCGTCGGGGCTCGTGCTGTTGGCCAGCGCGTTCTCGAACGAGATCAGACCTTCCTTGTACAGGCGCATCAGCGACTGATCGAAGGTCTGCATCCCGTACTGATGATGACCCTCCTGGATCGCGTGGCGGATCATCACGGTCTTCTCCGGGTCGATGATATACTCGCGGATGGTCGGCGTGCAAAGCATCACTTCCACCGCCGGGACGCGTCCCTGACCGTCCACCCGGGCGATCAGCCGCAGGCTGATGATCGCCGCCAGGCAGGAGGACAGCAGCAGCCGCACTTCCTGGTGCTGGTGCGTCGGGAAGAACGAGATCACCCGGTTGATGGTCTGCGCCGCGTCGATGGTGTGCAGCGTGGAGAGCAGCAGGTGGCCGGTGTTCGCCGCGGTGATGGCGATCTCCATCGTCTCGCGGTCGCGGATCTCGCCCACCATGATGACGTCGGGGTCCTGGCGCAGCACGTGACGCAGCGCGGCGCTGAACGAGTTCGTGTCCGTGCCCACTTCCCGCTGCGCGACGAGACCCGAGCGCCGCGTGTGCAGGAACTCGATGGGATCCTCGATGGTCACGATCTTGGAGTGCTTGCGATCGTTGACCAGCTGCAGCATCGAGGCGAGCGCCGTGGATTTGCCCGAGCCGGTGATGCCCGTCACCAGCACGAGCCCGCGGTTGCGCAGGGAGATCTCCTCCAGCACCGCCGGCAGCTTGAGCTCCGAGAGCGACGGGATCTCCATGGGGACCAGCCGGAAGACCATGGCGATGGTGCCGCGCTGCTTGGACACGTTCGCGCGGAACCGGCCGAGGCCGGGCACCCCGAAGCCGAAGTCGATCTCCCGCTGATCCTCGAACTCCTTCAGCTGCTTGGGCGTCAGGATCTGCTGCGCGAGCGTGACCATGTCCTCGGGCGTGACCACGTCATGCTCGAGCTGGGTGAGCTCCCCGTTGATGCGCACGACTGGAGGGAATCCGACGAAGATGTGCAGGTCGGAGCCCTGCCGGTTGATCATCTCTTCGAGGACGGTTCTGAGCTTCATGTGGCGATCTCCCAGGATCCCGAGGAGATCCGCTCACGCCGGAGTCACGAGGTAGATCTCCTGCCCGTACTCCACGGCCTGCCCGTTCTCGACGCAGACCTGGGTGATCCGCCCGGCGACCTCCGACTGGACCTCGTTCATGAGCTTCATGGCCTCGACGATGCAGACGACCTGTCCCACACCGACCGTGTCGCCCACGGAGACGTAAGGCTTCGCCCCCGGAGCGGGCGCCGAGTAGAACGTCCCCACCATCGGCGCCGCGATGGCCACGAGGCTCGGGTCCCGTCCGCCGGCCGGAGCCGGGCTGACCGCCGGTGGCGGCGCGCTCGGGGTCACGGGTTCGGCTGGAGGCGCCGGCCGAGGGTCGATCCGGGCCACGGGCGGCGGGTCCTCGGCCCGACGCTTCGTGATCCGGATGCGACCGAAAGGCCGGTCGATCTCGAGCTCGTCGATGTCACTCTCTTCGACCAGCCGGATGAGCCTCTTGAGTTCGTCCTCGTTCATCGTTTCCGCTCGACGTAGGACCCCGTGCGCGTATCGATCTTGAGCACGTCCCCCGCCTCCACGAACAGAGGTACCTGCACCTCCGCCCCGGTCTCCAGGACGGCCGGCTTGGTCGCTCCCTGGGCGGTGTTGCCGCGGAAGCCCGGCTCCGTGGAGACCACCTCCAGGAAGACGAAGTTGGGAAGCTCGGCGAGGAGCGGCTTGCCCTCGTGAAGTAGCACGGTCACCACTTCGTTCTCCTTCAGGAACGGCGCCGCGTCCCCGAACATCTCCTCCGCGAGCGTCAACTGATCGAACGTGGCCTGGTCCATCACGTGGTAGTCGGCGCCGTCGCGGTACAGGTACTGCATGGGCGCGCGCTCCAGGCGAACCTCTTCGACCTTCTCGCCGGCGCGCCAGGTTCGCTCGATGACGGCGCCGGTGAGCACGTTCTTGAGCTTCGAGCGCACGAACGCCCCGCCCTTGCCGGGCTTCACATGCTGGAAGTCGACGATGGTCACGAGATTCCCCTCGACGTTCAGCGCCATCCCGTTGCGAAAGTCGTTGCTCGTCGCCATCAATCCCCCCTGCGGCTCTCGCCGAAGCCCTTTCCTTCGATGTGGTCGAGAAGCGCGTCGAACGCCAGCAGCGTCCCCGGCGCCCCGAGTCCGGACACGACCCCCAGTACCACGTCGGAGATCATCGACCTCCGGCGGAACTCCTCGCGGGCGAAGACGTTGCTCAGGTGCACCTCGATCGTGGGCACGGCC
>JBQTGV010000148.1:0-32318 GCA_052390515.1 Candidatus Eiseniibacteriota bacterium | reverse complement strand
TACAGCGGCGCGTAGAGCTGGACGGTGCGGCCGAAGCGGCGCAGGGTCACGTCGCGGGCGCGGCGGGCCAGCTCCTCGAGGTGGGAATCCGCCGCGGGAGAGAGCAGCGCGGCGAAGCTCCGGGGGTCGGGCGCATCCATGCTCAGCGCGCGCTCCACGTCCCGGGGCGAAGCACCGTGCGCCGTCTCGAGGAGCTCCCCGACGGGCGCTGCGGCGAGGTGCTCCCGGAAGCTCACGTCAATCCCCGAGGAACCCGGTGAGCGGGCTCGACGCCTCCGCGGCCTCGCGCTCCGCCGCGGCGCCGGCGAGCCAGGCCCTGCGGCCCGCTTCCACGCCGAGGCGGAAGGCGTGCGCCATCTCCACCGGATCCCGCGCGACGGCGATCGCCGTGTTCACCAGGACCGCGTCCGCGCCCAGCTCCATCGCCTCCGCGGCGTGCGAGGGCGCGCCGAGGCCGGCGTCGACGACCACCGGAACGGTGGCCTGCTCGACGATGATCGCCACCGCGTCCCGCGTCCGCAGCCCCCGGTTCGAGCCGATCGGCGAGCCGAGCGGCATCACCGTCGAGACGCCGACGTCCTCGAGCCGCTTCGCCAGAACCGGGTCCGCGCCGATGTAGGGCAGCACGCGGAATCCCTCCTCCACCAGCATCTCCGCGGCGCGCAGCGTCTCCACCGGATCCGGCAGGAGCCACTTCGGATCGGGAGTGACCTCGAGCTTGATCCAGTCGGAGAGGCCCCCCGCGCGCGCCAGCCGGGCGAGGCGCACGGCTTCCTCGGCGGTCTCGGCCCCGGACGTGTTCGGCAGCAGCAGGTAGCGCTTGCGGTCGATGAACTCGAGCAGGTTGGACTCGGGCGAGTCCAGATCCACGCGTCGCAGAGCCACGGTCACGATCTCCGTGCCCGAAGCCTCCAGCGCGCGAGCCATCGTTCCCGGCGATTCGAACTTGCCGGTGCCGAGCAGCAGGCGCGAGCCGAAGCGCCGTCCGGCGATGACGAGCGAATCCGACATGGATCTCTCCGAAACCTGGAACGAGGACGTTCCAAGGTAGACGCGCCCCGGCGGCGAGTCAATCCGGGCGACTCGCGCTCGTGTATTCTGCCGCGGGAGGGCCCATGCGTCGCCACACGCCGCGTCCGCTCGGAATCGTCCACTGGATCGCCGACCTGGACGCGTTCGGCGACGGCACCGCCGTGCTCGCCGCCGCCCGGCCCCTGTTCGACGAGGGCCTCCCCTCCCTCCAGCTCCGCGGCAAGGGGCGAAGCGCCGAGGAGCTGATCCGGAGCGGCGAGCCGCTCCGCGAGGCCGCGGCGCGCGCCGCATGCCTCTTCGTGGTGAACGGCAGCGTCCGCGCCGCCGTCGCGCTCGGCGCCGACGGCCTGCACCTCCCGGCGGCGGGACGATCGCTGCGCACCGTAAGGGCGGCGCTTCCCGCGATCACCGGCGCGGGGCGAAGCTGTCACGACGCGGGCGAAGTGGCCGCCGCGGGCGGCGCCGACTGGATCCTGCTCTCCCCCGTGCACGCGACTCGCTCGAAGCCCGCCGCCCGGCCGCTCGGTCTGCACGGGTTCGCCGCGCTCGCGGGCGGCGCTCCCGCCCCGGTCTACGCGCTCGGCGGGATCACCGAGGCGAGCTTCGCCGCGTGTCTGGACGCGGGCGCCGCCGGCGTGGCCGCCATCCGCGGGCTGCAGGGCGAGAGCGGGATCCGCTTGCTGCGCGCCACCAACCGCTGGCTCGCGGGCGAGGGCTGACTCCGGTCGCTCGACTCAGCCGCGCGTGTCCGCCCCCCCGCGGCGATCCACCTCGGCGAAGATCGCGTCATGCAGCTGCCAGCGGTACTGGATGCCACCCTCCTTCCACGCCACGAGGCGGTCCCGGATCGGCCCGAGCAGATCCTCGCGGGTGACCCAGGCCGCCTCGCGGATCTCCACCAAGTCGAGCGGCCCGAGCGCGCCGCCCGTCGCCCGGGCTTCCAGCACGTGCGTCGTCCAGTCGATCGAGTCGGCAGGCTCCGGCGCCGCGAAGCGCACGCGGGAACGAAGCAGGTATCGCGTCAGGGTGACGTCGAGGCCGGTCTCCTCGCACGCCTCGCGCCGCGCGCCGTCCTCGATCGACTCGCCCGGATCGATCGCCCCGCTCGGCAGCCGGAAGATCCCCGGCGGGTAGTGATGCTTGGCGATGGCGGCGATGCGTGCACCGTCCCGGATCAGGATCGTCACGTCGTGCGCACGCCCGTGCTTTTGCGTGCGGCGGATGAAGGCGATCTCCGCGGCGGGCGTGTCCACGTGGAACGTGGCCTCGGCGGGAAGCCCGAATCGTCGCTCGGCCTCACGCACCGCATCCTCACCGACGTACACGAATCGGCTCCCTCGCTCCCGCCTTGCCCGCGAAGTCGTCCTGTCGCACACTTCGCTGCCTCTTCTCGAGGGAGCGAGGTTGCTTCCGAAACCGCCCTTCGCCGTCGTGCTGGGCACCGTCCAGGACGGAGGGTATCCCCACGTCGGGTGCGCGTGCGAGGCCTGCCTCGCCGCGGTGAAGGAACCGGCCCGCGCCCGACGCGTGGCGTGCCTCGGCCTCGCCACGTCCCAGGGGGTGGCGCTGATCGACGCCACGCCGGACCTCTCCGCGCAGGCCCGGGACCTCGCGCGAATCGCCGGACGCCCCGCGAACGAGCGCCCCCGCGCGATCCTGCTGACGCACCTGCATGCGGGCCACGTCCTCGGCCTCCTGCTGCTCGGCCGCGAAGGGTGGGCGCACACGGCGACGCCGGTGTGGGCCACGGAGGCGTGCCTCGGCTTTCTCGAGAAGAACGATCCCTTCGCCCGGCTGTTCGGCGAAGGTCATCTCGTGCCCCGCGTCCTCCATCTCGGCTGGGACGCGTCGCTGGACGACCTCGTGATCCAGCCGGTGCTCGTGCCGCACCGCAACGAGGCCGGCGACACCGTAGCGTACCGCATCGAGGGTCCCGAGCGCTCGCTCTTCTACGCTCCCGACCTCGACTCCATCGTACCCGACGTGCTCGCGCAGATCCGCGCCGCGGACGTCGCGCTGGTGGACGGGACGTTCTTCCGCCGCCGGGAGCTCCGCCGCGACGACGCGAACCTCGTCCCCCACCCGGCCATCGCGGACACCATGAGCGCCGTCTCCCGGCTCAGCACGAAGGTGCTCTTCACCCACCTGAATCACACGAACCCGGCGCTGGACCCCTTCTCGCGGGAGCGGCAGGCGATCGAGGCGCTCGGCATGGGCGTCGCGCAGGAAGGAAGCGTAATCGCCCTCGGTTGAGCGGACGCCGAGGTCAGAGGAAGTACGAGAGCGCGATGGCTCCGCCGGAAACGAGATCCGTCTCGTCCTGGAACAGCGCTTCCAGGCGCCCTTCGATGGTCAGGTGCGACTGCTTGAGAAAGGCGAAGTCCAACCCGGTGAGCGGCACCTTGTATCCCAAGCCGCCGCGGAGCAGCGGATCGAAGCCGGAGTCGAGCCCGGTGCGGGCCGGTGGATCGTTGAGCGCGCCGCCTCCGCCTGCCATCAAGTAGAAGTTCCGGTTCTCCGGGGAAAGCCGCGGAAACCAGAGCACTTGTGCGCTCGCCCCGTAGCTCTTGGCCGCGACCGAGCCGAGCGGCCAGAGGCGCGCGTCGCCCTGGACTTGGAGCTCGAAGCCGGGCATGAGGAAGAGGCCCAGGCGAAGCTCCGGCTGCGCGCTGTAGGTCCCGTCCGACCCTTCCGGCAGCATGACGGCGCCGAGGCCGAACTGGACCTCGAGCGTTCCGGAAGTCATCGGGAAGGTCTGGGCGGAAGCGGGAACGAAGCCGAGCAGGACGGCAGCGAGCGGTGCGGCGAGACCGCATCTCATCGTGTCTCTCCCCCTCGTCGGCGCTGGTCGAGCAACCGGGCGATCTTAGCACCGGATCGCGACATCCGCCTCCCCTCCTTGACACGTCCGGGCTCGAACCGGATCCTCGTGGAAGCTCGGCAAGCGAGGCGAACGTTGGCGGTCGGCACCGGCATGAAGCGGGTCCTCATCCTCGGCGAGGGAATCGGGGCGATCGTGCCCCTGGTCGAGGAGAGGGGCTTCGAGGTCGTCTCGGAGGCCCCGGACATCGTCCTGACCTACGGGGGCGACGGGCTCCTGCTGCGCAGCGAGGACGCCTGGCCGGGTGTTCCCAAGCTGCCCCTGCGGAACAGCCGCCACGGCAAGAAGTGCCAGCCGCACGAGCTCCCCCGCGCGCTGGACGACCTGGTGAAGGGGCGGCTGCGTCCCGTGTCCTACGTCAAGGTGCGGGGCGAAGCGCGCGGGCGGGTCAAGATCGGGCTGAACGACGTCGTGCTGCACAACGCCCGCCCCACGTCGGCGGTCCGTTACCGCGTACGCGTGGACGGCGTCGAGCTCGGGCACGAGTACGTGGGCGACGGCGTCGTCGTCGCCACGCCCTTCGGCTCGACCGCGTACTACCGCGCCATCACCCGGGGCAGCTTCCGCGAGGGTCTGGGCCTCGCATTCAACAACTCGACCGAGCCGGTCGACCACGTCGTCGTCCCGGAGAGCGCGGAGATCCGCGTGCTGGTGACCCGCGGCCCGGCGATCCTCGTCGCCGACAACCAGCGGGAAGCCATCGAGCTCGACGACCAGGACGAAGTGATCATCTGCAAGGACCCGGGGCGTGCGGTAATCTTGGAGTCGGAGTAGCGTCGGCTCAGTCGTACTGCGGAGCCCGCGCCTCCCCGAGCGCCTCCGCGATCTGGTCCGCGGGAGTGTCGAGCGGCAGCCCGTTCACCGGATCCATCATCATGTCCTGGAGCTGCTGGACGAGGGTCTGGGTGACGCGTCCGGGGCGGCCGTCCCCCACCGTCACGCCGCCGACCGCGATGATCGGCATCACGCCGCACCCCGTTCCGGTCATGAAGCACTCCTTGCCCTCGCCCACGAGGTCGATCGGCAGGAGGTCGTCACGGACGACGACATGGTTGCCGCGCTTCCTGGCCAGCTCGATCACGACCTCGCGGGTGATGCCCGGCAGGCAGTACTCCGCAGAGGGTGTGAGAACGTGCACCTTCGCCGGGTCGCTCTCCCAGCCGGGGAGCTTCACGACTGAGAAGATGTTGTCCACCGTCGCCTCGGAGACGTATCCCTCCGCGGTCAGCATCAGCACCTCGACGAGCTGGCTGTCGCGCGTACCTTCCTGGAGCGCGAGCACGTTGTTGAGGTACTGCGTGCCCTTGATATTGGGATCGAGGATCGTCCGCGACGGCCTTCGCACGTGCCGCGCGAGCCCGAGCGGAATGCCGCGCTCGTACGCCTCGCGGGCGTAGAGCCGGATCGTGCTGACGATCGCGAAGACGGTCGGAGAGACGCACTTGCGCGGGTTGATCCCCAAGTCGCCGATCCCCCGGGTGACCACGAGACGGATGTATCCGTCGCCCTGCGGAAGGTCCACCGTCCGGCAGGTCTCCAGGATGCGCTCGGTGAGCGTCACCCGGTCCACGGGCAGCGTGATCCCGATCTTCGCCAGGGACCGGTCCAGGCGGTCCATGTGCTCTTTGTAGCGGAAGATCGTGCGGTTCCGGATCAGGATCCCCTCGAAGGCGCCGTCGCCGTACAGGGCGACGTGGTCGAGCGGGGAAACCCCGATCTCGTCGAGGCGGAAGATCCCGTCCTTGCGACGGATACCGCCGCCATCGTCGGAGACGCGACCATCAGGCGAATCGACGAGAACGCGCGGGGTGATGCCCTCGATGATCGGCATGCTGACGTACACGCGGGCTCGCTGCGCCACCTCCCGCAGCGCCTCGGCCGCGGCCCGGATCTGCTCTGGGTTTCTCACGTCTCACCTCCGCCGCGACGCGCACCCGCCCGGTGATCCTAGCGCGTCCCGGCCCTCGAGGGAATCTACCGCGCCGGACCCGAACTGCGTGACCGCCCGCCCACGGTACCGGCTTCGCGAGGAAACGGGAAGTCCGGGGGGGCACCGACGCTCCCCGCGTTCTACGGGAAGATCCCGAGGTCGAGGTAGGCCCGGCTGATCTTCTGGATGGCGCAGACGTAGGAAGCCATGCGGAGATCCTCCACCTTCTTGTGCTTCTTGAGGATCGCCCGGATCTCCCGGTACGCGGTGCGCATGGTGTCCTCGAGGCCCGAGTTCACCAGGGCGAGCTCGTCGTGCGAGCGCAGCAGGATGTCTCGCGCCGGCGTGCTGAACTTCTTGCCGGTCAGCTTCTCGGTTTCGCGGATGAAGGTCTCCGCCTCGAGGCTCTCGATGTGTCGCGACATGCGACCGAACCGCATGTGCGAGAGGTTCTTGGTCCACTCGAAGTAGGAGACGGTCACGCCGCCGGCGTTCAGGAAGACGTCGGGGATGACGAGCACGCCGGCCTTGCGAAGAGCCTCGTCGGCGGCCGCCGTGACCGGGCCGTTGGCCGCCTCGGCGACGACCCGCGCCCGGATCTTGTGGTGGTTGCCGCTGTGGATCTGGTTCTCGAGCGCCGCCGGGATCAGGATGTCGCAGGGGATGAACAGCACGTCCTCGCTGGTCGGCAGGTTCTTCGCCCCCGGGAAGTTCAGGATCGACCCGGTGCGCTCGCGATGCTTCTGCAGCTTCTGCGGATCGATCCCCTTGGGATCGTAGACGCCGCCGTCCCACTCGCCGATGGCGATGATCTTCGCCCCGTCCTCTTCCTTCAGGAACTTCGCGAGGTGGTAGCCCACGTTGCCGAAGCCCTGCACGACGACCGACTTGCCCTCGATCCCCGGCGTCAGCCCGAGCCCCTTCAGATCCTCGGCGTGGCCGAGGGCTTCGCGAATGCCGAACTGGACGCCGCGGCCGGTCGCTTCCGTGCGACCCATGATTCCGCCCTGCTGGTAGGGCTTCCCGGTGATGCACGCGCGCGTGTCGGGCTCGCCGGGATGGAAGGCCTCGTACGTGTCCGCGATCCAGGCCATCTCCCGCGGTCCGGTGCCCATGTCGGGCGCGGGCACGTTCACGTACGGGCCGAGGAAGTCCTTCTTGATCAGCTCCGCGGCGAACCGGCGGGTGATGCGCTCCAGCTCCTGGTCGGTGAACTTGCGGGGGTTGATCTTGACGCCGCCCTTGGAGCCTCCGAAGGGCACGTCGACGATCGCGCACTTGTAGGTCATCAGGGCGGCGAGCGCCATGACCTCGTCGCGGGATACTTCCTCGCTGTAGCGGATCCCGCCCTTGGCCGGCTTCAGGTGATGGCTGTGCTCGGCACGGTAACCCTCGATGATGAGGTAGTCCTTGCCCCGCTTGATCGGGAACTGCACGGAGTAGACGTTGTTGCAGACCTTGATCTGGCGGAGCAGGCCGGGGTGCAGGCGCACCACCCGCGCAGCCCTGTCGAACTGGATGTTGACGTTCTCGAAGAGGGAGGTCTTCGCTTCGGTCGAAGCCTTGCGCCGCGGAGCGGCCTTGGCAACGGTCTTGGTCGCCATCGAGGTCCCCGGTTGGTGAGTTCGGTTCACGAACGCGTGGCGCGAAAGAGTAGGGGCGTCCTCCGGGCGAGTCAACAGCCGGGGTCGCGCCGGGAACCGACGGCGCCGAGCGAGGTTCCAGCTCACGCGGTTGTGCCGGGGACGACGCTCCGGTAGAATCGCGGCCTTCGCACCGCCGTCCCCGAGGAAGAACCATGTGGCGTCCCGCGTCCGTCCTCGCCGCCGTGGCCGGCCTGTTCGGCCACCCCGCGGTCGTGAGCGCGCAGATCCTCCGGGACCTGCCCCCCATCCGACTGGAGTACCGGATCTACCTGAACGACGCCGCCGAGCCCTGCGGGACCGCCGCCTTGATCTACGACTTCGTGGAGGGAGCCCGCGGCCGACGCCTGGAGGTCCACGCCCTGAGCCGCTACACGGTCGGGGACGAGGCGCCGGTGGAGCTGCTGCATGAGGCGCGCCTCACCTGCGATGCCGAGGGCGTCGAGAAGTTCGACGGCCGCACCCGGTACGGCGAGGAGGAGCGACGCTACGTGGGCGTGCGCATGGGGATCGACTATCACGTGACCGTCCACCAGGAGGAGCAGGTCACGCAGCGCACCGAGACCGCCGGCGTCCAGCGCACCAACTGGGGACTTTTCTGCGGCGGCTTCCTGGCCGAGCGGATCGGCGAGGGGGAGATGCTCCAGGACTACCCGATGCTGTTCCCCTCGTCGGGACGCCACTTCCCGCGCCAGAAGTTCCGCCTCGGTCGCGTGCCGGTCCGATCCCCCTCGGGCGAGTCGTTCTCGGTCATCGAGTCGACGCTCGCGCGGCTGGACACGGACAAGGACGAACTCTGGCATCGGGACCACCCGCACGAGGTCCTGTTGCGCATGAAGGAGCACGGGCCGCTCGGTCTCGTGACCTACGACCTGGCGACGGTCGACGGCGCCCCGGTCGACTGGGTCCTGGCGCTCGGCCCGCGGGTCGTGGCCGCTCCGGACACGGAGTCGACGAAGTGACCGGGCCGGCGCGGCTCGCCCGCTTCGTCGAGTCCCACGTGGCGCGGCGTGCGCCCTTGGAGAAGCAGGCGCGAGAAGCGTCCTGGCAGCTCTCCGTCACCGGGGAGGCGAAGTGGGCGTCCGAGTCGGAACGCCTCGAGCGCGAGCTCAAGACCCTGCTCTCCGACCGGGCGGCGTACGCGGAGCTGCGCGGCCTCGCCGCCTCGGGCGAGATCCGCGAACCGGTCGCGAAGCGCGAGCTCGACATCCTGCTGCGCGACTACGCCGGGAATCAGGTGGACGAGTCCCTCCTCGGGCGGATCGTGGCGCTCGAGGTCGAGGCCGAGGCGATGTACGCGCGCTTCCGGCCGGAAGTCGGCGGCCGCCCGCTGAGCGAGAACGAGATCCGGGACGTGCTCCGGCAGTCGGACGACGAGGATGAGCGCCGCGTCACCTGGGAGGCGTCCAAGCGCATCGGCAAGGAGATGGCCCCGCTCGTGCTGGAGCTCGTCGGGCTGCGCAATCGTGCGGCACGCGAGCTCGGCCACCGCGACCACTACGCCATGTCGCTCGCGCTGCAGGAGATGGACGAGGCTTTCCTCTTCCGCGTGCTCGACCACCTGGAAGAGCTCACCCGCGAGCCTTTCGACGAGCTGATCGGAGACCTCTTCGCCCGTCTCTCGGCCCGCTTCGGCATCTCCTCGAAGGACGTTCGCCCCTGGCACGCGGCCGACCCGTTCTTCCAGGAGGCCGTGCCTCCGGCGGATCTCGCTCCGGGGCGGTTCTACGTCGACGCGGATCTCGTCGCGCTGACGAAGGCCTCGCTGCGCGCCATGGGGTTCGACATCGAGCGCACGCTGGCGCGCTCGGACCTCTTCCCGCGCGAGCGGAAGAACCAGCACGCGTTCTGCACGCACGTCGATCGCGCCGCCGACGACGTTCGGGTGCTGTGCAACGTGGTTCCGAACGAGCAGTGGATGGACACGATGCTGCACGAGTTCGGCCATGCGGTGTACGACCAGGGCCTCGGCGAAGCGCTTCCGTGGCTGCTGCGCATGCCCGCGCACACGCTGTCGACCGAGGCGATCGCGCTGCTCTTCGGGCGGCTCGCCGCCAATCCGGACTGGATCGTACGCCGCGTGGGAGCGCCCGCGGCGCAGGTCGATCCGATGCGCGAGGGGCTTGCCCGTCACGCGCGCGCCCGGCAGCTGCTCTTCCCCCGCTGGGTGATGGTCATGTGCCACTTCGAGCGGGCCATGTACGCGGATCCGAGCGCGGACCTGGGGAAGATCTGGTGGGACCTCGTCGAGCGGTTCCAGAAGATCCCGCGCCCGGAGAACCGTCGCGAGCCGGACTGGGCTTGCAAGGTCCACGTCGCGCTGGCGCCGGTCTACTATCACAACTACCTGCTCGGCGATTTGATGGCGTCGCAGCTGACCCGCTTCCTGGAGAAGGCCTCTGGCCCGCTCTGGTTCGAGGACGAGACGACCGCGAAGCTGCTCGGCGAGCGGCTCTTCCGACACGGCGCGCTGCGGCCATGGAACGAGGCGCTCGTGCACGCCACCGGTTCGCCGCTCGATCCGGCCTGCTACGTCGAGCAATACGTGACGGCCGGCTGACGCGGCCCTCGTGACGCGCGCCAGGCACTCGCCCGAGTTCGACTCCGCGGAAGTCCTGCGCGAGATCTCCCGGGCGCCGGGTGGGCACCTCACCTTCCACGCCCTGGCCGACGCCTGTGCGGTGCCCTCGCGGCAGCGGCCGCGGTTCCGCGGCTTCCTCAAGTCGATGATGCGCGAGGGTGTCATCCGCCCCGCGCGCGGCCGAGGATACCGCCTCGGCACGAGCGCGCCGCCCGCCGACGAATGGGCCGTCGAGGGCGTCGTGAAGCGGCATCGCGACGGCTACGGATTCCTCGCGCAGCAGGGCGAAGACGCACCCGAAGATCTCTTCCTGCCCCGCCGCGAGATGGCGGCCCTCTTCGACGGCGATCGGATCCGCGCGCTCCCCGTCCCCGGCAAGTTCGGGCGCGTGGCCGGGCGCGTCGTCTCCGTCGTGGCGCGCGCGCGGACCTCGCTCACCGGCGTGTACGAGAAGGTCGGCGTCCGCGAGCGCGTCCTTCCCGACCCCGAGGTCTTCGGCGAACCGATCGAGCTCGTGCCGGGAGCGGTGGAGCCCCGGTCGGGCGAGATCGTCGAGGTGGAGATCCGCGACTACCCCGAGGGCCGTCGCCCCGCGGTCGGCCGCATCGTGGAGATCGTGGGCGCCCCCGGCGAGCTCGGCACGCACGTCGAGACGGTGATCCGGCGGCATGGCCTCCCCCGGCGCTTCTCCGACGACGCACTGGAGCAGGCGGAGCGGCTGCCGGGCGAGATCGCCGCGGAGGAGCTGAGCGGGCGGCGGGACCTCCGCGCAGAGGCGATCTTCACGATCGACGGCGAGGACGCGCGCGACTTCGACGACGCCGTCGCGCTCTCGGAGGAGCCGGGCGGCGGATGGCGGCTGCTCGTGTCCATCGCGGACGTCGCGCACTGGGTCCGCGCGGGTTCCGCGCTCGACCGCGACGCGTTCGAGCGGGGCACGAGTGTCTACTTCCCGGATCGCGTGATCCCCATGCTTCCCGAGCGGCTGTCCAACGGTCTGGCCAGTCTTCGCCCAGGCGAAGACCGCCTGACGCTCACCGCCGAAATCCGACTCGATCCTGACGGAGGCCGCACCGGAACGCGCATCTACGAGAGCGTCATCCGTTCCCGGGGAAGGTGGACATACGAGGGCGTCGCGCGCGTGCTCGAAGGCGAGGAGGTGGATGGCATCTCCGAGCACGCGGACCACGTGCGGCGCATGCGGTCCTTGATGACGGTGCTCCGCGAGCGGCGCGCGCGGCGCGGATCGCTCGACTTCGACCTGCCCGAGCCGGACGTCGTGCTGGACTCGTCGGGCCGCCCGGAGGACGTGGCGCGCGCGGAGCGCAACGACGCCCATCGCATCATCGAGGAGTTCATGATCGCCGCGAACGAGGCGGTGGCCGACTGGTTCGTCCGCGAAGGGCGCCCCACGATCTTCCGGGTGCACGCGCCCCCCGACCACGAGAAGCTGCTATCCTTCGTGGAGTTCGCGCGCAGCTGGGGACACGTGCCCGAGTTCGGAGCCCTGGCGTCGAGCCGCGCCCTCGCCCGGTTCCTGGAGAGCGTCCGCGGCATGCCGGCGGAGCGAGCGCTGCACCACATCCTGCTGCGCACGCTGATGCGCGCGCAGTATTCCCCGGAGAACGTCGGGCACTACGGGCTCGCGTCGGAGCGCTACCTGCACTTCACCAGCCCGATCCGCAGGTACCCGGACCTCCTCGTGCACCGGCTGGCCAAGGCCCTCCTTCGGGGAGACCCTTCCCCGCACGATCGCCCCGCGCTGACGCGCATGGCCGCGCAGTCCTCGGAGCGGGAGGCGCGCGCCAACCAGTGCGAGTTCGACGTGCTGGACGTGATTCGCGCTTGGTTCCTGTCGGAGCGCGTCGGGGAGGAATTCGACGGGGTCATCTCCGGGGTCATCGAGGACGGGTTCTTCGTCGAGCTCCTCGAGTACTACGTCGAGGGGATGGTCCGCGTGGAGGACCTGGACGACGACTGGTATCGGTTCTTCGCCGACTCCCGCGTGCTGATCGGCCGGAAGCGGCGCCGGAGGTTCGCGATCGGGGATCCGGTGCGGGTCGTGGTGCAGGCCGCCCACGTCGCCGTGGGACGGGTGGAGTTCCGGCTGGTGCGCGGCGGCAGGAGAAGCGGGCGGGCGGACTGAGCGGCGGGCCCGACCGCCGGATACGTGGATCACGTTGGGAGCTGAAGGTCGTGAGCGCAGGCTCCGAACTGACCCACGGCCGGCTGCCGGTCCCGCCTTGCTACGGCCGGAAACGCTATCTATAATACTCCTCTCGTTGCGTGCTTCGGCCTGCACCGGCTGGTGTCTCGATGCGTCGCTGGGTCGTCGTCCTCACCCTCGCCTGCCTGGCCACCGCCTTCGCCTCGAAGTCCGCGCGCGCCGCCGCGCCGCCGGAGGAGCCGCTCTTCCGCGAACATCTCGCGGGGCTGGTCGAGGCGGGCACGCTCGACTTCGACGAGGCGATGCTTGCGCGCTTCCAGCGCGTCTTCGCTCCCGACGATCTCCCGAGTTCCCTGCGCGGTCCCGGGGCGTGGCCGACGCGGTCCGCCACGATGCTCATCCACGAGTATCGTCGCCTCCGCGACGGGCTTCCGCCGGCCGTCACCTCGGTCGTCGACGGGTACCTGGCGAGCCCGGCCTCCGCGGCCGCCGCGGAGCACCTCACGACTCACTTCCGCATCGGGTACGACGTGGCGGGACCCGACGCGGTGGATCCTGCCGACGTGCTCCCGGCGAACGGGATTCCGGACTACGTCGAGCATGCCGGCACGTACCTGGAGACCGCCTGGACCCGGCTCTTCGACGAGACCGGATTCCGTCGGCCGGTTTCCGCGGGTGTGCTCGTCCCGGTCTCCTTCCGCGAGATGAGCGCCTTCGGGTACACCGAGGCGGTCGCGGGTGGGACGCGAATCGTCCTGCACCGGAGCTTCGCGGGGTTCCCCGCGAACCAGGATCCCGACGGCTCGGCTCGAGGCGCGCTCAAGGTGGCCGCGGCTCACGAGCTGAAGCACGCGTCCCAGTGGATCGGCAGCGGCTGGTCGGAGGGCGGGTGGCTCGAGGCCGACGCGACCTGGGCGGAGGACTTCGTCCACGACGCGACGAACGACTACGTCCGCTACCTGCCCTACGGGTCGCCGGTGAGTCACCCGGACGGCTGGATCTCGGGAGGCGACGCGTCCTACGAGGACTGTCTGTGGCAGCGGCTGCTGGAAGAGACCTTCGGCGCGGGCGTCCTGGTGGACTTCTTCGACGCGCGTGCGCTGGACCCGCAGCGGCCGGTCCCCGAGACGTTCGACGCGGTCCTTCGCCAGCACGGCTCGTCGCTCGGCGAGGCGGTGCGCGCCCTCGCCGCGGCGGCGTACTTCTGCGGGGCGAACGCGCCGGGTCGGCCGCTGGGCTTCGCGGAAGCGGACTCCTATCCCACGCCGCCGATCGCCGCGCACCTGTCCGATCCCGCGACTGCGCTGGGACGCAGCCTCGCCGGCATGTCCACCCACTTCGTGCTCGTCGGCGGACCCGACCGCACCGGGCAGCCGTGGATCCAGTTCCTCGGAGGGGCCGCACCCTTCTCGGTCGGCGCGTTCACGCTCGACACATCGGGGCGGCGCGGCTACGTCCAGATTCCCGTCACCGGCTCGAACACGTCGTCGTTCGAGCTCTCCACCGACTGGTCGGAGATCGTGTTCCTCGTGCTGGCCGTGTCCAACGGCGAAGTGCCCCGCGCCCGCGCGGACTACTTCCTCACCGTGGACGACCGCAACGCGGTCGGTGTCAGCCTGCTCCCCGAGGAGCCGGTGACGCTGTGGCCGGCGAGGCCCAACCCCTTCCGGGACGCGACCACGATCGCCTTCTCCGTTTCGCGGCCGGGACCGGTTCGCCTGGCCGTGTACGACGTCGGCGGCCGGCTGGTGCGGCGCCTCCTGGAAACGGATCGCCTGGAGGCCGGCGTGCACGAGAGAGTCTGGAATGGAGCCGACGACGCGGGACGCCTTGCCGCTCCGGGTGTGTATTACTACCGCCTCGACTCCGCCGGAGACGACGCGACCCGCAAGATGCTGCTCCTTCGCTGATCGCGCTTGACCCCGCGAAACGCCGGCGCGCCCGTCCGCCTCGTCGACGGGCCGATCACCGCCACCCTTCTCCGCCTCTCCTGGCCGGTCTTCCTCTCGCGGGTGCTGCACACCGCCTACGGCGTCATGAACACCATCTGGGTCGGCCGGCTGTCGCCCGAAGCGATCGCCGCGGTGGCCACCAGCTTCTTCGCGAGCTGGACGCTGTACGCGGTCGGCACGATGTTCGTGGCGGGCGTGACGGCCGTCGTCTCGCAAGCGGTCGGCGCGGGGCGTGACGAGGAGGCCGCACGCGCGGCCTTCGCCGGAGCCGTGCTGGCGGCGGCTCTCGGGACGGCCGTCGCCGTGCTCGGCTGGTTCGGATCGCCCTGGCTCTTCGACGTGCTCTTCGACGATCCCGTCATCGTCGCGCACGGCGCGCGATACCTGTCGGTCATCTCGTTGCTCGCGCCGATCTTCTACGTCACGTTCGTCTTCGAGGCCGTGTTCCGGAGCTGCGGCGACAGCCGCACGCCGCTCTTCCCCATCCTGGCCGGCACGCTGCTCAACTTCGTGCTGGATCCGCTGCTGATCTTCGGGATCGGGCCGTTCCCGAGGCTCGAGGTGCTCGGCGCTGCGATCGCCACGGTCGTTTCCGAGCTCGTCGTCCTGGGCATCTGGGCCGTCCTGCACTCGCGGGGCCGGTTCCCGCTCAGGCTGACCGCCCGCGGCGCGGCGCAGTCGTTCCGCGGGTTCGCTTCGCGCATCCTGCGCATCGGCGCGCCGGAGGCCATCATCGAAGTGCACTTCTCCGTCGTGTACCTGGTGATCTCGCACGTCACCGGGACCTTCGGAGCGGCCACGACCGCGGCGCTGGGCATCGTCAACCGGCTCGAGTCGGTCACCTACCTCACCGCCGCCGCGCTGGGCATGGCCGTCGCGGCGATGGTGGGTCAGAACCTCGGCGCTGCGCGGGCGGATCGGGCGCGGATCGCCGCCGACCGCGGCGCCCAACTCATCGGGGTCGTGGCCGGCGTGCTGACGCTCGCCTACCTGCTCGTCCCGGAGGCGATCGCGGGGTTCTTCACCTCCGACCGGGCCGTCGCCGCGGAGGCCGCGCTCTTCCTTCGCATCGTCGCCGTCTCGCAGGCCTTCATGGGCTGGGAGCTCGTGTACGGACACGCGTTCATCGGCGCCGCGGACACGCTCCCGCCGATGTACGTGTCGGTGCTCACGTCGCTGGTGCGCCTGCCGCTCGTCTGGTGGCTGGCGTTCCACACCGGCATCGGCCCCGTGGCGATCTGGTGGACCATCTCGATCACCGGAATCGCCCGGGGCACCGCGCTGGTCCTGTGGTTCCGGCTAGGACGCTGGGCGAGCAAGGCTCCGGCCGCCGCGGGGGTGTGCCCGGTCGTGCCGCCGCCGATCGCGCCGGAGGGCCCGACCGGTTAGTGTGCCGCCTCGCCCTCACGCTGGCGAGAGCTCCAGCAGGACGAGGCGAAACTCCGAGTGGCGGCGGAAGCCGGCATGCTCGTAGGCGCGGCGGGCCGGGGTGTTGTCCCGATCCACGTGCAGGGACACGAAGGCGGACGTGCGCAGCAGCTCGCGCGAGACCGCGGCCACGCCGTCGCGGGCGAAGCCCTTCCCCCGGAACTGCGGGTGCGTGAACACTCCCTCGATCTGCGCCCCGCCGGCGAACTGGGCGGACACGTCCACCTTGAAGACCACCTCGCCGCGATCCTCGAGCAGCCAGGTGCGACCGTCGGCGATCTTCTGGCGCATCGACTCGCGGATGCCGTCGCGGGAGAGGCTTCCCGCGGGCAGCCGGAAGTCCTCGAGCAGCATCTGCTCGGACATCTCCACGACGGCTTCGAGATCGCCGATCTCGGCGGCGCGCACGCGCGCGGCGGACAGCGGGAGCGCTTCCTCGCGGAGCACGTAGAAGTCTTGGATGCGGTTGATGTGCGTCGGGCGGCCGCGCCAGCGATAGTGCGAGAGGAACGACTCCGCCGCCAGCCGCGGCCCGACCAGGATCACCCAGTCCGCCTCCGGTCCGAGAGCGAGCGCGGCGGCGCAGCGAATGAACTCGTCGCCGGCGCCGGCTAGAACCACGCCGCGCCGGTGGCCGAAGAAGACGACGCCGTCCAGGTCCTCGCCGGTGAAGTGACCGTAGAACCGGCCGTGCGCGGTCGACTCCTCGTTGACGACGCCGTCCATCGCCACGCGCGAGAGCAGGTAGATGTTGTCCTCGGGCTCGCTGGAGAGAAACCCGATCAGTCTCCGGCGATCCGTCTCGAGGAGCATGCGGACGCCGCCCGGGGGCGCCGCATGACGAGGATCGAATTCGGTGGCCATGCGCGCATTGTGCGGGTCGCGCCGCTGGCCCGTCCACCGGCTCCTCGGCCGGGCCCTTGCCGGGGCAGCCCCCTGTACCTATCCTCGGATCCGGTCACCCCTTCCGGAGCGAACGTGGCTTCCCGAGATCCGCACGGCAACGCTCGCTTCCGCGGCCTCCCCCGCGAGGCGCAGCAGTTCTTCGAAGCCCTCGATCGGGAGCCCTGTCCGGACACGATGCCCGGCGACCGCCGCGCGATGTACGCGGCGCACGTTCTCGCCCCGCTGAAAGCGCTGGTGTCGGACCTGGAGTCGATGCTCGGCGACGTGGAGCCGCGACTCGGAATGGAGGCTCGCGTCGGCGCTTCGCTCTTCTGGCCGGACCGGGGTCGGCCGGCGCCCGACGACTGCCCGGTGCGCCGGGTGCGGGTCTGGGACGCTCGCCTCGGTCCGGCGGACTCTCCCGTACTGCACGCCACGTTCGAGGCCGCGGGCATCGAGCTCGGCCTGGAGCCGGCCGCCGGATCGGCGGACTCCACCCGTCGCCTGCGCGCCGCCCTGTCCGCCCCCGGTCTCGCGCCGGCGGTCCTCACGCTGTCCGTCGCCGGGTGGGAAGTCACCACCGACGGGTGGCCGCGAGTCAGCCGCCGGCTCCGCTGGGAACCGTGGATCGACGAGCCGGGGTTCGCACCCGAGCTGGCTGACCGGTTCCGCGAGCTGCTGCCGGTGTTCGACGAGGTGCGCATCCATCCCCATGCTGCGGTCGGCGGGGATCGATGACCTCGATCGGCGAGGGGCTGACCGCAGGCGGCGGCATGGACCTTGGCTAGACGCTGGCTCCTCGGCGCAGCCGGCCTCCTCGCCACCACGGCCGTCACTCTCGTCTTCCTCGAGCTCGCGTTGCGTCTCTACTCCCGGATCACGCCGAACGCCGACGTGGAGTTCGTGCGTTACGCCCATGCCATGAAGGCCGCGGCTCCCGGTTCCGGCATGCGCTTCCGGCACGCGGCCGGCAGCCGGCACCGTCTCTTCGGCGTCGACGTGCAGATCGATTCGCGCGGGTTTCGCGACGTCGAAGGCGGTCGCGACGACGGCGACGCGGCGAGCGTCGTGCTGCTCGGAGACTCGGTCACGTTCGGCTGGGGGGTGAGCTATGGAGAGCGCTTCTCGGAAATCCTGGAAGCGGAGTGGTCCGCGGGCGGCCGCCCCGTCGAGCTGATCAACACCGGACACGGCAACTGGAACACCGCGCAGGAGTATGCAGCCCTGGAGGAGCTGTTCGCCGGCAGGTCGCCCGACGCGATCCTCCAGGTGTGGTACATCAACGACGCCGAGCCCACTCCGGAGCATCGTGACCCACCCTGGTACGCGCGCTTCCATCTCGCCGTCTTCGCGTGGTCCAAGTTCGACCTCCTGGAACGCCGCTTCGGCGCGCGGCCGAGCTACGTGGACTACTATCGAGATCTCTACGCGAGCGGCGCGCCGGGCCTCGCCGCCTTCGACGACGCTCTCCTCCGGACCGGCGCCTGGGCATCAGCCCGCGGCGTCCCCTGGGCGTTCGTCGTGCTCCCGGAGTTCCACGAGTTCCCGGGCCCCTTCGCCGAGGTCTACGAGCGGGTGAAGCGGGCGGCCGCCGCCGCCGGCGCGACCGTGATCGACTTGACCGGCGCCTTCGACGGCGTCGATCCTTCGACGGTCTGGGTGGCGCGCAACGACGTGCATCCCAACGCGAAGGGCCACGCGCTCATCGCGCGGGGGATCCTGCAGCGCCTCGACGCCGCTTGGCTGCGGAGAGGAGCGTGACGTGAGCGGCTTCCTCAAGCGGACGCTCCTCGCGGCGCTGATCGTGTCGGTCCTGCTCGTCCTCGTGATCGTCGCGCTGGACTTCTTCGGCGCGCAACCGCAGCCGTTCCAGTACCTCCTGCAGTGACCGAGCGCCCCTCGAGCGAACGGCCCGCCCCGCGCTCCCCCTTCGCCCTGCCGGCGAGCGTTCTGCTCGTCGCGGCGATCGCACTGCTCGTCTCCGAGATGACCGTGCGGGCACTCCGCGCCGCACCGGACGTGCAGCTGATCGACGTGGAGCAGCAGGGTTCCGTGTACAAGCGGTCGACCAATCCCGTGCTCGGCTTCGAACTCAAGGCGGACTGGCGGGATCCGGACGCCGATCTCGTGACCAGCTACCCGAGCACGAACTCCTGGGGCCAGCGCGACGTCGAACGCACGCTGGAGAAGCCGGCCGGGGTGCGGCGGATCGTGGTGCTCGGCGAGTCGGTCGTCGAGGGATTCGGCATCCGCGACCTCGACGACACCATCACACGGCGGCTCGAGCGCCTCTACGGCGACGGCACCGAAGTGCTCAACTTCGGGGTGAGCGCGTATTGCACCCGGGCGAAGGTCGAACTGCTGCGCGTGAAGGGTCTGGCGTTCCGGCCCGACGAGGTGGTTCTCTTCTTCACCCAGAACGACTTCAACAACTTCAACCACGAGGCCTTCGCCTTGGGCAGCCCGGTCGATCGACCCGCTGCGGTCGACTGGCTCTTCGTCCGCTCTCACGCCTTCCGCTTCTTCTGCACGAAGCTGGACCTGTTCCACTTCCGCGCGCAGGTCGACCCGGTGGCCTGGAACCGGGAGGCGATCGGCGACGACAATGTCACCGAGGGCCTGCGCCTCCTGCGGGAGCTGGCCGACGAGCATGGCTTTCGCACGCTCGTCGCCATCTGGCCCCGGTTCACCGACGAGGACATCGTCGACACGAACTCGATGCCGGACGGCCCCGAGCTCGTCGTCGAACGGCTCGCTGCGATGTACGGGCACCCCTCGTTCCGCCTCTCGGACGCATTCCGGATGCATCGAGCGGCCCTCGGCGAGCGCGTGAATCCTCGCGTCCGCTACACGCTCGGTGACCACATCCACCCCAACCCCGAGGGGACCTGGATCGCCGCGGTCGCGCTGAAGGGAGAGCTCGACGTCCTGCACGCCGGCGGGCCGGAACCGGCGCCGGCCGCCGAGGACGCCGCGGCGCTCGCGGAGGCGCGCCGTCTGGGCGAGGTCGAGCCGCAGAGCCACCGCATCGTGGTGAACCTCGGCAACACGCTCCTGCAGCAGGGCCGCTACGACGAGGCTATCGAGCGATACCGCGAGGCTCTGGCGATGAAGCCGGACCTCGCCGAAGCCCACGCGAACTGGGGGCTCGCCCTGAAGGCGAAGGGCGACCTCCCCGGCGCGATCGCCCGCACCCTCGAGGCGCTGCGCATCGATCCCGAGCTCGCCGAGGCGCACTACAACCTCGGCGTCGCCCTCGCCGCGACAGGCCGTCTCGACGACGCGGCGAAGGCGTTCCGCCGGGCGGTGGAGCTCCGGCCGGGCTTCGACGCGGCGGAGCGGGCGCTGGCTGCGGTCGGGGAATCCACTTCCCCCTGACGCGTGAAGTTGCCGGATCGCGCTGCCGAAGGAAGAGTAGCTCCCGGAGGGTCTGCACCATGCGAAGTCCGTTCCCGGCGTTCGCCGGAATCGTCATCCTCGCCGGCTGCTTCAGCGATCCCATGGAGACTCCCCGCAGGGACCGGATGACGCCGCCGGAGCCGCTGTCCGACGCCTTCTACATGCTCCAGCCGGAAGACCTCAGCGGGCAGAGCCACCAGGGACTTCCGCCCGTCGACCTGGGGGCCTACGGCCTCTTCGTGTGCAACGCCGGCATGGACCCGGCGGAAGTCCGCGCGGTGCGCCCCGGCGCCGTCGTGCTCGGCTACGCGAACTCGCATCAGGTCCCGCTTTGGGGAACGTCGGAGCTGTGGACCTCGTACCGTGGGCTGTTCGCGGAGGAGGATTACTGGCACGACGCCTCCGGCAACCGCATCAGCACCTGGACGAACACCGAGGAGCTGCGCTACACGCCGGAGAACGCGGCCGATCTGGCCGCCTTCCTGGCCGCGCGCTGGACGGGGTGGGACGGCATCTACCTCGACGACGTGTACGGCGTACTTCCGGCGAACCCGGTGCTGAACCAGCTCCCGGTGACCTCGGCCGAGTGGGCGACGGTCCGGGCCGAGTGGGTCGCCTACCGCGACGCGCTCGTCACCCAGCTCGCCGCGGCCTACCCCGGGCTCATCGTCGGCAACGTGGGCAACGGGGGCCAGGCCGTCGCGCACCTGCCTCTCGACGGCCTCTGCGCGGAGGAGTGGTGGCCGGCCGCCCTCCCCTCGATCCTCGCCGAATTCACGCGCCATCACCCCTCCCTGTGCATCGCCTGGGAGTGGGACCCGGGGAGCGCCGCGCGCAAGGGCGACGTCCGCTACCGGTGACGGATCTGGACTCCTCCCGCCGCGCGGGGCGATAATCCCGGCGCTTCCAGGACCCGCATCGATCGAGAGTCAGCCTTCCACTCACGCCTGTCGGGGGGCCCACGATGCAGAAGATCGCCGTCGCGTGTCTCTACGCATCCATCATCATCTTCCTCTTCGGAACGCTGGACCGGATGACCGGGGCGAAGTCGTTCCTAGCCGGCGTGGCGCCGGAGGCCTACTGGAAAGGCGGCATGATGCTGCTCACCTACGCCGTCGTGTTCCGGTTCTGGGGATTCGCGCAGCGCGGGTCCGCGTAGCCGCCGGCGAACCGGGGGACCGCGCGGGGCCGGTGGCGGGCGCAGCCGTCAACGGCCTCGCATCAGGCCGACGTACACGACGAACGCCGTGGCGAACCCCACGAACCACGCGTAGTCGTACAGCCATCGTACGCCCGGGAGCACCAGCCCGCCGAGCGCCACCGCGATCCCCGCCCCGAGCGCGACCATCGCCCGCACGTTGAAACCGTGCTCGTACTCGTACGCCCCGCCGCGCCGGTACAGATCCTCGACGACGAGCGACTGCCGGCGCAGGAGCCAGTAGTCGGCGATCAGCACGGCAGCGATCGGCCCGAGGAAGCCGGAATAACCCACCAGCCATCCGAAGATGTACGTGCCGTAGTCGGAGAGCAGGCGCCACGGCATCATGGCGATGCCCAGCACCGCGGTGATGAGGCCGCCCGTCCGGAAGCTGATCCAGCGGGGACGCACGTTGGCGAAGTCGTTCGCCGGGGACACCACGTTCGCCGCGATGTTGGTGGTCAACGTGGCCACGATCAGGGACACGAGCGACAGGACGATGACCGCGGGGCTCTCGAACCGCGAGAGCAGCTGCACTGGATCCCAGATCGGCTCGCCGAAGATCACGACGGTCGCCGACGTGACGGCCACGCCGATGAACGAGTACAGCACCATGGTCGGCGGGAGACCGATCGCCTGGCCGACGATCTGCGCCCGCTGGCTCTTCGCGTAGCGCGTGAAGTCCGGGATGTTGAGCGAGAGCGTCGCCCAGAACCCGACCATGCCGGTCAGCGAGGGAACGAAGAACGCCCAGAAGTCGCCCGGCGTGGCGAACTTGCTCGGCTGGGAGAGGATCGGGCCGAAGCCTCCGCCGCGTTTCCAGGCCCAGGCCAACAGTCCGAGTCCGACGAGCAACAGGAACGGCGCGGACAGGGACTCGAGCCAGCGGATCGACTCCGTGCCCTTCCAGATGAACCACACGTTCATTCCCCAGAACGCCAGGAACGAGAGCGCCGGGGCGAACGCGAAGTCGCCCCAGCCCGGCACGAGCAGAGCCAGCATCGCGTTCAGCGCCTGGCCGCCGATCCAGGTCTGAATGCCGAACCACCCGCAGGCCACGAGGGCACGAAGCAGCGCCGGCACGTTCGAGCCGATCGTCCCGAACGCGGCGCGGGCCAGCACCGGGAAGGGGATTCCGTACTTCGTCCCCGCGTGCGCGTTCAGCAGCATTGGAGCGAGGACGATCACGTTGCCGAGGCCGATGGTGAGGATCGCCTGGCTCCAGCTCATGCCCCCGGCGATCAACCCCGAAGCGAGCATGTACGTGGGGATGCACACGCTCATCCCGATCCACAGCGAGGCGATGTCGTAGGCCTTCCAGGTCCGCCTCTCCGGCGGAGTCGGGGCGATGTCCGCATTGACGAGCGTGCTCTCGCCCGTCGGCGGGACGCCCGGGAAGGAGGGTGGACGGGGCTCCACGGGCCGGACCTTATCCGAAGCCGGCCCGGCCAGCCAGGACCCGCGCCCCTAACCGCCGAGCCCCGGAGTGCCGAAAACCCTGGAACCACCGCCGCCCAGGGGTATCTGCATGCTGCCGGCTCGCGTCCTGGACCTCGTGGGCTCGCTGGCCCGCGCCACCCTCCGGCGCTGCCGGCGCTCGGCCGACCTCTTTCCCGGGCTCCTGCGCGACCGCGCGCGCCTGCTCCGCTGGATCGCCGCGGCGTGGCTGGGTCACCTCTGCCTGATCGGGACGGCGGCGTTCCTCCTGCTCGCGCTGCCGAAGCTGCTCGACGAGACGATCCCCCGGCTCTATCCGGACGTGGTCGCGGAGAAGAAGATCCTCGGATTCCTCCCCCGCCGGGACCGTGCGGCGAATCCGCTGCGCGAGGAGAGGCGCCGGCAAGCCACGGCGCTCTTCTGGGCCGGCGGCACGTGCTTCGTGCTCTTCGCCTTCTGGCTGCAGGTGCCCGCGCCCCCGGGCACGACCGCCCGGAGTGCCGCACGCCGGGACGACGAGACGATTCGCGAGCCGCGCGTGACCCGAGGCGAAGTCGGCGACCGCTACGATCTCGAGGAGCAGCTCGCGCGCGGCGGAATGGGCACGGTCTGGCGCGCCGTCGACCGCGTGCTGGACAGGCCGGTGGCGCTCAAGGAGCTGCCTCTCGCGCTCACCGCGGACGAGGACGCGGTTCGTCGGTTCCGCGCCGAGGCCCGCTCTCTCGCACGGCTGGTTCATCCCAACGTCGTGCAGGTCTACGATCTCGTCGAGCGCGGCGACCGCATCTGGATGGTGATGGAGCTCATCGAGGGCGGAGACCTGTCGGCGCGCATCCGCTCGGAGGGCCGACTGGAAGGCGCCGACGCCTCGCGGATCGCGGCCCCGGTCGCGGAGGCGCTGCATTTCGCCCACGAGCAGGGCATCGTCCACCGCGACGTGAAGCCGGCGAACGTGCTGCTCACCGACGCCGGCGTGCCCAAGCTCGCCGACTTCGGGGTCGCGCGTCTGGCCAGCTCCGGCGCGACCATGACCGGCGCGGTCATCGGTTCGCCGCGCTACATGAGCCCGGAGCAGGCCGCCGGAGGCGCCGCGGACGAACGCTCGGACGTGTACTCGCTGGGCGTGACGCTCTGGGAGATGCTCACCGGAACCCCGCCGTTCGAGGGCGAAGCCGTCGCCGTCCTGGCGCGCCACGTGAACGAGACGCCGCAGCGCCCGAGCGAGCGCGGCGCGGAGGTCCCCGCCGAGATGGAGGACCTCGTCATGGAGATGCTGGCCAAGGACCCCGACGACCGCCCGCAGGATATGGGCGAGGTCGCCGAGCGGCTGCGCTCGGCGGCGTCCTCCTAGTGATCCGCCGTCCGTGGCTCCGGTCACGGCGGCTACGACGCTCGGCCATCTGATGCTCTCTTTCGAGACTGAACGCTAGCGGCTCCGCTCCCGCAGCGTGACCTTCGCCTCGAGCAGCTCGTCGCCTCGCCGGTACTTCACGACCACGACGTCCCCCGGCTCGCGGGCCGCGAGCACCGCCTGGAAGTCCTCGATGGTGTCGATCGGCGCCCCGCCCAGCTCCACCAGGACGTCGCCCTTCCCGAGGCCGGCCTCCTCGGCGGGGCTCCCCGGCATCACTCCGGAGAGCAGCACGCCGCCCTTCTCCTGCGCGAAGTCGGGGATCGAGCCGAAGGAGACTCGCCGCGGCGAAGCGCCGGGGGCCGGCGCCGCCACGCGCTCGACGCCGGGCGGCCGGAACGTGAGCGGCGTCTCGTCCGCGGCGAGGTGGACGGCCAGCTCGGCGATGAGCTCCGCCAGCCGGTCGACTCCCCCGAGGTCGAGCAGGTGGAGATCGTCGCCGGGGCGGTGATATTCCGGTTTCGCGCCGGAGAAGAAGTGCAGGACGGGAATCCCCGACTCGAGGAACGGTGCGTGGTCGGACGCCGGAAGACCTTCGCCGTGGAACGCGAGGTCGAACCCGAACGCGAAGTTCACGCCCTCCAGCATCTGCGGAAACTCCTCGGCGGTCGCGGTTCCGAAGACGACGACGCGCCGGTCCTCGATCCGGCCGACGGTGTCGAGGTTGATCATCGCGCGGCAGTCTTCCAGGGGCGCAGGCGGCGCGGCGACGAAGGCCTTCGAGCCGAGCAGCCCGCTCTCCTCTCCGGAGAAGGCGACGACCAGGACGCTGCGGGCCAGCTCCCCCGCCGCGGCGATGCGCCTCGCGGCCAGCACGAGCGCGGCGACCCCCGCGGCGTTGTCGTCGGCGCCGTTGAAGATCTCGCCCGCGTGGTCCGTGCCGGGGAGGCCGACGCCGAGGCCGTCGTAGTGCGCCCCGACCACGATCCATTCGTCGCCCTGGCCGGGGATGCGCCCGATCACGTTGAAGAGCCGGGTCCCCGAAGGCCCATCGAACGCTTGTCGCCAGGACCCGGCCGCTGCCGGCTTCGCCCCGGCGGCTTCGAGCCACTCCTGAACGAGCGCGCCGGCGGAGTCGAGTTCGGCGGTCCCGGCGCCACGCCCACGCATCCCGTCCCCGGCGAGCGCACCGACCATCTCCTCGGAGGAGGGCGATGCCGCGGACGTCGCCGCAAGGCAAAGCACAGCAAAGCAGTGAGTTGCGAGGTTCACTTCAAGTCCACCGTCAGAGGCGACGCCTCGGCTTCCCACAGACCCTTGCCCACGTTGCGGTCTCCCTCGAACACGAGCCAGCTGTACTTCGAGTAGTGCGGCGTCTTCCGGGCGACGGCGGCTACCGCGTCCGCCGACCCCGGCAGGAAGAACCCGGCCGGCGCCGCCGCCCGACCGGCAGCCGTCACCCGGTCCGCGGCGACGATCGACGTGCCCGCGGCACGCTCCACCTGCGCGAGCCGCCCCCCGAGACGTCGCGCGGCCTCGCCCTCCCCGAGGAACCACGTCCCGCCGTCGAACTCGCCGAGCGGCTCGCCGGCCCGCTCCTCCACCACCGTGAAGGTGGAGTCCCGCGCCCAGTCCGCCGCCACTGCGACGAGCGCCTCGCGCACCTCACCGACGGCATCCGCACCCAGCACGATCCGCGTGCGTGCCGCACCCAGGATCCCGGAGAGCGCCGGCGGCACCTCCTCGGCATGCAGTATGCGGAAGGTCTCGAAGTCCGGATCGACGGCGACCCGCCACGGCACGAACGGGACGGCCACCTCGAACTCCGTCTCGGGCCCGCCACATTCGACGTCGATACCGAGCCGCTCCCGCTCCCCCTGGACGACGACCGGCACGGAGAGCGCGAAGGTCGGCTCGGACTGGAGGACGGCGCCGGTCACGCGGAAGAGCGCCACTCCGTCCGGCACCGACGCGGCACGGTCCAGGCGAAGAACCGGCGCGCCGGCCCGGTCCACCCACTGCCCGAAGAACGGAGCGAGATCCGCGTCGAGCTGCTCCTCGAACGCCGCGCGCAGGTCGTTCCATCCCGCGTAGCGGAAGCGGTGTCGCGTCCAGAAGGTCCGCAGCGCGGCGAAGAAGCGCTCGTCTCCGGCGCTGCGGCGCAGCATGTGGAAGACCATGAGCGTCTTGCCGTAACCCACCGCCTGCGTCGCCGCGTTGTCCCGCTCGCGGAAGCCGCGCAGCGGGAAGTCCTTCCCTCCCGCCGCCGCGAAGTCGCGGTAGCCCTGCAGCGTCGAGCGGCGATAGTCCCGCGCGACCGCTTCGCCCTCCCGCTCCTTGGCGGCGTAGTCCGCGCAGTACGTGGTGAGCCCCTCGCACCAGTTCCCCTCGCCACGAGGCACGTACACGCCGTTGCCCCACCAGTTGTGCAGGATCTCGTGCGGGTAGCTCGTGTCCACGATGAACGGCAGCCGGATCACGCGATCTCCGAGCAGCGTGAAGCTGGGCATGCCGAACCCCGTCTGCCAGTAGTTCTCGACCAGCGCGAACTTCGAGTACGGGTAGTCGCCGAAGAGCGCGGCGAAGCGGTCGAGGATCGGACCGGTGGAGGCGAGGTACGGCTCCACGGTCTCGGCCGGCGTCGTGCCGTACGTGTACGCCATGACGCGTACCCCGCGATGCTCGCGCTCCCGGAGCTCGTACGGCCCGGCGATCATCCAGATCTCCGCGGCAGGCTCGGAACAGATCCAGCGCGCCCGCCGGCGTCCTCCCTCCACGGTGTCCGAGTGCAGCTCTCCCTGGGAGACGACCCTCCAGTCGGGTGGGCTCTCGACGGCGAGGTCGAACGCGAAGAGCGCGTCGCCGGACCAGGGAACCCAGAACGTCCCGCCGCCGAGGTAAGCGCCCTGATCGACGATCCGTCCCGACGTCGTCTCGAAGCTTCGCCCGTACGACTCCTCGGGCTCGTGCAGGCTGTCCGCCACGACGCCGCCGTACTCGACGGTGAGGGTCACGACGCCGCCGCTCCAGCCCGAGGCGGGCGGCGGCACCTCCACCTCCCGCGCCGGCTCGAACGCCTGCAGCTCGTCGTAGGGCGGCCTCGACCAGAAGTGTCGCGGGTCCCACCCGTCCGACGCCCGCCAGTCGATCGGCTCTCCCCCGGGCTCCGCCACGATGCGGCGGACTTCGAGACTCTCGTTGAGGAGGAAGCGGACAGGCTCGCCGTGCGCCGGAGCGGCGAACCGCACCACGTCGGTAGCGTCCAGACGATGCGCGGGAACGTCGAGAGTCGCCCGCACCTCGTGGCGCAGGACGGGAGCAGCGACCGCGAGCGTCACCACGAGCGCGCCGAGCAACGTCACAGCTCCGCCAGCGCGGCCAAGAGCGCCTCCTCGGTGGTGACCGGAGCCCGGCACGCGTAATTGCGACAGACGTACGCCGCGGGCCGCCCGTCCACCAGCGTCTTCCCCTGGAGGAGCGGGATCATCCGCTCCGCTTCGGCCGGCGCGGCCGGATCGAGCAGCGCGAACGCCGTTCCCGGAAGGAAAGCGCGTTGCGCAGCGCGCACCAGCGCGCGGGTCGAGGCGTCGGCGGGCGATCCGACGAACGCGACCTCCCCGTCCTCGTGGATCAGCAGATCGAGCGCGAGGAGGAGCCCGATGGTTCCCCCCGGGAAGCGCTCCATGGGCGAGGCGAACTGGCGCAGCGCGCGCTCCGCCCGGGAGGCGGCATCCTCGTCCCCGGCGAGCAGGGCGAGACGCAGCATGACCTGGGCGGCGACGCCGTTGCCGCCCGGGATGGAGCCGTCCGCCGGGCTCTTGACGCTCGCCACGAGGGTCCCGTCTCCCGCTGCGGTGTGGCGCCACCCCCCCTCGCTCTCGTCCGCGAAGAGGCGGTTCATCTCCGCGGCGAGTGCACGAGCCTCGACGAGCCACCGCGTCTCGAAGGTCGCCTCGTACAGATCGAGCAGCGCCGAGGCCAGAAACGCGTGGTCCTCCAGGAACGCGGGGATCTTCGCCTCTCCCCGCCTCCAGGTACGCAGCAGCGTCCCTTCCGGCGAGCGCATCTCGCGCAGGACGAAGTCCGCGGCGCGGGCGGCCGCCTCGAGGTAGCGGGGTTCGTCCAGCGCTCGCCCCGCGTAGGCGAAGGTCCCGATCATGAGACCGTTCCAGGAAGCGATCACCTTGTCGTCGAGGCCGGGATAGACGCGCTTCTGCCGGTGGCGAAAGAGCAGCGCTCGGCCTGCGGCGAGGCGGGTGTCGAGATCGCGCACGCTCATGCGTTCGCGGGCGGCGACCTCCTCGAGCGGGAGAGGCAGGTACAATACGTTCATGCCCTGCTCGCCGGGCATGCGCGGATGGTGCATGTCCTCGAAGTTGCCGTCCTCGGTCACGCCGTACGCGCGACAGAAGAGCGCGGCCTCCTCGCCGAGGAGCTGCTCGATCTCGGCGCGACGCCACACGAAGTAGACACCCTCGCGGCCCTCGCTGTCCGCGTCGGTGGCCGAACGGAAGCCGCCCGACGGATCGGTCATCTCGCGGAGCACGTAGTCCAGCGTCTCCCGCGCGATCCGGGCATGCGCCTCGTCGGAGGTCACCTGCCACGCCTCCACGTACACGCGCGCGAGCTGCGCGTTGTCGTAGAGCATCTTCTCGAAGTGCGGCACGAGCCACCGCTCGTCGGTCGCGTAGCGGTGGAACCCGCCGCCGAGCTGGTCGTGGATCCCGCCCTGGGCCATGGCGCGCAGCGTGCGGTCGACCATGTGCAGGTCCTCGGCGGACCCGGTGCGGAGGTGCCGGCGAAGGAGGAGCTGCAGGCTCTGCGAAGGCGGGAACTTGGGAGCGCCCCCGAATCCGCCGTGGACCTCGTCGAAGGCATCGGCCAGCGCATCCCGCGCGACCTCCAGCAGCCGCGCCTCGGGAACCGCGTCCCCGGTTGGGAACCGGGACGTGCTGTCGATCGCCGCGACGAGCTGCGCGGCCTGCTCGTCGAGCTCCGCGCGCCGCTCGCGCCACACCTCCGACACGCGGTGCAGGATGGAGGGCCAGCCGGGCCGTCCGAAGCGATCGTCCGGCGGGAAGTACGTCCCGCCGAAGAAGGGCCGGCCGTCGGGGGTCAGGAACACGTTGAGCGGCCAGCCGCCACCGACCCCCATGAGCTGCACCGCGGTCATGTAGATCTCGTCGACGTCGGGACGCTCCTCGCGGTCCACCTTCACGCAGACGAAGAGCTCGTTCATGATCCGCGCGATCTCCTCGCTCTCGAAGCACTCGTGCTCCATCACGTGACACCAGTGGCAGGAGGAGTAGCCGATCGACACGAGGATCGGCTTGTCCTCAGCGCGCGCCCGGGCCAGGGCCTCCGCCCCCCACGGATACCAGTCCACGGGATTGTCGGCGTGCTGCAGCAGGTAAGGGCTCGTCTCCCGGGCCAGGCGGTTGCGCCCCGCGGCTTGCGTCACGGCGGGCGTCTCCTCTTCCGGCATTCCTCCGCCGCAGCCCGCCGCGACGATCGCGAGGGCGAGCGCGCGGATCACGGCGCGAAGCGAACCGAATAGATCGGCGGCAGATTGGTCCCCAGGCAGCTCCAGGACTCGCCGCGGTCCTCGGACAGATACAGGTTCCCGGTCGTCGTGCCGAACGCGATCGTGCCGTTCGCGTTGTCCAGCGCGTGCCGGAAGGTGACGTCGAAGGCGTGCTTCTGCGGCAGGCCCTTGCGGAGCGCGCGCCACGTCTTCCCTCCGTCCGTCGTGCGACACACGCAGAGCGCTCCCTCGAGCGCGGTGCGGTGCGTGTCGGAGACGGCCGGCACGACCCAGGCGGTCCGGGGTTCCGCCTCGTCGACCGCCACCGCGAACCCGAAGTGGGCCACCTCGCCCTTCTTCGAGACACGCTGCCAGGTCTTCGCCCCGTTCGTCGAGCGATAGATCCCGCAGTGGTTCTGCATCCACAGGTGATCGGGGTGAGCGGGACTCGCGTCGACGAAGTGCGGATCCTGTCCCACCTCGGCCTTGGGATCGGGAAGGAACTCGGCGTGCAGCCCCTGGTTCCGCGGAGCCCAGGTCTTGCCGTCGTCGGTGGTCTCGAACACCCCCGCGCAGCTGATGCCGACCAGGACCCGCCGGCTGTCGCGCGGGTCGACGAGGACGGAGTGGATGCCGGCGTTGTCCCGGCCGCCGCCGAACCACTTCTCGAGACGCGAGGGGTGGTTCCACAGCCCGGTGACGAGGTGGAACGTCGCGCCGCCGTCGTCGCTGCGGAACAGGCCCCCCGGCTCCGTGCCCAGGTAGATGCGCTCCGGCTGATCCTCTCCGCCCGGCGCGATGACCCAGATGTACGTGAGCGTCGCCGGCACCTTCTTGCCGCCCAGCGTCCACGGCTTGATGCGCGCGCTCTTGGGGTACTTCGGCGCCTCGATCTCCTCCCAGGTCGTGCCGCCGTCCGTGGAACGCTTGAGCTTCGCCCCCCAGTGACCGTGATCCAGGCTGGCCCACATGGTCCCGGTGCGCGCGTCCACGAACGCGTACGGCACCGGCGCCGCGGCGAGTGCGTAGTCGGCGATCTTCCAGCCGCCCCGTCCGCCGTTCAGGATCAACAGTCCCTTGCGGGTGCCCACGATCAGCCGTTTCGCCGCGTTCACCATGGATTCCTCGCTCGATTCGCCGAGGCTCGGCCCGGTCATCCCCCGGACAGCGCCTGCATGATGAAGACTTGGTCCGCCTCGCCCACCGGATCCGAGAGCCCCGCGCGATCCCGGAGCAGCTCGTCGTTGACGAAGATGTTGACGTGCTTGCGCAGCGCCCCGCGGTCGTCGACGAGGTAGCCGGCGAGACCGGGGTGCCTTCTCTCGAGCTCTCCGACCACCTCCGACAGCGTCGACCCAGCCACCCGACCCTCCCGGAGATCCGGGAAATGCAGCAGCAGGTGGCGGGTGAAGCGGACGCGCGGCATTCGTCCCCCGACCGGGAAAGGGACCCGAGACTAGGGAGCGGACCGGGAGCCCGTCAACCGGCCGTGGCCGGCCCGTCCGGGCGCCCGTTCAAGGTACCCGGCTCCGGAACTTTGCACTGGACGATCGTGTAGAATGCGCTACGATTTTCGCCCGGTTTTACGACTCCGCATTCCCCGAACTCGGTCGCTCGAGCGTGTCAGGATTGTCGCGATGATACAAGTGCAAGGCGTGTCCAAGTCTTACGGGACTACGGTCGCGGTGAACGGCGTCAGCTTCTCGGTGGAGGAGAACCAGGTGCTCGGGTTCCTCGGACCGAACGGCGCGGGCAAGAGCACCGCGATGAAGATCATCACCACGTATCTGTCCGCGGACGAGGGGCGGGTGACGGTGGACGGCATCGACGTGGCCGCCGACCCGCTGGCCGTCCGGCAGCGCATCGGCTACCTGCCCGAAACGGCCCCGCTGTACGACGACATGCGCGTGTCCTCGTACCTCGAATTCGTGGCGCGGGCCAGGGGCCTCGAAGGGGATCGGCTGCGGAACCGGCTCGACTGGGTTCACGAGCAGACCGGCATCCGCTCCGTGCTGTACAAGAACGTGAACGAGCTCTCCAAGGGTTACCGGCAGCGCGTCGGGCTGGCCCAGGCCCTCGTGCACGATCCGCACGTGCTGATCCTCGACGAGCCCACCTCCGGTCTCGATCCGCGCCAGATCGTCGGGATCCGCAGCCTCATCAAGCAGCTGGCGGAGACGAAGACGATCATCTTCTCCACGCACATCCTCGCGGAAGTCAGCGCGGTGACCAACCGCATCGTCATCATCAACGAGGGGCAGATCGTCGCCGACGGCCGCATCGACGACCTGAGGCGCCAGGCCATGTCGGCGAACCGCTTCCGCGTGCGCATCGGGGCGAACGGAACGGAGGCCGCGGACGCCCTTCGCTCCATCTCCGGGGTCACGCGCGTCGAGGCGGCCGGCACGGACGGCGGCGTGGTCGTGGTGGAGAGCCCGCTGGACCGGGATGTCCGGCGCGACATCAACCAGCTGGCCCGTGCCCGAGGGTGGGACGTGCTGGAGCTGCACGCCGAGCAGCCCACCTTGGAAGAGGCCTTCATCGCACTCACCGGACGGAGGTCGGACGTTGCGTGACATCGGCGTGATCTTCCGGCGGGAGATGGGCGCCTATTTCAACTCGCCCATCGCCTACATCTTCATCATCGTGTTCCTGGTCCTGACCACGGTCTTCTACACGAACGGCTTCTTCCTGGCCGGGGTCGCGGACATGCGCGACTTCTTCGGGACGCTGCCGCTCTTCCTCCTGCTCTTCGCCCCGGCGCTGACCATGCGGCTGTGGTCGGAGGACCAGCGGCAGGGCACGTTCGAGCTGCTCATGACGCTGCCCATGCGGCCCGCGCACATCGTCCTCGGCAAGTACTTCGCCAGCGTGGCCATCTACATCATCGCCCTGGCCGGCACGCTGACC
>JBQTGV010000147.1:0-24106 GCA_052390515.1 Candidatus Eiseniibacteriota bacterium | reverse complement strand
GCGGGGGGGGGGGTCCTCCGTGGGGGGGCTCTTGGTTGTTGTGTGAATTTTTAAAAAAACCCCCCACTACCGGCCTCGTCGCGGGGGAGTACGGGAACTACTCCCCGCCATCTGCGTCAGTGCCCCTCCGGCGCCCGCTCCCCCGCGCGAACGGCCACCGCCAGCACGTTCTCCTCAGGCGGCAGCACACAGTTCCAGAACGGCGAGTACGCGCACCACGGGTTCGTCGAGTGGTTGAAGTCCACCGTGGCGGTGCCATCCGCTCCCGGCTCGACACGCAGGTAGCGGCCGACGGCGTAGGACTCGCTGCCGGACGTGGCGTCCTTGTACGGGACGAAGAGCGCCGCGTCGGCGGCATCGCCCGGCTCCCGGAAGCCGGTGAGGCGGCAGCGAGCGCCACCCAGCTCGAACTCCAGCACCGCCGCGCGCACGAGCTGCTTTACCAGCCCACGCGTCGTGCCGACTTCGACCGCAGCGCCGCCGGCGTCGACGACGCGCGCCTCGACACGAAACGCGTCGCTCTCGGGAAAGACGGAGAAGCCCTCGAAGGACTCCAGGAGCCGAGGGTCGTAGACGAGCACGCGTCCGAGATCCTCGCCCTGCATTCCGAGGGACAAGAGCCACCGCCCGATGCGAAGATCCTCCGCGTCGTCCGCGGTCGCGCCGAACGTCTTCGCCGCGCGGACGAGCGAGCCGCTCGCCGCCGGCGCGCTCAGTCCCTCGATCGGCGACACCACGAAGCCGTCGGCGCCCAGCTCAAGGCGAAGGCCCGCATTCGCGGCCGGTGCGTCCTCGGCTGCCCCGGCCCACACCGAGTCCTCCGAGGCGAAGAGCAGGACCTCCGTTCCCCGCTCCACGTACTCGGCGTGCACCGCGGTGAACGGCCCGCGCGCAGACTCCCGGTACGCCTTCTCCCGCTCGGCCCAGAACGCGGACTTCCCGGAGGCGGCCGCCGCCGTCACGAGCAGAACCGCCGCAAGCGCCCACGGAATCCAGCGCATCGTTTCGGCCTCCCCGTCACCGCGGCGTGAGATCGATCTTCGCCGGAAGCCTCAGCACGAAGCTCGCGAGCAGATCCGCGGTCTGCTCGAGGTCGCCGAGGTGGATGACCTCGCAGGGCGTGTGCATGTACCGGCACGGCACGCAGACGATGCCGACGGGAATCCCGGTGCGCCGCTGCGAGATGGGGTCCGCGTCCGTCCACGTCGCGCCCTCGTCGATCTCGATCTGTACCTTGATGCGCGCGGCGCGCGCAGCCGCCTCCATCATGTCCGAGACGACGCGGCTCGTGCGGATGCCGCGCGTGATAGCCGGCCCTTTCCCACAGGCCACGTCCGGCTGCGCCGACTTGGAGATGCCGGGAGTGGTCGTGTCGTGGCACACGTCCACGGCGATGGCCAGCGTGGGCAGATAGCGGTCGGCGACGAGTCCCGCTCCCCACACTCCGGTCTCCTCCTGCACGGAGGAGACGGCGTACACCTTCGCCTTCCGGCCCTTCGCGGCGGACAGCTTGCGCAGCATCTCCGCGACCACCCAGCAACCCATGCGGTTGTCGAACGCGCGGTGACTGGCGAAGCCGTTGGCCAGCTCCCGGAAGTCCTCGCCGAAGACGACGGGATCCCCCACGGAGACGAGCGCCGATGCCTCGCGCTGGTTCTTCGCGCCGACGTCGATCGCCAGGTCCTCGAGCTTCGGTTTCTTGGACGTGTCTCCGGGCGGCAGCAGATGGATCGCCGGGTGCCCGATCACACCCTGTACGACGCCCTTCTTCGTGAGGATGCGCACGCGCGTGCCGGGCAGCACCGCCGGATCGACGCCGCCGATCTTGCCGAACCAGAGCACGCCGCGCTCGTCGACGCGGCGGACGATGAGCCCGATCTCGTCGCTGTGGCCGACGATCATCACGGACACGTCGCTCTTGCCGTCGAGAACGGCGGTGTGGTTTCCGTAGACGTCCACCTCGACGCGATCGGCCAGGGGAGTGACGTACGAGCGCCAGATGCGCTGGGCCTTCGCCTCGAAGCCGCTCGGGGCCGGCTCGTCCAGCAGCTTCACCAGGAAATCCTTCGACGCCTTGCGCATGGCGCCGAGCATAGACGCCGCCGGGGGCTCCGGCAAGTCGCGCTTGCCCCGCTACCCGGGGCCGTCGTAGGTTGCCGGGAGCTTGTCCCGGGGAGCGTGCATGCTTCGCCAGACCCAGGGCGCGATGCTGTGCCCGAGCTGCAGGAAGCTGATCTCCGTCTCGGTGGAGCGCTGCCCCTTCTGCGGCGCGGCGCGGCCCGGGCTGTGGGGCTACGGCCCCGGCATCCAGCGCTTCTTCGGCCGCATCGACCCCGTGTCCGTCATCACCGCCACGTGCATCGGCCTCTACGTCGTGGCGCTGGCGATGGAGCCGCGCGCCATCCTCCGCGCCGGCGGATCCGTGTTCGGCCTGCTCTCTCCCGACCCTGGCGCGCTCCGCTTCCTCGGCTCCACGGCGTCCTTCGACCTGCTGACCGGGCGCTGGTGGACCGTGCTCACCGCGATCTACCTGCACGGCGGCGTTCTGCACATCCTGTTCAACTTGATGTGGACGCGGTCGCTGGGAACGGAGCTGCAGCGAGCCTTCGGGCCGTGGCGCTTCTTCGTCATCTGGAGCTTGGCCGGGGGGGTCGGCTTCCTGCTCTCCGACCTGGTTCCAGGGCCGCCGTCCGTCGGGGCCTCCGGATCGCTCTTCGGGCTCATGGCCGCGATGATCGTGTACGGGCGCGCCGTCGGAGCCTCGCTCATGACCCGGCAGATCTGGACCTACGCGATCGTGCTCGGGCTCATGGGTTTCATCTTCCCTGGCGTGGACAACTTCGCCCACGTCGGCGGATTCGCGGGCGGCTGGATCACGGCCACCGTGTTTCGTCGCTCCATCGGCCGCCCGGAGGGACGCGGGGCCGAGCTCTTCGGCGTCCTCTTGATGGCGCTCACGCTCGCGGGTTTCGTCGCCAACGTCGGCACGGGGCTCGCGTACCTTGCAGGGAGAGGATGAGATGACCACGGGGAATGCAACGATGAAGACGCTGATCGAGAATTGGCGCGAGTTCGAGGACGTGAAGAAGGCGGCGTCGCTGCTCGAGTGGGACCAGGAGACGCAGATGCCGGGCGAAGGCGCGGAGGCGCGGGGCCAGCAGCTCGCCACGCTGGCCGGCGTGGCGCACGAGAAGCTCGTGGCGCCGGCGTTCCGCAGGGCGCTGTCGGCGGCCGCGAAGAGCGGCCGGCTCCCCGCGCGGGAGAGCGCGATGATCCGCGAAGCCCGCCGCGATCACCTCCGCGCGGTGAAGATCCCGGCGGATCTCGTCAAGGAGCTGGCGCGGGCCGAGGCAGCCGGGCTCGCCGCCTGGCGCGGCGCGTACCGCTCGAACCGCTGGCGGGACTTCGCCGGCCGGCTGGCCACGGTGGTCCGCCTCAAGAGGAGGCTCGCCGACGTGATCGGCTACCGTGACGTACCCTACGACGCGCTGCTCGACGACTACGAGCCCGGCGCCACCGTCCGCCGGCTGGATCCGCTCTTCGCCGAGGTCCGCGAGACCTCGGTCGCGCTCGTGCAGAAGATCCGTCGCTCTCGGCGGCGCCCCGACCGCCGCATCGTCACCCGCCTCTTCCCCGAGGCCGCGCAGTTGACCTTCAGCCGCGAGGTCGTGGAGAAGATGGGCTTCGACTTCGCGCGGGGGCGGCTGGATCTGTCCATGCACCCCTTCTGCTCCGGCTTCGGCGTCCGCGACGTCCGCCTCACCACGCGCGTCGACGAGCACGACCTTCGCGTCTGTCTCTACGGCGTGATCCACGAGGCTGGACATGGAATGTACGAGCAGGGCTTCGATCCGCGCCTCATGCGCACGCCGCTGGGCCACGCCGTCTCGCTCGGCGTGCACGAGTCCCAGAGCCGCATGTGGGAGAACACCATCGGGCGAAGCCTGCCGTTCTGGACGCACTTCCTGCCCAAGCTGCGCAAGGCGTTTCCGCAGGCCACGCGCGGCGTGAAGCTCGCCGACCTGCACTTCGCGTTGAACGAAGTGGTGCCCTCGTTCATCCGCGTGGAAGCCGACGAGGTCACCTACAACCTGCACGTCATCCTGCGCTACGAGATCGAGAAGGGGCTGTGCGACGGCTCGATCCAGACGAAGGACCTTCCCGAGGTGTGGAACCGCAAGATGAAGGACCTGCTCGGCGTCGTCCCGCGCAGGGATTCCGAGGGCGTGCTCCAGGACATCCACTGGGCGACGGGGCTGTTCGGGTACTTCCCGACCTACTCGCTCGGCAACCTGTACGCGGCGCAGCTCTGGGAGCGCATGCGAAGGGACATCCGCGGGATCGACGGCAAGATCGCACGGGGGGACTTCGCGCCGGTGCTCGGCTGGCTGCGGCGAAAGGTGCACGCGCCGGGACGCACGTATCCCGCCGCCGAGCTGATCCGGCGCGCCACCGGCCGCGAGCCTTCGACCGCGCCGTTCGTCGCGTACGTCACATCGAAGTACGGTGCGCTGTACGACCTCTGATGATCGCCACGGTCCTGGTCGAGCTGTTCGGGTCGGCCGCGTGCGGGGAGTGCGCGCCGGCTCGGGCGGCGCTCGAGACGCTGGCCGCGGAGCTCGGGGACGCGCTCACCTGGGTGGAGCACCGCTCCGATCCGGGGCTGACGCACGCGGGAGTTTCGGAGCGGGCGGCGTACTACGGCGCCGGCACGGAGCCGGCGGCGTTCGTGGCCGGCGAAGCAGTGGCCGGCGGCGGCGATCCGGAGAGCGCGTACCGGGCGGCCATCGAGTCGGCGGCCGCCTCTTCGCCCCCGCTGGGCGTCGACGCCCTTTTCTTCTTCGAGGCGGAGTCCCGGCTCGGTGAGGTTGTCGTGACCGCCTCGGTGTCCGCCGGTGGATCCGTGCCCACGCCGGAGGACGTGGTGATCCGCGTGGTCGTGCTCGAGGACCCCGTCGGCCTGGCGCCGCGGGTCTCCCGTCTCGTGCTTCCGGCGACGCCGCTGGCGGCCTCGGCAGGCGGCGAGTCCCAGGCCTTCGCCCTGGCCTTCGCCCTGGGTAGCGGCTGGGGTACGGAGCGGCTCGCCGGCATCGTCTTTGCGCAGCGGGAGTCGGACCGGAGCGTCGTTGCAGCCGCAGAGGCGCGCGTGTCGGGAGTGTTGCAGCCCCTCCCGGAGGGCGGCTTCGACTTCTCCGAGGTGACCCTGCTGCCGAGCTTCCCGAACCCCTCCACGGGGATCGTTCGCCTGAGCTTCTATCTGCCCGCTGCGGATCAGGCCACGCTGCGCATCCTGGACGCCGGCGGGCGCGTCGTCCGCGTGCTGGCCTCCGGCGCGTACGCGCGCGGCTTCCACCCGATGGCCTGGGATGGAACGGACTCGGCGGGCCGGCGTGTGCCGGCTGGCGTGTTCATCTACGCCCTGGAAACGCGCACGCGGCTCATCGGACGGCGGCTCACGCTCCTCCGATAATCCTCCACTCTCGAGTTCGGTCGGCGGTCGGACTCCGTTACCGGGATGGGCACCGGACGGTCCGTGCCCGGAAACGACCCCCTATCGGGAGAAGGCCCCATGGCTCGATCGCTTTGGCATCATGGAGTCCCGCTCGCCCTCCTCGTTCTCGGATCCCTACCGCCCTCGCCCGCCGGGGCGCAGGCCCCGGTCTACCTGACCCAGTGGGGTACCTTCGGCAACGGCGACGGCCAGTTCATCGAACCCCACGGCGTTGCCACCGACCCCGCCGGAAACGTCTACGTCAGTGACTACTGGAACAGCCGCATCCAGAAGTTCACCGCCACGGGGGTCTACATCACCCAATGGGGCTCGTACGGTGCGGGACCCGGACAGTTCGAGGATCCCCGCGCCCTGGCTACGGATGCGGTCGGAAACGTGTACGTCGTGGACTGGGGAAACGAGCGCGTCCAGAAGTTCACCGGCACCGGGACCTTTCTGACCCAGTGGGGCTCGCCCGGCTCGGGTGACGGGCAGTTCTTCGGTCCCCAGGGCATCGCGACGGACGCCGCCGGCAACGTGTACGTCACGGAGTTCGGCGGCCTCCGCGTCCAGAAGTTCACCGGCACGGGCACCTACCTCACCCAGTGGTCCACGGGAGGTCTCTTCCCCATGGGAATCGCGACGGACGCGGCCGGCAACGTCTACGTGACGGACGTCCTCGGCGCCGTCGTCACGAAGTTCAGCAACACCGGTACGTACATCACGCAGTGGGGCGTGTCCGGCAGCGGCGACGGGCAGTTCGCCTACCCGCGTTCGGTGGCCACCGATCCCGCGGGCAACGTCTACGTGGCGGACACCTGGAACTACCGCATCCAGAAGTTCAGTGCCACGGGGACCTACTTGGCCCAGTGGGGCTCGTACGGCGGCGGTGACGGACAGTTCAACGAACCATGGGGCATGGCGACGGACCTGGCCGGCAACGTGTACGTCGTGGACATCTACAACAACCGTGTCCAGAAGTTCGGCGAAGCGCCAGTCTCGATCGAGGCTGCCTCGTGGGGGCAGATCAAGTCGGCGTACCGCTGATCGTTCGCCGCTGCGTTCCTGCGGCCGTCTCGATGCAGGAGACGGCCGCAGCGCGGCATCGCTCGACCTGCTCGTCGCGCGCGTCACCTGGTCGGCGTCGTCGACCTGGCGATGTGGGCCGGAGGACTGGGTCAGGGGTGCCCCTGACCTCCCGCCCCTAGAATCCGTCCTCGCCCGTGAGGGCGCGCCCGACGATGAGCGTGTGCACCTCGTGGGTTCCCTCGTAGGTATACACGGATTCCAAGTTCAGCATGTGCCGGATGACCGGGTACTCGACGCTGATTCCGTTCGCGCCGAGCACGGCGCGCGCCGACCGCGCCACCTCCAGCGCCATCTCCACGTTGTTGCGCTTGGCGAGGCTCACCTGCGCGGGAGACAACTTCCCCTTCTCTTTGAGCCGGGCGAAGTGCGCGGCCAGGATCCGCCCCCGCGCGATGCCGCCGGCCATCTCCACGAGCCGATGCTGGATGAGCTGCTTCTTCGCGGTGGGCACGCCGAAGGCGATGCGCTCCTTCGAGTAGGAGAGCGCGGCGTCGAAGCAGGCCCGCGCGGCTCCGACCGCCCCGAACGCGATGCCGAAGCGCGCCTGATTGAGGCAGGAGAGCGGCGCGCCGAGGCCCTTCGCTTCCGGAAGCCGGTCGGCCTCGGCCACGCGGCAGTCGGCCAGCACGATCTCGCCGGTCTCGGACGCGCGCAGGCTCATCTTGCGACGCATGGTCGGCGTCTCGAAGCCCTTCGCCCCTCGCTCGACGACGAATCCACGAATGGACGACGTGTCCTCGCCGGTGCGCGCCCACACCACGGCCAGGTCGGCGATCGGCGCGTTCGTGATCCACATCTTCGCGCCGTTCAGGATCCACGAATTCCCGTCCTTCACGGCGCGGGTCTTCATGGCGCCGGGATCGGAGCCCGCATCCGGCTCGGTCAGGCCGAAGCAGCCGATCAGCTCGCCCGCTGCCATGCGCGGAAGCCAGCGCTGCCGCTGCTCCTCGGAGCCGTAACGCAGAATCGGGTACATGCACAGGCTGCCCTGCACGGAGACGAAGCTGCGCAGGCCGGAGTCCGCGTACTCCAGCTCCTCCAGCGCCAGCCCGTAGGCCATGTCGCCGAGGCCGGCGCAATCGTATCCGTCGATGTTCATGCCGAGCACGCCGAGGCGCGAGAGCTCGGGGATCAGTTCCTTGGGGAAGATCTCCTTCTCGAACCACTCGTCCACGTGCGGGATGTACTTGTCGGCGAGGAAGCGGCGAACGGTATCGCGGACGCGACGCTCCTCGTCGGTGAGGATCTCGTCGAGCGCGACGAGGTCGTCCAGCGTGACGTCGGGTCGGATCTCGGCAGGCGCGGTCATGGCGGCAGCATATCCGACCTCGCGTGCCGAGACCACGGCTCCCAACTCCCGCCGCCCCATCGCCGGCGCCCATCATCGGCGCGGCGGCCCTTGAACTTTCCGGCCGCCTGCCTCAAGATGTCGACTCCGGGGATGTGCCCCCGTACCCGGAACCGCAACCGCCGCCCCTGGAGCCTCCATGTCCGGCCATCGCGTCGCGTCCGAGATCGGCCCGCTGCGCAAGGTGCTGGTGCATCGCCCCGGCGTCGAGATCGCCCGCCTCACGCCGCTCAACAAGGACGCGATGCTCTTCGACGACATCCTGTGGACAGAGCGCGCGCAGGAGGAGCACGACCGCTTCGTCGCCATCCTCCGCGGCCGCGGTGCCGAGGTGCTCTACCTCCGGGATCTGCTGGGCGAGACGCTTCGTGATTCCGAGGTGCGCGGCCAGCTCGTCGACGAGGTGGTCACGCCGCGGTCCTGCGGCATGAAGGTGTCGGGCCGGCTCCGCGAGGTGCTGCGCGAGTGCCCGATGGAACGGCTGCTCGACTGCCTGATCGGCGGGCTGCCCAAGCGGGAGCTCAAGAAGCTGGGCGTCGATCCGCTCTTCGCCGACGCGCTCTCCGACCGCTACGACTACGTGCTGCACCCCATGCCCAACCTGTTCTTCACGCGGGACAGCGCCGCTTGGATCGGGTCGGGCGTGGCGCTCTCCGTGCTGGCCTCGCCGGCCCGCAGCCGCGAATCCGTCTTCCTCCGCGCCATCTATCGCCATCATCCCGCATTCCGCGGACACGATCTCACGTTCTGGTACGGCCGCGAGCCGGTGCACGCGTACCCGGCGTCGCTGGAGGGTGGCGACGTCCTCGTCCTCGACGAGCGGACCCTGCTCGTCGGCTGCGGGGAGCGCTCGGCGCCGGCCGCTGCCGAGCTGCTGGCGCATCGCCTCCTCGGCGAGGAGTCGTTCGAGAACGTCATCGTGGCGCACTTCCGCAAAGGCCGCGCCATCATGCACCTCGACACCGTGCTCACCATGGTGGACGTGGACAAGTTCAACTTCTTCCCCGGCGTGCGGAAGGGAATGGACGTCTTCATCCTCCGCCGTGGAGCCGGCGCCGATCTCTCCGTGACCAAGGCGAAGGGCCTCGAGGACGCGCTCACGCGGTGCCTCGACCGCCCGCTCAAGTTCATCGCCTCCGGCGAGGACGAGATCGGCTTCGTGCGGGAGCAGTGGGACGACGGCCACAACACGCTCGCGCTCGCGCCGGGGGTCGTCGTCGGCTACATGCGTAATTCGGTCACCAACCGGCGCCTCTCGGACGCGGGCGTCGAGGTGCTGGAGCTGGACGCTTCCGAGCTCTGCCGGGGACGGGGTGGCAGCCGCTGCATGACGCAGCCGATCCTCCGCGATCCCCTCTGACCCAGGGAGGACCCGAATGCCCGTGACGCTGGATCTGCGCGGCCGCCACTTCCTCACCCTGCTGGACTACTCCCCCGACGAGATCGCGCACCTCCTGGACCTCTCCCACGAGCTCGAAGCGGAGAAGGCGCGCGGCGTGCGCAAGCGACGTCTCGACGGCAAGAGCGTCGCCATCGTGTTCGAGAAGCCGTCCACCAGAACCCGCGCCGCCACGGTCGTCGCCGCCTACGACGAGGGCGCGCACACCGAGTACCTCGGCCGCGACGAAATCCGCTTCGGCGTGAAGGAGAGCGTGGAGGACGTGGCCCGCGTGCTCGGGCGCATGTTCGACGGCATCATGTACCGCGGCTTCGCCCACGAGACCGCGGAGGAGCTGGCGGCCAACGCCGGCGTTCCGGTGTGGAACGCGCTGACCGACCGCTTCCACCCCACCCAGGCGCTCGCGGACTTGATGACCGTGCAGCAGGCCTTCGGCCGGAACCTGCGCGGCGTCCCCTTCACTTACGTCGGCGACGGACGCAACAACGTCGCGAACTCCCTGCTCGTCGCCTCGTCCAAGATGGGGCTCGACTTCCGCATCGGTGCGCCGCCATCCCTGCAGCCGGACCGCGCGCTGCTGGAACGCTGCCGGGCCATTGCCGCGGAGACCGGCGCGAAGATCACCGTGACCGACTCCGCGGAGAAGGCCGTTGCCGGGACGAAGGTCGTGTACACGGACGTGTGGGCCTCCATGGGCGAAGAGGACAAGATCCCCGAGCGCATCCGGCTGCTCGGCAAGTACCGTGTCACCGAGGAGCTGCTCGCCGCCGCGGGTCAGCCCGACGTGATCTTCCTGCACTGCCTGCCCTGCTTCCACGACGACAAGACCGAGATCGGGCGGAAGTTCCCGGACATCCGCGAAGCGACCGACGGCGTGTTCGAGGGCAAAGGGTCGCGCGTCTTCGATCAGGCGGAGAACCGGCTGCACACGATCAAGGCGGTGATGGTGGCGACGCTCGCATAGGGGCGTCGCGTCGCGGAGAGAGTTCTACTTCGGCCTCGCTCAAGCTCGCTCGCCATCCGTGGCTCGCTCGCATCGTGGCCGCCGGGCTCCGCCGTCCATGGCTCCGCTCTCGGCGGCTACGACGCTCGGCCGAAGTAGAACTCTCCCCGCGACGCTCCTACGCCGACTCCAGCTCGATGGGCTCCGCCTTGACCAGCGGGTGATCGTCGAGTGCCCGCCGCGCTTCCACGAGCAGATCGATGCGCGCGCCGCGCACGACACCGTCCCCCTCGATCTCGTAGTCGTGCACCGGAGCGTAACCCTCGGTCGCGGTGGCCCGCGGGTCGACCGTCTCGTGGCGTTTCCCCGGCTCGTGGCGCAGCTCGCGGGGCAGAGACTCGAGGAGCTCCTGGATCTCCTGCCCGTAGCGCCGGGCGTAGGCGCGGAAACGGTAGCGGAAGCGCCCTTCCACGACCTTGCGCTCCTCCACGATCCGCAAACCCGCGTCGGCCAGTCCCTTCGCGTGCTGGTGAATCAACCGGTGCCCCTCGGAGTCGGTCACCAGGTGAGTGCCGCCCGCGCGCAGTCGGGCGAACTGCAGGAGCCGCTCCCCGAGCGGCGTGGCGATGCCGGACTCCTCGCAGAAGAGGATGCGCGCGCCGGAGCCCGAACCCAGGATCAGCCCGAGCAGCAGGCCCTCGCATCGCTCGGCACCACCCTCGACCAGCAACTCGCGGAAGGTCGGGCGTGGACCCTTCGCTCCAGGACTCAAGCGCCTCCTCCTCTCATCGGAAGAATACCAGAGTCACGAGGAGGAACGTCGGCACGAGGATCGGGATCGAGTAGCGCAGCAGGTAGCCGAAGAAGGACGGCATGGCGATCCCGGCCTCCTCCGCGATGGACTTCACCATGAAGTTCGGGGCGTTGCCGATGTACGTGTTCGCACCCATGAACACCGACCCGGCCGCGATCGCGGTGAGCGTCTCGATGAACCACTCGTTGCGCAGCTCCGCTGCCGCGTAGCCGAGCATGCCGGGCACCGCGCTCTCCGGGACGCCGAGCGTGCCGAGCGCGCTGTTGAAGAAGGTCAGGTACGTCGGAGCGTTGTCCAGGAAGCTGGAGAGCCCACCTGCTACCCAGAAGTAGTGCACCGGTTCGCGAACGGCATGGATCACGCCGGCCAGCGCTCCCGCTTCGCCGGCCTTCAGGATCTCGAGCGCGGGGATGATGGTCATGAAGATCCCGGCGAAGAGGTACGCGACCTCCAGGATCGGAAACCAGGAGAACTCGTTCCTCTGCCGGACGCCCGCGGACGTGGTGGCCAGGGAGAGGAGTCCCATGAGCACCAGCACGCCGTCGCGGACGAGGTTCTGGACCTCCACGTGCACGTGGCCGTGCACCGGCAGGTGCGCGAGCTGCACGCTCCCGGAGAAGAGCACCGCGCCCATGATCCCGGCGAGGAAGAGCAGGTTGTGCCAGCCCTCGATGCGCACGCGCGGCTCGCGGGGCGCGCGCTTTTCCGGCGGCCGTTCCTCCCGCGCGTACGCGCGGCGATCGAGCAGCCAGAAGACAGCCAGGAGGACCGCGGCGATCAGCAGAGTGTGCGGCAGCAGATGCCGCGTGACCCAGAAGAAGGGCACGCCGTGCAGGAAGCCGAGGAAGAGCGGCGGATCGCCGAGCGGCGTGAGCGAGCCCCCCACGTTCGCCACGAGGAAGATGAAGAAGACGACGATGTGCACGTTGTGGCGGCGCCATGCGTTCGCGCGGAGCAGGGGCCGGATCATCACCATCGCCGCGCCGGTCGTGCCGATCCACGAAGCCAGCAGCGCGCCGATGAGCAGCAGGAGGGCGTTGGACCCGGGCGTCCCACGAAGGCTGCCGCCGACGTAGATGCCGCCGGCCACGGTGAAGAGCGACCACAGCAGGATCAGGAATGGCACGTAGTCGATCAGGTAGATGTGCAGGATGGCGTCGACGGCCTCCTCCCCGAAGGAAGCCAGGAACGGCAGAGCGAAGGCCAGCGCCCACGCGAGCGCCACCTTGGGGAAGTTCCGGTGCCAGAAGTGCGGAGCGATCAGCGGGAAGAGGGCGATGGAGAGCAGCATCCCCGCGAAGGGCGCCACGCTCCACAAGGGCAGTCGCGTTCCGAGGCTCGCGGCGGCGTCGTGGATCAGGATCCGCTCCTGCGGGAGAGGTTCGCCCGGCGTGGGCACCGAGGCTAGAAGAGCACGCCGGGGCTGTCAACGAACCGGGGCCGTGAAGGGCAGCGGGCACCGGCCGCGCCGTAGTACTCTCACGCGGGAGGCGCGATGACCTACCGCGTGGTGGTGAAGCCGGCGTTCGGCGGTGGATGGCACGCGCGCTGCGAGGGCGCTCCGCTCGGACCGGCGGAGAGCCACGCCTCGACCGAGGACGAGGCGGTCTTGCGCGTGCGCAACGAGATCCGCTACCGGCTCGAGATGTGTCCGTGCAGCGGCGTCTCCGAGGAGTTCGTGGAGCTCACCGTCGAGCGTCGGCCCGGCCCGCGCGGAAACGCGTGGCGGCCCTGATCGAGGTTCAGCGCGGGCGGATCCGCAGACCCTTCACGGCCTGGCCGTCCCCGCCCGCCGTGCCCATCGGCTGATCGTCGAGGAAGAGGCGAACCGCTCCGCCGTCCGACGCGCTGAGCACGAAGAGCTGCTCCGCCTTCCACGTGCGCGTCTCGCCGGCGGCGAGCGATCCCTTGCGCGCGTGGCCGGCGCCGTCGAGAAGGACGGAGACCTCCACCGGGCGAAGCGCCTCGACCCGGAGCACGCGCTGCGCGGAGCCGGAGGCATCGGCCGGTGAGCGGACCGGCGGCGGTTGGACGGCCTGAGCCCGGACCACCGGAGCCTGGACGACCGGCGCCGCCTTCGCCGGCGTGTCGACGGTTCGTGCAGGCGTCTTGGCCTGAGAAGGCACCGGCTTCGCGACGACCGTCGAGGGCTGCGCGGCCGCGGAGGCCGCCGGATCCGGAGCCTTCGTCTTCGTCACAGCGGGAGCCGGAACGGGCGCGGTCGGCTTCGCCACGGTGGGAGCCGGATCGGGAGCGGTCGTCTTCACGACCGCGTTGGATTCCGGGGACTTCGCCTCCGTCGTCGAGACCAGCGGGGTCTCGGCCTTCGCCACGGCCCGTGTCGACTCGGCGCGGGCATCCTGCCGATCCGGTCCGCGCAGCGCGGCCACCGCCAGCAAGGCGAGCGCCCCCGCTCCCGCGGCCAGACCCACCCACTTGCCGGCGCGGCTCGCCACGCGGACGACGCGGTCGGGGTCGCGCAGCACACGCTCGAGGAAGCCCGGGTCCTCCTCGGCGACCTCCTCGGCCCACGTCGTCTCGTCCGGCGGGGTGGCCTGACGGCGCAGCGTCTCGTAGCGGATGATGCCGTCGGTGGGCTCAAGCCCGAGCTCGCGGCAGACCTGCCGCACGAACCCGCGCACGTACGTGTCCGTGGGCAGCGAGTCCAGATCCTCGCGCTCCAGCGAGCGCAGGTTCTCCACGCGGATGCGCGTGCGCACCGCCAGCTCGTCGAGCGAGAGGCCCCGCACCTCGCGCCCCTGCTTCAGGAAGGTTCCGAGCGTGTCCATCGCCTGCCTAGAACTCGGAACGGACCCGGTATCCGATCACTACCTCTTCTCCCGCCGGCACCTCGATCTCGAATTCGAGGTCGAGCGCGTTCGGCTTCTTCCACTCGTGCGTCGACTCCAACACTTTCCAGTCGCCCCCGGGATGCTCCCGGACGATCAAGCTCACGCGGCCGCTCTCCTTGCGGTTGCGCACCTTGATCTCCGTGCGCGTCTCCTGGATCCGGTCCGCCACGCGGCGGCTCTCGAGATCGTTGCGCTCGCCCACGAGGTCGAACGCGTGCCCGAGGAACACCGAGACTTCCTCGTCGCGCGCGGTGTGATCCAGGAAGTCCTCCCCGGCGAACTCCAGGGCGCCGTCCGCATCTTCGCGGTACACCCGGAACTTGCCGCCCGGAAGCGGGATCCCCAGACCGTTCGCCTTCGTGTTCTCGAACTCGAGACGGACCTGGACCTTCTCGTCGCGCGTCGGTTCGTACACGTACTCCTTCCGGACCGGGAACTCCCGGCCCTCGAGGAGCTGGATTTGCTTGACCTCCTTATCGGCGATCGTCGTGCTCCGGCCAAGGTCGTAGATGTGGTACTCGAAGAAGCTCCGCTCCTCGAACCCGGGAGCCTTGGCCATCATCTCCATGCCCATCGCGTCGGCCTGCCGGCCCCCGAAACCCGGCCGGACGGCCCTGTGCACGTCCCCGGCGACGACCTTGAGCCGGGCGTCCGGAAATGTCGCCCCGCAAGCGTTCTCGATCGAGACCCAGCCCGAGAGGTTCAGACGCTCGTCCTTGGAGTCGACTGCGGCCACGTATTCGGCGTGCCAGGCCACCCCTTCGGTCAGGTAGGCGATCTCGATCGGCCGCTTGGCCGGACCGTCGTTCTCGACCTTCCAGACCAGGGTCGGCCGCGTGATGAGGCCCTCCGGAATCTCCGGCAGCGTGACGTCGGCGATCTCGTCCTCGGTGAGCAGGACGACGCCGTCGTCGGTCTCCAAGATGAGCGAGCCCGCGGCCGACTTGAGGATGCCCTCGTGCAGCTTGTCGTGCTTGGTGACGATGCGGGCGGTCCGGTCCAGGTAGCGCTCCAGGAGCTTCGCCCGGCTCACGAGGTCGTAGCGGTAGTTCTGCTCGAGAACGGACAGACCGTCCCCGCCCGCCGACACCAGGCGGACCGACGTGGGATCGATCCGCTCCGCCACGCCGGTGAAGGAGATGTCCCCCACCCCCTGAGGGAGATCGACGTCGCGGGTCTCCTTCACCAGCGCGAGCCCGTTGTTGTAGACGGTCACATGGAACTCGCCGGCTCGCGCCGCTTGGATGGGACCGGCGGCGAGCACCGCGGCGCCGAGCGCGAGCGCGCGGGAGGCGCGTGTCGGGTTCATGGGTCCTCCTTGCCTGGCCGTGCGGGCACCGCCGCCCGGGCACATCGAGGAACCCCGCGGCTCCCGCGGGGATCCGGTCATCCGAGATCGCGCAGCGCGCCGGTCACCTTGGCCAGGTCGCCGCGCAAGCTCTCGAGCTTCTCTCGTTCGCGCTCGACCACCTCGGGCTTCGCCCGACTGACGAAGGCCTCGCTCGCGAGCCTGCCTTCGCTGCCGCGGATCAGTCCGAGGAGACGTTCGCTCTCCTTGGAGAGCCGCTTTCGTTCCACGCCCACGTCGATCAAGCCCTCGAGCGGCAGGAACACGGTTCCGCCCCGGATCAGGGCGCTCGCCGCCGCAGCGGGCTTCGCCACGCCGGGACCGGCGGTCATCTCGCTCGCCCCGGCCAGCGCCGCGATCATCGCCCGCGTCGAGTCGAGCACCGCCGCCGTCGACTCCGTTTCGGTCTGCACGAGCAGCCGCACCCTGGCCGACGGCGCGACGCCCATCTCGCTGCGGATGTTGCGCACCGCGGTCACCACTTCCTGCACCACGGCGAAGTCCCGCTCCGCGGCCGCGTCGGCGGGCAGGCTCCGCGCCGCCGGCCAGCTCGCCCTCATGAGCGGTCCATCCGCCGCGGGCAGGTGGCTCCACAGCTCTTCCGTCAGGAAGGGCAGGAACGGATGCAGCATGCGCAGCGACACGTCGAGCACTTCGCTCACCACGAAGCGGGCCGCCGCCCGGTCCGGCGAATCCGTACCCGCCAGCCGAGGCTTGACCACCTCCAGGTACCAGTCGCAGTACTCGTTCCAGAAGAAGCGGTAGAGTTCCTGCGCCGCGTCGTGGAAGCGGTACTGCTCCAGCGCCGCGGTCACCGACGCGAGCGCCTCCGCGCAGCGCGAGCGGATCCAGCGGTCCTCCAGCGCCGTCGGCGTCACTCGCTCCGGAGCGCCGTCCAGCGTCCCCAGGACGAAGCGCGCTGCGTTCCAGATCTTGTTGCAGAAGCGCTGCCCCAGCTCGAAGCGGTTCTCCGAGAGCTTAACGTCCTGACCCTCGCGGGTCAGCAGCACCAGCGAGTAGCGCACCGCATCCGCGCCGTAGCGGTCGATCATCTCGATCGGGTCGATGCCGTTGCCGAGGCTCTTGGACATGCGCCGGCCGTGCGCGTCCAGCACCGTCGCGTGGATGTAGCACGTCGCGAACGGACAGCGTTTCTCCTCGGGCAGGTGCTCCAGCATCTCGTAGCCGGCCATCACCATGCGCGCCACCCACAGGTAGATGATGTCCCGGGCCGTGCTGAGGAAGCTGGTCGGGTAGAAATGGGCGAGGTCCGCGGTCTTCTCCGGCCACCCCAGGGTGGAGAACGGCCACAGCCACGACGACGCCCAGGTGTCCAGCACGTCCTCGTCCTGGCGAACGATGGGCTTGCCCGTCTCCGGATGAAGCGATCCGACCGCCAGCGGATCGACCGACGCGATCGGCACCCCATCCTCGTCGTACCACACGGGGATGCGGTGCCCCCACCACAACTGCCGGCTGATGCACCAGTCGTGCACGTTCTCCAGCCAGTCGAGGTACACCTTCGTCCACCGCTCCGGAAGGAGCGTCAGCGTGCCGGAGCGCACCGCCTGCATCGCCGGTCCGGCCAGCGGCTTCATCTTCACGAACCACTGCTCGGACACGAGCGGCTCGATGGACGACTTGGACCGGTCCGAGACGGCGACGTTGTGCTGGATCTCCTCGACCCCGGCCACGAGCCCCTTCGCCTCCAGGTCGGCGAGGACCCGTTCGCGGGCCTTCTCGCGGGAGAAGCCGGCGTAGGGCCCCGCGTCGGCCGCGAGCGTGCCGTCGGGGTTCAGGATGCTGACGATGGGCAGGCCGTGGCGGTGGCCGCGAGCGTAGTCCTCGGGGTCGTGACCCGGCGTGACCTTCACGGCGCCGGTACCGAACTCCCGGTCCACACTCTCGTCGGCGATGAGCGGGATCTCGCGGTCGATGAGCGGAAGCAAGAGCGTCGTGCCGACGAGGTGCCGGTAGCGCTCGTCGCCGGGATGCACGGCCACGCCGGTGTCGCCGAGCATCGTCTCCGGCCGCGTCGTCGCCACCGAGACGAACTCGCCCGGCCGTCCCTTCACCGGATAGCGGATCGTCCACAGCGGATCCCGCCGCGAGACGTACTCGATCTCGTCGTCGCCGATGGACGTGCCCAGCACGCAGTCCCAGTTCACCAGCCGCGCGCCGCGGTACACGAGACCGCGCTTCCACAGATGCACGAACGCGGTCATCACCGCGCGGCTCATGTCCTCGTCCAGCGTGAACTTGGTGCGCGACCAATCGCAGGAACAGCCCAGCCGGCGGAGCTGCTGCAGGATGACGTCACCGTGATGGCGGCGCCACGCCCACACCTTCTCCAGGAACTTCTCGCGACCGAGATCCTCGCGCTTCTGGCCGTGCTTCTGGAACAGCTCCTTCTCGACGACGGCCTGCGTGGCGATTCCCGCGTGATCGGTTCCCGGCACCCACAGCGCTTCCCACCCGGCCATGCGCCGGTGGCGGATGACGATGTCCTGCATCGTGTTGTTCAGCGCGTGCCCGACATGAAGGACACCCGTCACGTTCGGCGGCGGAATGGCGATCGTGAACGGCGGCTTGCCCGAGTCGGCGCGCGCGCGGAAGAGATCCGAGCGCTCCCAGAACTCGTAGATCCGCGTCTCCACGCGTGCCGGATCGTAGGCTTTCTCGAGAGGCGCTGTCTGTGCTGGCGACATTCCCGGCTCCGGCGCGCGCGAGGGACCGCGTAGCTTAGCACCCGAGGCGGCCGGCGTCACGGGATGCGGGCGATCCAGGCCTCGATCTCGGCGCGGGCCGAAGCGTCCGTGACGGGGACGAGTGCGAGCGCGCGGCGGAAGTCCTCGAGCGCGCCGGCCGCGTCGCCGCTCCGCCAGCGGATCTCGCCGCGGGACGCCAGGAAGTAGCCATCGTCGGGACGCCGGCGCACGACCTCCTCGATCAACGCCCGGGCCTCCTCGCGGCCGGCCTCGTCCCAGGCGAGCAGCAGGGCGAGGTTGTTCCGCGCGTCCAGGTGGTCCGGCGCGGCACGAAGGGTCTCGCGGTAGAGCTGCACCGCCTCCGCCGTGCGGCCGGCCTGACGCAGCAGCGCCGCGGCGTCGAAGAGCTCACCCGCGGACGCCGGATCCTGGCCCAGCTCGCGGACCAGGGCCTCCCAAGACGCGCGCCGGCCGGCGACGAGCTCGGCCTCGGCGCGGCTCCGCGTGAACGGCGCGTTGTCTTTCGCCTCGCGGAGACGGGCCAGGGAATCGAAGACGGCCGCGGCCTCTTCGCCTTGCCCCAGCCGCGTCCAGGCCGCGGCCAGCGCCCATCTCGGCAGGAACGAGTCCGGCGTCCACTCCACCAGATCGGCCAGCTCGTTCGCGGCGACGACGAGCGCCTCGCCGCGCAGATCGCGCACCGCCTGCGAGCGGCGTGGATGGAACGACGTGAACTCCCACGTCGCGAGGATGTCGTCGTTCCGGGAAGACGGTCCGCCGCGCCGCAGGAAGATCATCACGTAGTCGTCCCAGTAGACGAGTCCCCACGCGGGATCCTCCCAGAGCACCTCGCCGATGCGGTCGTCGGTCTGCTTCCCTTCGCGCCGCAGGATCGCCCACTGCACCTTGCGGCGGTCCAGCACCTCCTGCCAGCCGGGCGCGGCCTGCAGCACGCGGTAGTACTCGTCGCGCCAGAACTCCTCGGGATACGCCTCCAGCCGGGCGTCCACGAACACGGGATGGCCGACGCCGTGCCAGCGCCAGAGAATGGCGCCGGACCAGAGGTCGGTGTTGAAGACGTTGCCGCGCACGCCCTGCGCGTCGACGAAGTCCAGCGCGCGCTCGGGGTAGTGCTTGGGGTCCTTGCCGATCCCGAAGGGATACATCCATCCGTTCGTGCAGCGCAGCGAGACGACGAACGCGCCGCCGATCACCGCGAGAAGCAGGCCGGCCTCGACGCTGTTGGCCAGACCCGCTCCGGCGCGCCGCCGGGAGCGGCCGCGGGAGATCGCGGTGAATCCGTCCCCGGCCAGCGATCCCCAGGTCCTGGCGAGAATCGGCGCCGCGGTGGCGGAAAGCTCGACGATGGCGCGCACCGACTGGAAGGCGAGCAGACCGAACCCGAGCACGACGACGAGATCGGCGAGATCGACGCGGCGCGGCCGGAGCAGGACCCCGAGCAGGACCGCGCCCGCCACCAGGTCGAACGGCCAGTCGACGGCGAGGTCGACCGGACGGTACTCGAGAATCATGGCGCGGAAGGCGTCGTTCCGGAAGAAGAGCAGCGGCAGCACGAGCGGCTTCACGCCGCTGGGGTTCACGAGCGCCATGGTGGCGAAGGGCAGCGCCGATCCGATGGCGGAGAAGAGCGCGAGCCTGCGGAAGTTCCAGCCGTCGAGCGCTTCGCCCGGGAATCCCTCGGCGCCGGGGTCCCGCCGGCGCGCGATCAGGATCTTCACGCCTTCGGCGGCCACGGTTCCGGCGAGGAAGAGGATGCCGAACAGCACGCCGGAGTGGATGTGCCCCCACACGGTGAGGATCGGCAGGATCGGCCAGAGGCGACGCGTCCTGCCGCTGCGAACGTCCCCGACGATGGCTTGCAGCCAGGGCAGGAAGATCAGGCTCACCAGCATGGGGCGGATGAACATGCGCGGCCGCACGGCGAGCAGGAGCAGGAGGACGATCGCGGCCGACACCGCGACCGGCGCGTCCTCCCGGCGCGCGTTGCGGTAGAGCAGCACCCCGGCCAGCACGACGACGGCCATGCGCAGCAGGATGAGCCCGGTCACGCCGAAGAGATGATCGGTGGCGAAGAGGATGACCTGGCCGAGCCACTGGTGGATGGGATACGGATTCCCGCGCACCGTGTGCGTCAGGAAATCCGTGTCGGGGATGGAGCGGGACTTGAGGATCTCCCGACCGACGGCGAGGTGGCCGCCGATGTCCAGGTCGGTGATGTTGAACCATGCCATGACCGCCGCGGCGACGAGCACAGCGCCGACGGCCGCCATGCGGAGCGGCGCGTTCCGCGCCAGGGGGTCGAGCGGCGCGCTCACCGGCTCCTCGCCAGAAGGGAGGCGAGCTTGAGCCGCAGGATCATCCAGTAGCCGTCGAGCAGCAGGCCGAGCCCGAGCTTGGAGTCGCCGTGCTTGCGGTCGACGAACACGAGGGGGATCTCCACGATCCGGGCCCCCGCACGGTGCACGCGGAACAGGACTTCCTGCACGATGGAGGGCCCCTCCGAGGTCAGCGTCTCCGGCCGGATCGCCTCGAGGATCCGGCGGCGGAAGCAGCGGTAGCCCGAGTTGCAGTCCCCCACCGGAACGCCGAGCACGGTGCGAATGTAGCGGTTCGCCAGCACGGTGATGGTCCGCCGCAGCGGGCTGCGATCGTCGTCCGTCCCGCCGGGGACGAAGCGCGATCCGAGCACGACGTCCGCGCCGTTCTCGATCTCGCCGAAGAAGGCCGGCAGCAGCGACGGATCATGGGAGAAGTCGGCGTCCATCTCGACGATGGCATCGGCGCCGCGGCGAAGCGCCTCCAGGTACCCGTCCCGGCCGGCGAGCCCGCGCCCGCGGGGTGGCCGGCGGTGCAGCACGGCCACCTTCGGGTCCGCCGCCGCGAGCCGATCGGCGATCTCCCCCGTCCCGTCCGGAGACTGGTCGTCCACCACCAGGATCTCGCTGTCCGGGGACGCGCGGCGAACGGCGGCCACGATGCGCTCGAGGTTCGGAGCTTCGTTGTAGGTCGGGATGAGGACGACGGACCGCACGGTTCCCCCGGCTCGATCCCAGCGATTGAAGCACGAATCCCCCCGAACGCGAAGGGCCGCCGGCAGACACCGGCGGCCCCGCGATCATGCTGGATGAGACGAGGATCACTTGAGCAGCAGCATGTCCCGCGTCACCGTCCGTTCCGGCGTCGTGAGACGCACGAAGTACACGCCGGACGCCGCCGGGCTGCCGTCCACGCCGCGGCCGTTCCACGTGGCCGCGTGCCGGCCGGAGCCGAGCGGGCCGCTCAGGAGACTCGCGACCCGACGTCCACCCACGTCGAACACGGCCAGATCCACGACTCCCGCACGCGGCAGCTCGAAACGGATCTCCGTGTCGCTGCGGAAGGGGTTCGGCGTGTTCTGCCACAGCGTGAGCTCACTGCGAGCCGCCGCGTCGACCTGCGGAGCGTCGACCGCACCGGTGCCGGTGAGCCAGTCCAGAATCCGATCCATGAGAATCGGTTGATCCAGCGCCGGCACGCCTTCGAACGGCGCGGACATGAAGACCGTCTTGAAGACGCCGGAGTCGTAGCGGACGCCGATGTCCACGCCGGCCGGGCCCTCCAGCCAGGTGGTGGCGAAGCCAGGCGTGACGTGGTCGGTGCGGTCCGTGAACGGCGGCGCCAGCGCGAACGACAGCCCGTTCCCGATCGGGTCACCGGCGACGCCGGTCGCGGAGGCGGCCAGCCCGTCCGCCACGAACGAGTTCACGCCGAGGTACGTCGACGTGAACGACGTGATGCCCTGGTGGTCCAGGTACCCGTGGCTGGAGAGGAAGAACGCACCGCCGCCGTCCAGATACGTCTGCAGCGACGTCTGCGCGGGTACCCCGATCGTCTGGGTTTCCAGCGCCCCCGTGGTCCAGATGACCGCGTCGTAATCGGTCATGTCGCCGGTCTCCGGATTCCCGAGCGTCTGCACGTTGCGGGTCACGGCAGAGTGTCCCGAGCCGGCCAGCGCGCTCGTGAAGTGCGTCTCGAAAACCGCGCCGTTGTCGTCGTCCACGAAGAGCAGCGCCGGCGTGTTCGAGAACGTGTGATACGTCTGCTGCACGGCGACCGACGTGTTGCTGACCGGAGCCGTCTCCACCGTGATCGTCCCGAGGCCCGTTCCGGCGCGCGGCGCCGGTCCGACGCCCGGAATCGTGCGGATGATCACGGCCTCCATCTGACCGTTGGTCATCCCCGGGATCGTCAGCGAGGTCGGATACGTCGTCGCCATCCACTCGATCTCCGCGTCCCAGCCAGCCGGCAGCGCGGACTCGTCGACGGTGATGGTCACGTCGTCGGGGACCGAGCCGGTGTAGGTCACCTGCACGTCGTAGTCCGCCGGGACTCCGGCCACCTTGCCGACGAGCGGATCGAGGTCGGCCACCTCGACGGCGTACTGGTTCGTGGCCTTCGCCGCCTGCAGGGTCACCCGATTCGTGTTGCGCTGCACCCAGGCGATCGCTTCGAGGTTGTCGGGATTCCAGTTCGGGTCGATGGCGAATCCCTGGACGACCTGCTGCTGCTCGCCGGACGCGGTGATGGTCAGCGTGGTCTCGAAGATCATCATGCGACCGACGTGGTGCCAGATCCGGTTCCCGGTGTGCGGCTCGAGACCCGGGAAGGAGTCGATGTCGTTCTCGATCAGCGCCGCCCGGATCGAGCAGTTCGCGGGGAGCGTGATCGTCTCGCCTGGCGCCACTTCCACATCCACGGTGATGGAACCGGTCATCGTGTCGCGGTTCAGATCGAGGCCCGCGCTGACGATCGCCTTGGAATGCGAGGGATCCGTCTGGTGCGAGCTCATGATCGGTGCGTACTGTGCGTGGGCGCTCAGGGAGTCCCCTGCGCCGAGCACGTTGTCGATACCGTCGAAGTAGATGTCGGGCGTCGCGGTGACGCCGAAGTACGGAGCACGCGCGGAGCCACTGCCGTTCGCCAGGGCACCGGAGGTGTGCCAGTCGATGTGATAGAAGGTATCGGGTGGGTAGTCGTTCGCCAGCATCCGTAACGCCGCACGGGCGTATGGGCAGAACGTTCAGGTGAAGAACCCGAACTCCTCGACGAGGCTCACGCGCGGGACGACCGCGCCGGCCTCGACCGCCACGATGCTCATCGCCAAGGCGAGGGCACCGACGAGTGACTTCCTTCGCATCGACCGTCTCCTTTCCGGGAGTGAACGGGGCGCTCCAGCCCCCGAGACCGTCCGTCTCATCGGATGACCGTCATCCGCTTCGTGCGTGTTTCGCCGTTCGTGCTGAGCCGGTACCAGTAGACGCCGGAAGGCAGCGGGTGTCCGGAGCGGTCGGCGGCCGACCAGACCACGGTATGCGCGCCTGCGGAACGGGTCCCGTCCACGAGCGTGTCGACGAGCCTTCCCCCTGCGTCGAACACGGAGAGCGTCACCTTGCCGCCGGCGGCCAGTGCGAAGGCGATGCGCGTGCCCTGAGCCACCGGATTCGGGAAGTTCTGAGAGAGCGCGACATCATCGTTCTCCGAGGTCAGGTCCAGGGCCCCGACCGCCGCTGTGCCGGCGTACAGGGTGAGTCCGATGAAATCGTGGAACAGACCGGGATCCCCGACCGACTCGATGTGGAAGTCGAAGGTGCCCACTCCGTTCGAGAACGGCACGACGTTCACGCCTACCGAATCGGTGTTGCCTGCGGCGAACAGGATCGTAGTGCTGTCGCCGAAGCACACGTTGCCGAGGCAGACCTGCGGGAACCAGTTCGGCGTGGGCGTGACCGACAGGTTGCGCACTTCCATGAAGTAGCTGTCGGGGCCGATCCCCTCGTTGGTCAGCAGGAAGCGGAAGTACGGCGCGGTGAAGTCGATCACCGGCTGCATCTGCGTCCCGTTCGAGACCTGCAAGATGGTGTAGTCGAACGGGCCGGCGAGGGCCGGAGCGACGCAGGCGAAGAGCCCCACCGCCACAGCCAAGGCCGCGGGCAGGGGCGATCGGGAGCGGATCCGGTTCAAGGAACCCTCCTGGTATGGATCCGGCGGGTCGGCAAGGTCGTCGATCCGCCACGATAGCACGGAGGGCGAGGCCGTTCCTACCCGCGAGTTAGT
>JBQTGV010000146.1:0-9369 GCA_052390515.1 Candidatus Eiseniibacteriota bacterium | reverse complement strand
CGATCGTGGGCACGGCCAGCGCGAGCAGTGCGTCGCGGATGGCCACGGAATGGTGCGTGAACGCGCCCGGGTTGATGAGCACCCCCTCGACCTGCCCGACCGCCTCCCCCAGCGCGTCCACGATCTCGCCCTCGTGATTCGAAGACACCCATCGAACCGCCGCGCCGCGCACCCGGGCCCGTTGCTCGACGGCCTGGCGGATCTGCTCCAGCGTCACCGTTCCGTACACGTCCGGTTCCCGCCGGCCGAGGAGCGAGAGGTTCGCGCCGTGCACCACCAGAACGCGAACGCTCAAGACGAGGCCCCGCCCGTCCTCCGCTCGAGCGCCCGGAGCCGCTCGCGGACGTCCGCGGCAGCCCCTTCCACGCGCTCCAGCGCCCGGTAGATCTCCATCGCCTTCTCCTCGAAGCCCTGCTTCGCGAAGATGTCCGCGAGCGTCGCCGAGTACAGCGGGCTCGGCGGGATCTCGCGCAGCTCCTGTGCGGTGAGCGCACGCTCCGGTTCGGCCTCGCGTTCGTCGGGAGGCGCGTGCTCGGCGCCTTCCGGCTGCAGCCCCGCCGGCACCACCGGTTCGGCCGGCGCCACGGGTACCGCCGGTACCACCGGCACGGCCGGCACGACGGCTGCTGCGCCCGAGGTCGAGGTCGCGAACGGGTTCGCCGGATCGAGCTCGCGGACCCGCGCGTGGCAGCGCTCCGCGTCGGCCGCGCGACCCGTGTCCTCGTAGCACCAAGCCAGCAGGACGCGCGGGGCGATCGCCCAGCGGTCCTCTCGGACCAGCGGCACGAGCAGCGCGGCGGCCTCGTCCGCGCGTCCGGCGAGCCACAACCCCTCGGCCACGCGCATCACGTCCCGGGGAGGCGCATCCGCGCGAAGCGCCGCGACGAGCGCCGGAAGCTCGACGGACAAGCCCTCGACGAACCTTCGTTCCGGCCGCATGTCCACCTCAGCGACGAAGGTATTCGACGGCGGCGAGCGGGGCCTCCTCCGGTAGATCGCGCGCGACGGTAACCACGCCCAATCCCTCTGTCAACTGCCAGGCCAGCACGCCGCCGCGCCGCTTCTTGTCGACGCGCAGGCGCGCCGCCAGGGCCGCGGGATCGAGGTCGGGGTCGCGCGTCGGCAGTCCCATGCGCTCGAGCAGTATCACCAGCCGGTCCAGCAGGCGCTCCTCGCAGAGCCCGCGGTCCACGGAGATGCGTACCGCGGCCACCATCCCCATCGCCACAGCCTCCCCGTGCAGCCACTTGCCGCGCGCCTCGGCCTCGATCGCGTGGCCGAGGGTGTGTCCGAAGTTGAGACGCGCGCGCAGCCCCGCCTCGCGCTCGTCGAGGGAGACGATGGACGCCTTCACCGCCACGCAGCGGCGGACGACGTCGGCGAGCGCGGGGTGCCCGGCGTGCCATCCCGGATCGCGCTCCAGCTGCGCGAAGAGGTCCGCGTCGCCCAGCCACGCGGTCTTCACCACCTCGGCGAGGCCGGCGCGGAACGCGCGCGGGGGGAGGCTCCGCAGGAAGCGCGGATCGCAGGCGACCGCCGACGGCTGGTGGAACGCGCCCACCAGGTTCTTCCCCTCGGGAAGATCGACCGCGGTCTTGCCGCCGACGGCTGCGTCCACCTGTCCCAGCAGCGTCGTGGGCAACGCGAGCCAGCGCACGCCGCGAAGGTAGACCGCGGCGACGAAGCCGGCCGCGTCCGTCGCGGCCCCGCCGCCGAGCGCCACGATGACGTCGGAGCGCTCCCACCCCGCCCGCGCGAGAGCACGGCAGGTGCGCTCGACGACGGCGAGATCCTTCGCGCTCTCCCCGGCGGGCATCGCGAAGAGCTCCGATGCGAGGCCGGCGCCGGCGAAGGCATCTCCGACCGCGGCGCCGTGCAGGGAGGCGACGGTCTCGTCGGCCAGGACGGCGACCCTCACGGCGCCTGCGCCGGCCGCCGCCCGCGCCACCAGCTCACCGAGGGCGCCCGCACCGATCAGCACGTCGTAGGACCGCTCGCCCAGCTCGACCCGAACAGCGGGGATGCTCGTCACGACGGGAGTCGGGCGGCGCTGCGCGGGGATCGACTCATGAGGTCCCTCGGGGGCGCGCACGCTATCACTCTGCCCCCGGAGGGTCAATTCGACGGAGGTTCGTCCCCGCCGGCGAGCGCCGCGTCGGGCCGTCCCGGCTGGATGTTCAGCCGGAAGATGCCGGGGAGGCGCACGGCCTCACCCAGGCGCGTGGTCACGAAGCGCTCCTCGTCGCCGCGAATCAGACGCAGGTCGATCTGCGCGTCCGGCTTGGACGCCGCCACGAGCGCGCAGAACTGTCGCGGGCTGGTGATGGGCCGCTCGCCGAAGGAGATGATCAGGTCGCCGGGAAGGAGTCCGCACGCTTCCGCGGGTCCGCCCGGGAGGACCTGCAGCACGCGTGCTCCACCCTCCTCCGACGTGGGCAGCATGTGCACTCCGAGGAAGCCGCGACGCACGCGGCCGTAGGTGCGGAGGTCGCGCCAGGCACCTTCGCAGGCGGCGGCAGGTAGCACGAATCCCGACGTCGCCGCCGGCCGCGAGCGGCCCTCTTCCGCGCCCATCTCGCCGGAGCGCTCCAGCACGGCTCCCGCTTCGTCCGGCCCGCGGTGCGCGGCGGCGGTCACGATGCCGAGGAACGCGCCCGACGGATCGAGTACCGGGCCGCCCGAGTCCCCCGGATAGATGGGAACGTGCACGCGGCGGACCTGCACCGGAACGCCCGCGGAGAGGATCACGACACCCTCGCCGAGCGTTCCCAGGCACGCGGAGAGTGGCTGGCCGTACGCGCTTCCCAGTACCATGCAGGCCGCGCCCTGCGCGGGATCCGCCGCGGCGCGCAGCGACTCGAGCCCCTCGGTGCGAGGCAGGTCCTCCAGCGCCTCCAGCAGCGCGAGATCCAGATGGCGGTCCGAAGCCACGATGCGCGCGACGACGTGCACGCCCGCGTCGTTGAAGATCTCCACGAGTGGGTTCTCGCCCACCACGGAACGCGTGGTCAGGAGGAAGCGCCGGTCCTCGACGTAGACGGCGCAGCCGACGCGTCTCTTCCAGAGGAAGCCGTGCGGGTTCTCCACCAGCTCCTTGAACGGAACGCGATCCGGACCGCCGTCGGCGACCACGAGGAACACGCGGTCCTCCCAGCGCATGTCGCGGAGGCGGCCTTCGGGGACCTCGCTGCGCGCCACGGCGGCGCAGGCGGCGAGCGCCGTCACGGCGAGACCCGGCGAAACGATGCGGAGGTTCACGGCGCTCTCAGAAAGAGATCACGGTTGCTCCCGCGTCGGAGACCGGGCGCCCGGCGCTCGGCGCGCCATAGCCTGTCGTGGTCCCGACACGGATGAGCCCGGGCTCTCCCACTCGACGGAGCGGATAGCTGTAATTGGCGCGGCGGAGCCGATCGGTGGTCTCCAGCCGAAGGTCCCGCGCGCCGTTGCGCAGGTACACCTCGATCGCCTCGGGCATCTCCCCGACGACCTCCTCGCCGGTCTCCTCGAGCGGAGCGACGACCTGGTCCACGGCGGAGGCCGGCCCGAGATCGGCGAGCACGGCGCCCTCGCCGGCGGCCGACCCTTCGTCACTCGGCGGGTCGCCAGCCAGCGCCGGATAGTCCGGCTCCCCGGTCAACGCGAACACGGCCAGCACCGCCGCCGCCGCTCCGAGCGGAGCGAGCCGCCACGCGCGGTTCCAGGCCCCGACGTCGACCGCGGCCCACAGGTCCTTCCAGAATCTCCGCACCCCTCTCGACTGCTCCGCGGTGAGCTTCGCCCAGACCGCCTCGTCGAACGCGTCGCCCACCTCCACGGCAGGGAGCTCCGAGAGCAGCGCGAGCGAGTCCTTCAGCTCGGCGAAGAACAGGCGGCACGGCGGGCAGGCTCCCAGATGCGCGCGGAATCCCGTCGAGAGATCCGCGGGAAGCGTTCCGTCGACGGCTTCCGACGCCAGCTCCCGGGCACGATGGCAGTTCACGTGCTGTTTCCTCCTCCCCCCTCGTTCGCGGCACCGTCCCGCTCGCCACCCGGGCGGCGGGAGGACTTCCAGAAGATCGCCGGATCGTTCGACCGCGCCGACTCGATCAGCGGTTCGACCCGCCTCTTGAACTCCAGTCGCGCCCGGTTGATCCGGGACTTCACGGTGCCGAGCGGCAGATCCAGCATCGACGCGATTTCCTCGTAGGCGAAGCCTTCCATGTCGCGGAGCACGAGCATCAGCCGGAAGTGCTCGGGCAGCGAATCGATCGCCCGGCGGACCTTGCGCTGCCGGTCGTTCAGGTCGGCCACGCGGTCCGGGGCGAGGAAGTCCTCCCTCGTCCCGAAATGATAATCGTCCTGACCCAGCTCGTAGGGCGAATCCTCCATGGACACGTTCTTGCGGCGGGCCCGGTTGCGGAGCTCGTTCTTGCCCAGGTTCGAGGCGATCGTGTAGAGCCAGGTCGTGAAGCGGGCGGTCACCCGATACGTGCCCGCGTGGCGGTACACTCGCAGGAAGACCTCCTGGGCGAGGTCCTCGGCGCGGTCCCGGTCTCCGATGAGGCGGTTGACGTAGTTCACGATCGGGCCGCGGTGGCGCCGCATGAGCTCGGCGAAGGCGCGATCGTCGCCTTCCTTGAGCGAGAGCATCAGGTCCTCGTCGGCGCGCTCGTCTCGCAAGGAGGGCCTCCACTGCGGTTCCGGTCCGGCCTTCCGGGCTCGAAGCATGGTCACCTCCTAGGCCCCCAGAACCCGCGATACCCCGGCAGGTTCCGGCCCCGGACGGCGCTCGGCCCAGTGAACCCCACTTTACCCTAGTCCTGGGCGAGCTTCGAGCGGGGGCCCTTCGCCTGAGGATCGATCCGGAGCGCCTCCTTCCAGGCCTCCCTCGCCGCCTCGTCGTCCCCCAGGACGTCGAGAACGTCGCCCAGGTGCTCCCGGATGACCGCATCGCGGGGAACCCGCTCGACGGCTTTCTCCAGGTGGACCTTCGCCTCGGCGTACTCGCCCCGCTGGAAGTGCGCCCAGCCCAGCGAGTCCAGGAAGTACCCGTTCTCGGGCTCCAGGGCGACCGCCCGGCGCAGCACGGCTACCGCCTCCTCCAGGTGTACCCCCTTCTCCGCGAGCATGTACCCCAGGTAGTTGAGTGCCTCGCCGTTCTCCGGCTCGAGGCGTACCACCTCGCGGAACTGGGCCGCCGCCTCCTCGACCTGGCCGAGTCGGTCGAGCGCGATTCCCTGGCCGTAGTGGGCGCGGGAGTTCTCCGGACGCAGCTCCAGCGAGCGCCGGAACGCAACGACCGCGTCCGACCAGCGCTCCTGCTGGTTCCGGCAGATTCCGAGATAGAAGTGGACGCCGGCGTGGGCGGGATCCTGCGCGGCCGCCGTCTCGAAGGCCTTCTCCGCACCCGCAAGCTCGCCGGCGCGCACGAGCAGGTATCCGAGAGAGATCCACCCCTCGGTGAACGTCGGCTCCAGCTTGAGGATCTCCTCGAACTGACGCCGAGCCTCGGGGAGCCGCTCCGCGTCCCAGAACAGCCGGGCGAGATGCTTGCGCACGCTGATCCGCTCCGGCGCGGTCTCCTGCACGCGCAGCAGCTCCCGGACCGCGCCCTCCGCGTCCCCGGAGCGGACGAGCAGCAGGCCGTACTGCTCCCGCACCTCCACGTCCGCCGGGTCGCGCTGCAGGATGGCCTCCGCTTCCTTGCGTGCGTTCTCGCCGTCGTCCAGCAAGAGCAGCACGCGGAGCAACCGGCGCCGCACTCCAATGTCGTCCGGGTCCAGGTCCAACGCGCGGCGATACAGCTCCGCGGCCTGCTCGAGATCCATGTCGATCTCGCGGACCGTCGCGGCGCGCACCACCGCGTCGACGAACGTGGGATCGATGCGCATCACCGTCTCGTACTCGGCGAGCGCTTCCTCGGAGCGGCCGAGGCGGCCGAAGAGCGACCCCAGGCGGTAGTGGGCCTGCGCGAGGCCGGCCCGCACGCGGGTCACTTCCTGCAGGTGGGCGATCGCTCCTTCCAGGTCTCCGCGCCGCTCCAGCAGGTCGGCGAGACGCAGGCGCGCCTCGATCCCGTCCGGCGCGACTTCCACGATGCGGGTGAGCCCGGCGATCGCGCCGTCAAGGTTGCGATCGCCCAGGTCGACCTGGACCATCACCTCCAGCGCGTCCAGATTCTCGGGATCCAGCTCCAGCGAGCGCGACGCCGCGGTGCGAGCCTCGGTGGTCTCGCGGAGCCGCAGGTGCGCACGCGCCAGACTCCCGTGGATCTCGGCGTTGTCCGGGTTCTCCGCCAGGGCCATGCGGTATTCCTGGATCGCCTCGGGCAGGCGGTCCCGCGCTTCGAAGAAGGCCCCGAGGGAGTAGTGCTCGAGCGCGTCGAACGAGATGTCCTGAAAAGTCTGCGGCGGCTCCGCCGCCCGCGCGCCGACCACCGCGGCCAGCAGCCACCCCGCCCACGCCGATCGCCTCATGCTCCGCGTCCTCGTCTCGGGTTCGCGACGTGGAACCCGGCACGGCCCCAGAAGATCGGGACGCCCGGGGCATCGAGCGCACGTTCCGTCATCGACCGGCCCTCCCCGTAGCTTGATCGGCAGCCCGGAGACCGAGCGGCACTCAGCGGGCCAGCGAGACGCGGGACAGCAGCACCCGGCCGGTGGGGTGCAGCTCGAAGCCCTGCACGTCCTGCCGGACGGCGGCCAGCTCCTTCGTGTGCACCAGCGGCACCCACGGCGCGTCCTCGTGGATGATCTCCTGGGCCTCGCGGTAGCACGCCAGGCGCTCCTCGGTCCGGGCGGTACGCTGCCCGGCGACGAGCAGCTCGTGCACGCGCTCGTTCCGGTAGAAGGCGATGTTCCCGGCCGGAGGCTCGGCCGCGGACTTGTCGAAGTGCACAAACAGGAAGTTGTCCGGGTCCCCGTTGTCCGCTTGCCAGCCGAGCAGCGCCATGTCGTGGTGCCCGCGGTGGATGCGGTCCAGATACGTGCCCCACTCGTAGCTGACGATCTTCGCGTGGATCCCCACCGCGGCGAGATCCGCCATGATGAGCTGCGCCAGCCGCACCGGCTGCGGCATGTACGGCCGCGGTCCGGTCATGGTCCACAGCGTCGTCTCGAACCCGTCGAGGTAGCCGGCCTCTTCCAGGAGCTGCCGCGACCGATCGGGATCGTACGCGTAATCCTCGATGCCGGGGTGCGCTCCGAAGACGCTGGGCGGGACCGGCCCCACCGCGGGCTCGGCGAGGTTCGCGTACAGGCCGCTCACGATGGCTTGCTTGTTCACCGCGTGGCACACGGCCCGTCGCACGAGCGGGTCGTCGAAGGGCTCATGGTCCAGGTTCATGGCCAAGTAGGCGACGTTCATTCCGGGAGCGCCGAGCAGCTCGAGGCTCTTGTTGCTCTCGATGGCGGACACGTCCCCCGGAGAGACACCGTCCATCACGTGGATCGATCCGGACAGCAGCTCGAAGAAGCGCGCCGAGTTCTCCGGGATGGAGCGGAACACGACGCGGTCGAGCTGCGGGAGGACGCCCCAGTAGCGCGGGAACCGCTCCAGCACGACGCTCTCCCCCTGCGTCCACTCGACGAAGCGGAACGGGCCGGTGCCGCAGGGCTCGCGGAAGAACTCCTGGCCACGCTCGCGCGCGTGACGCGGGCAGACCACCGCAGCGAAGTTGCAGGCGAGGTTCGACAGGAAAGGGGCGCTCGGCTGATGGAGGCGGAAGCGCACGGTGAGAGAGTCCACCACGGAGACGCCCGCCAGCACCGCGTCCATCCCCACGTATCCCCAGAACGGATAAGGTCCGCCGACTCCGTGGGCCTCGTGTGTGGGACTGCGCGCCGCCCACTGCCGCTCCAGCGAGTAGGCGACGGCCGCCGCGTCCAGCGCGTCGCCGCAGTGGAAGACCACGTCGGGGCGAAGCTGGTACGTCCACTCCGTGCCGTCGGCGCTCACCGTCCACGACGTGGCCAGCCCGGGCTCGACGTCGGTGCCGTGATCGGAGAACCGGACGACGCATTCGTACAGGTTGTCGCAGACCTTGAACGACTCGCCGTCCGACTCGTGCGCGGGGTCGAGCCCCACGGCGTCCATCCCGCGGCCGTAGATGAGCGTGCCGGCGCCCGACTGCGCGCGGGCGAACGGTGGCGTCACGAAAAAGGCGATGGCGGCGCCCAGCAGGATCGTCAGGCCGAATCGCGGCAACGACGTTCGCCCCTCTTCATTCGGACGGCGGGATCGTAACAGAGCGCCCCGCAGGCGGCAACGCGACCGCCACCGGAGGGAACGACGAGACGCCCGACCGTGAAGCCGGGCGCCCGGACGAATGGCGGGCCCGAGAGGATTCGAACCTCCGGCCTTTGGTTCCGGAGACCAACGCTCTATCCATCTGAGCTACGGGCCCGAGAGGCCTCGCGAAGCTAGGGGAACGTTCCGATGGTGTCAAGGAGCCCGTCGCCCCTTGCTGATCCGACGGATTCGCGCGAATCTGGATCGTCTCCGGCGGTGTGGCCGGGCGGAGGATCGGAGGCAGCATGTTCCCGGAGTCCCGAGACCAGGTACCCGACTCGGATCCCCGCGAGAGCGCGGAGTGGGTGGAGTCGCTCGAGTCCGTGCTGGCCGCAGCTGGTCCGGAGCGCGCCGCGTTCCTCATGCGGCGCCTGCTCGATCACGCGCGCCGCCGCAACGTGGCGCTGCCCGCGCTCACCCGCACGCCGTACTACAACACCATCCCGCCCTCCGACGAGCCGCACTTCCCCGGCGACGAGGACATGGAGCGGCGCATCCGCCGGCTCATCCGCTGGAACGCGATGGCCATGGTCACGCGGGCGAACAATCGCTTCGCCGGGATCGGCGGCCACCTCTCCACCTACGCGTCGTCGGCCTCGCTCTACGAGGTGGGCTTCAACCACTTCTTCCGGGGCAAGGACGACGGTCCGGGCGACCAGATCTTCTACCAAGGGCACGCAGCGCCGGGGCTGTATGCCCGTGCGTTCCTGGAGGGTCGACTGACCGAGGACCAGCTCGACCACTTCCGCAGGGAAGTGGTCCCGGGCCGGGGCCTTCCCTCCTACCCGCACCCGCAGTGCATGCCCGACTTCTGGGAGTTCCCCACCGTGTCCATGGGCCTGGGCCCGCTCAACGCCGTCTACCAGGCTCGATTCAACCGCTACGTCGAGGCGCGCGGGATCGCCCGCACGAGCGGTACCCGCGTGTGGGCGTTCTGCGGCGACGGCGAGATGGACGAGCCCGAGGCCACCGCGGCGCTCACGCTGGCGGCGCGGGAGCAGCTCGACAATCTCGTGTTCGTGGTGAACTGCAACCTGCAGCGCCTCGACGGGCCGGTGCGCGGCAACGGCAAGATCATCCAGGAGCTCGAGGGCGTATTCC
>JBQTGV010000145.1:0-6011 GCA_052390515.1 Candidatus Eiseniibacteriota bacterium | reverse complement strand
GCCCTGGGCGGCGAGCCGCCCTCCCTCGTCGAAGCAGATCCGGCCGCCGCTCGCGTGCGAGAGGAACTCGTCGATGAGCACGTTGCCCGGGCCTGTGTCGAAGGCGAAGACGCCGTCGGTGCCCTTGCCCTTCGGCAGCACGGTCACGTTGGCGATGCCGCCGATGTTCAGCAGGATCCGGCCCGTGTCGGTCTTGCGGAAGACGAGAGCGTCGAACAGCGGTACGAGTGGAGCGCCGTGCCCGCCCGCGGCCAAGTCCGCGCGGCGGAAATCCGACACGACGGGCGCGCCGATGCTCTCGGCGATGCGGGTCGGCTCCCCGATCTGCCACGTCTCCCGGCGGTCCCCGTCGTGGAAGACGGTCTGCCCGTGGGAGCCGACGAGGTCCACGCGCTCCGGCGCCACGCCGGCCTCGGCGAGGACGCGGAGCCCGGCCGCGCCGAACGCGTCCCCGACGGCGTGATCCAGGCGGCACAGCTCGGCGGCGGAGCGCGGCTCACCGCGCGCGACCGCGAGGATGTGCTTCCGCACCGGATCCGCGTAAGGAACCGTGGCGAAGGCGATCTGGCGAAGGCGAAGGTCCGCGCCTTCGCCCTGGATCTCGGCGAGCGCCGCGTCGATGCCGTCGACCGAAGTGCCGGAGATGAGCCCGAGCACGTTCATGGGCCGATGCGGATCGAAGCGCGCGAGCGTGTTCACGAGCCGCCCCCCGCGAGCAGCGCCCGCCGCACCAACCCTCCCGCCTCGGCCAGGATCCGCTCCGCGGCAGCGCGGTCCACCGCTCGCCGGCCCATCACGATCGCGGTCTTGACGCTGCCGCCGGCCTCGTCGAGCAGCCGGGCGGCCTCGTCGTAGCCGCAGTCGACGACGCGGGCCACGATCCCGCGGCTCCTCTCCACGAGCTTGGCGCTTCCCGGGCGAAGATCGATCATGAGGTTCCCGAGCGTCTTCCCGCGGCGCACCATCGCCGCCGTCGAGATCATGTTGAGCACGAGCTTCTGCGCCGTGCCGGCCTTCATCCGCGTGGACCCGGCGATGACCTCGGCGCCCACCACCGGAGCGATCACCACGTCCACGTCCGCATCCTTCGGCCCCGGGGACGACGGATTGCAGGTGACCAGCGCGGCGAAGGCGCCCCGCTCCCGCGCGCGCGCGAGCGCCGCCCTCACGTAGGGCGTCCGGCGGCTCGCGGCGATGCCCACCACGGTGTCTGCCGGCCCCACCGCGTGCTCGTCCACCGCCCGCGCTCCCGCCTCCGCGTCGTCCTCGGCTCCCTCCCGCGCGCGGAAGACGCTGTCCTTCCCTCCGGCGATGATGCCGACGACTTCCTCGGGATCCGTGCCGAAGGTCGGCGGACACTCGGCCGCGTCGAGGATCCCCAGCCGCCCCGAAGTCCCCGCGCCGATGTAGATCAGGCGGCCGCCGCGGCGGAAGCTCTCCGTCACGCGGTCCACGACCCGCGCGATCTCCGGCGCGCACTGCCAGACAGCCGGCGCGACCAGCCGGTCCTGCTCGTGGATCACCCGGAGTATGCCGAGCGTGTCCATCGTGTCGATCTCGGTCGACTCGGGCAGGGATCCCTCGGTGACGAGGGTGGCGAGCTCCCGGAAGAGCACCGTATCTCGCGGTCGGTTCATCGGCCTTCGCAGTGTACCCGCGGGCCTCGAGGCGGCCTAGCGGATCTTCGCCACCGCGATGGTGCGGGCGAGCTCGCGGTCGTCGCCCGAGACGGCCAGTCGCACGAAGTACGTGCCGTTGGCCACGTCGCGCCCCCGCTCGTCGCGCCCGTCCCAGCGCACCCGGTGCTGCACGTTGGGTTCCCGCGGGCCTTCGTCGAACTCGCGGATCCGCCGACCGTTCACGGTGAATACCGATACGTTCACGGACGTGGCCCGGTTGGTGAGGCGGTAGAGGATCGTGGTCTCGTCCTCGAAGGGGCTCGGGAAGGCGGCCGGCTCCCCACCCGAGAACTGGAACAGGTTCGTGATGGAGAGGCGGAAGTCCGCGGCGACGCCGGATCCGTCCACCGCGCGGAACGTCATCACGTAGTCGTCGATCCTCGGCTGGAACGAGTGCGTGAGCGTGCTGCGGAACGCGACGCCGTCGGCCGAGGAGTCCACCACGGCGACCTGGTAGGCGACCGGCGGAACTTCGCCGTGAGCCGAGTCCAGGACCTGCCAGGCCACGACCCCGCGGCCGTCGTCCGCGGTCACCTCGACGGTCACCGACCCGACGGTGGTCTCGGGGTCCAGGAAGTAGCCGTCTTCCGGATCTTCCACGGGCAGGCCGTTGATCGTCACGCGGAGCGAGGGGATCCCGACGTTCGGCTCGACCGCCGGATCCCCGAGGAGCACGAACCGCTGGGCGGCCTGCCGCGACTGCCCCGCGCCCGTGAAGTCGTCCTGATACAGAAGTCGAGAACGGGTCGTGCTCTCCCCGAGCGTCCAGCGGTAGCTGCCCGCCTCGACCTGCGGCGGCAGCGTCGCCCCGCCACCGTCCAGGACCGAGGGGTTCGCCGCCTTCTCGGGATAGAAGAACGCGTCCAGCACGTGCTGGTTGAACGTGAGGTTCTGGGAGAGGAACTCGAACCCGGAGCTCGAGAAGCTGGCGATGGCGCCGCCCGGTTGCGTGGCGCCCAGTTGAACCACGTTCATGAGCCTCTCGGACAGGCAGTCGCCCTGCACTGCCTCGTCCGAGCGGTCGAACTCGGCCAGGTGGCAGGCGAATCCCAGCAGGATGAACGGCTTCCCGAAGTTCGTCAGTACGTCGACGTCCTTCTGTTGGGTGTCGTGCCGGAAGACATTCTCGTGCGTCAAGAAGAACCGGTTCGCGTGGCCCTCGAAGTTCCAGACCAGCACGCCGTCGTTGAGCTTGTCGCGGATCTCGGGCAGGACCGCGTTCCTCACCTCCCGGCGCATGCAGGCGTACTCCTCGCTCCACTCGTTCGGGTCGACGGTCGTCGACGTCCGGCACTGATACCAGAGGCCGCAGGCGGGGGGGTCACAGCTGATCGTGTCCGGGTCGCACCCGGTGGGGCTGCACCGGTAGCAGGCAGTCGAGCAGGGATGGCTCCAGTCGCCCATGCAGAGGACGTCGGGGAGCAGCGCGTCGTGGGGATGCACCGCGAGAGAGTCCGCGTAAGCCTTCGTCTCCGAGCAGAACTGCAGCTCCCCCTCGGTGAATCGATACTGGTCGCTCGAGGAGGCGCCGCCGCCGAGGCTGCCGCTGAACGCGTCGTCGGCCACGAACAGCGTCTTCCGCCGCCACACGCCGTCGGGGTCTTCGCTCTCGTAGCGGACGATGCGGTCGACGTTCCAGTCCATTTCCGCGGTGGTTCCGACCGGGAGTCGCCCGACGTACAGATCCGCCAGGTCGTCCCACGGGCCCGAGCCGGGCGTCGCACGGGTGACCTCGGCGTAGTACTGGTCGGTATCTTCCGGCGATCCCTCGTACGAGGCCCACAAACTGTGGGACGGCAAGTAGTCGACGTCGGCGTCGGCGGAGACCCGGCGATGATCCTCGCTGGCGTCTCCCACGAGCAACAGGAACACGATGGGGTCCGCCCAGCGGTGATAGCCGTACGCGGCGAAGGCCTTGAGCGCGTCGGGATGACGCGCGCCGTTCCCGAATACGTCCCACACCTCGGAGAGGGCGGCCACGTGCGTCGAGTGTCGCGCCGAGCGGTGCGCGGCCAGCGCCTGCGTGCCGGCAAGGAACGCGTCGTGGGTCACGGCCGTCCAGCGCGCCCCCACCCCGCCGGCGAGCACGCCGGGCTGCGCCACAAGGGCGAGGTCCCCGACCGGTACCGCCGGGACGAGAGACTCCTGGATGGCCAGGTACTCGCCCGTTCCCGCGGCGTTGTCGTGACCGAAGCGAAGGTCGAACGCGCCGACGACCTGCCCGGGGTCGACCGCGACGTTCACCGGATTCGCCGGATCGGTGACGTCGAGAAGCAGGATGTCGCTGCCGGAGAAGCCGCGGACACGGATCCGCTGTTCCGCAAGTGTACCGTTCGCGGTGCTCAGACCGAGCGCGCCGGCCGCGGCCAGCAGCTCGCGGTCGTACGTCACCTGATACCAGTCGAAGAGGAAGCGAGTGTTGGTTACCTCCGTCGTCGTGGTCGATCCGAGGAACGAGCGCCCGCGGAAGTCGAAGGTGTTGGTACCGGGCAGCACTCCCGCGGGAATCGAGTGCATCCACAGCACGCGCGCCGGGTCGCCGACCGCGCTGGACGTGTTGCAGCTCCCCGGAGTGTAGAGGGAGCAATTGTAGAACGTGTCCTGCCCGACCTGGTTTCCGTTGACCGTGAAGGTCACCACGTTCGAGAAGGCGGACAGCACCGGCTTGCCCTGGCCGCATACCCGCGCCAGCAGCGTCGCCGGCCGGCCCGGCACCGGGTTCGTCACGTCGAACGGGTCGCTGAACGTCCACCCGTTCGGCGGGTCGGTCAGGAACGTTCCGTTGTTGCGAAAGAAGAACTCGGACTCGAACGCTTCGATTCCCGGCCCGAAGTCCGCCGGCCGGTCGTGGTAGCGCACGTCATCCTCGCGGAACACGGTCGAAGGAGTCGAGTCCAGCGAGTCCGCCGATGCGTTCGGCAGCTGCGCGGCGCGCGGCGCCATGCGCGCGCCACCGGCGGGATCGGCCCGCACCCAGTAGAAGTTGTCCGTCTGGAACTTGTCCTCGTGCTCCCAGCCCGAGGTCATCCACTGGTCGCGGAAGGAGCGCCCGTAGAAGAGCACGGCGTCGCCGGCGTCGAACGTCCCGTCGCCGTCGTCGCGTACGAGCGCGGGAACGGGGATCGGCACGAAGAGGCCCGCTGCGGAAACGGCCGCGTCGTCGACAGAGTCGACGTCGAACGTCCGCTGGTAGACCGAAACCTGGGCGATGGGCACGCCCGCGGGGAACCCCGCGGCGGCGAGATCGGTGAAGGTCATTCCCACGAGGCCGGTCTGGCCGATGCGCACCTTGACCTGCGTTCCCGCGCCCCACGGTGTGTCGCCCACGCTCGGTCCGTCGCCCAGACCGCCGCGCACCCAGGTTCTGGCCTGCTCGAAGTTCGCCACGACCCCTCGCCGCGTGCGGTCCCAGAGCGGGTCGGGCGGCGCGGGCCGGACCGACGGCTCGGCTCTTCGCCGCGGATCGGGGACGAAGCGCACCTCCAGGACGGCGGACTCCAGCACCCGGTGCGAGCGGGCCGCCACGTCGGCGAGGACGCCGTGCCAGAGGACGTTCACGGTGGCGAGCCCGCGAAGATCCCGGATCTCGGACAGGGCGAAGGGCTCCGCGGGATACTGCGGGGCCGCGCGGTAGGCGTCGGTCTCGATCGGTGGTAGCTCGTCGACACGATCGGGCCCGGAGGGATCCCGCACCGCGATCCGCTCGGGGAGCGGCGTGACCGGCCCCGCGCGAGGCGCCGACCACTGCTGGCTTCGCACCGAAAGCACCGGCACCGTGCCCGGCGGAACGGCGAGCCGCAAGCTGCCCACGGGAACCTCGGGTCGACCCGCCTCCTCGGTCATTCCCGCGTCGTCGAACCGGAGGCGAACGTACCGGCCGCCGGGGCCGACGACCGTCTCGACCGAAGGGCTTCCCGGAAGGATCTCGACGACGGCGTGGGCCGCGTCGGACTCGAGCACCCGGCTCGCCCCGGCCGAGGGCGCGGCGGCGAGCGTCACCAGCCCGAACGCGGCGAAGGCGTTCCACGACGCTGCCCGGAGCGGCCCGGCCGGCTCCAGTGGACGGTGACTCATGCGACAGGCACCCGGGGTGGCGAAGGGCGAGGAGGTGTACGCCGCGAATTATAGGTTCGGCTCACCGGCGCGTCAATTTCGCCCTCGCCAAACGAACGGGCCCATCCCGAGGGACGGGCCCGCCCGAGAGAGAGGGGACGCGAGCCGTTAGCGATACAGTCCCTTCACCTGTCCCCAGGATGTCGCCTCGACTGCCGTGGTGTTGCAGTCGTTGCCGTGGTCCTGGGGCGCACCTGCGTCCTGCGTGGCGTACCCGCG
>JBQTGV010000144.1:0-15350 GCA_052390515.1 Candidatus Eiseniibacteriota bacterium | reverse complement strand
TCCATCCAGCTCGCCTGGCCCTCGTTCGCCTTCTCCCGCGCGCGGCAGGGAGGGGGGCCGGTGGAGATCGCCCGGGTCTTCCGCCACCTGTTCATCGTGCTGGTGGGCGGCGCGACGGCCGTGGCGGCGCTGCGGCACGAGGCGGTCGCGGTGCTGGGTACGGAGATCTACGCCCCCTCCGCGGCGGTCATCCCTCCGCTGGCGCTGACCACGTGCCTCTACGCGGCGGCGCACTCCTTCGGCACGGGGATGCAGGTGGCCGGCGACACGCGGCGCATGCCGCTGTTCGTGTTCGGTGCGGTCGCGGTGAACGCGGTGCTCAACCTGCTGGCCATCCCGATCTGGCACGAGCTCGGAGCCGCGTGGGCCACGGTCGCGACGAACCTGGTGCTCGCCGCCGTGGTGCTGCGCGAGTCCGACCGGCAGTTCCCCATTCCGTTCGAGATCGGCCGCGCGGCGCGCGTCCTCGTGGCGGGAGCGGCGGTGGTGCTCGCCGCCGACGTCTGCGGCCGGCTCCCGCTCGCGGCGGGTCTCGCCGCCCGCGTGGCGCTGCTCGGGCTCTTCCCGGTCGCGCTGGTAGCGGTCGGCGCGCTCTCCCGGCAGGAACTCCGCGCGCTGCCCTCCCTGGCGCGGGCGGTGATCATGCGGGGGGTTGCATGAACGTCTCGGTGGTGACCCCGACGCACGGCCGTCGTCCCCTCGTCGAGCGGACGCTGCGCAGCCTCGAGGCGCAGCGAGGGGCCGGTGAGTTCGAGGTCGTCGTGGTGGACGACGGCGCGGATCCCGGGCTCGGCGATCATCTCGCGGCGCTCGGCCTGCGCATGGAGCTTCGCGTCGTGCATCTGCCGGAGAACCGGGGGCGAAGCGCCGCACGCAACGCGGGCATCGCCGCTTCGCGGGGTGACGTCGTCGTCTTCCTGGACAGCGACATGGAAGTCGTGGACGGCTTCGTCGCCGCGCACCGCTCGGCGCACGAAGGTTCCGACACGGTCGTCCTCGGCAACATCGTCACCGCGCCGGAGGTCGGCGGCGGCGCCTTCGTCGACTACATCGACTCTCGCGGCGTGAAGAAGGTGACGCCGGGCGAGCCGATCCCGCCGCGCTACTTCATGACCGGCAACTCGTCGGTGTCCCGCGCAATGCTCGTGCGCGCCGGCGGCTTCGACGAAGAGTTCGACGAGTACGGCGGCGAAGACACGGAGTTCGGATACCGGCTCGGAGCGCACGGCGGACGCTTCCGCTACGCGGAGGGAGCCGTCTCCTATCACCTGGATCTGAACTCCGTGCGGGAGATGGCGCGCCGGCTCCGGCGCTACGGGGAGCGCATGCTCCCGGTTCTCGCGCGCAAGGCTCCGGCCGCCCGCAGCGAGCTCGGCCTGCAGCTCGCCGAGCCCATCGATCTCCGCCGCGACGGGCTGGGCCTCGCCGCGAAGAAGATCGCCTGCGCCCTGCTCTGCCGCAGGAGCTTCTGGGCACCCGCGGCCCGGCTCGGCGACGTGCTGCCGCGGGGAGCGGGCGCGGAGGCGCTGTTCGACTTCGTGCGCGCGGCGGCGTACCTCGACGGATACCGCGCGTCGATGCGGAGACCGCGTTGAGGAGCGCGCTCCTGCTGCTCGTCGTGTCGTTCGCGCTCTTCGCGCCCACGCTGGACCACTCCTTCGCGTCCGACGACTTCCTCAACCTCGAGCGCAACGCCCTGCGCACGCTCGCCGACGTCTTCGACTGTCTCTCGACCACGGACGTCGATTTCTACCGGCCGATCCCGAGGCTGCACTTCGGCGTGCTGCAGGGCGTCGCCGGGGACCGCACCCAGGTGTGGAACGCCGCCGGCGTCCTGCTCCACGTCCTCGTCTGCATCGTCGCCGGACGACTCGCGGCGAGCTTGCTCGGCGCTCCGGTCCGCGCGGCGCTGCTCACCGCGCTGTTCTTCGCCGTGCATTTCATCCACGTGGAGGCGGTGGTGTGGGCGTCGAGCGTGACGTCGCTGTGGGCCGCGCTGTTCACTCTGCTCGCGCTGTGGCTCTTCCGCCGCGCGCGCGAGCGCGGAACACGCCGCGACCGCACGCTCTCGGTCGCCGCGTTCGCGCTGGCGCTGCTCTCCAAGGAAGACGCGGTCGCCTTCGTCCCGCTGCTCCTGCTGACGACGGCCTGGAGGCCGCCGGTCTCCGCCGGCGGGCCGACGCCGCGTCGCCCCTCGCTCGAGGAGGGGATGCCGTACCTCGTGCTGCTCGCGGCCTGGGCGCTGGTGGTGCTGCCGATGGACCGCGGCGGAGACGCCTCGCCGTACCGTCCGACCCTCGGCACGAACGTGCTCGAGAACGTCGCGTTCTTCCTGCTCGCGGGGTTCGTGCCGGTGCGCTACTGGAAGGTCCGGGACCTCGCGGAGAGCGGGGGAGGCGAAGGTCTCGTCGCGATCCTGCGGGATCCCACGCTCGGGATCCCGCTGCTCGCCGGCGGCGCGCTGATCGCGGCTGCGGCCGTTCGCGGCTCGTCGAGCGTTCGCCTGGGACTCGCTTGGGTGCTCGGCGCGGCGACGCCGTTCCTGCTGTTGCCCGGCAGCGGCGAGCGCTTCGTGTACCTGCCGTCCTTCGGATCGTGCCTCGTACTCGGGATCGTGGCCGACCGCCTGCTCTCCGGAGCGAACGTCCCCGGCGGGCGCATCGCCTCACGCGCGCTTGCCGTCGCGCTCGGGCTGGGGATAATCCTCGGGAACCTCGACCGCCAGTCCGACTGGAGGACGGCGTCGCGGTGGACCCGCGGTATCGTCGGGCGGTGGGCGTTCCTGGAGAGTCTCGACCCGCAAGAGCCGATCGTGTTCGCCGGCATCCCGGGCGAGCATCGCAGCGCCTGGGTGTTCCGCAACGGCTTCGACTCCATGGTGCGGCTGTACTGGGAGGGACGGCCCTACGCGCTCGAGGGGGCGCCGCCGCCGTCGGACCGGCCGCCGTTCCGGATGGTCGTGATCCTCCAGCCGTCCGGAGCCGTGGGAATGCGCCCGGAGAGGCTCCAGGGGCTGCCTTGACACCGCCCGGTGGTCTTCCTATAGTCGCCCACGAGGTTAGCCAACTTCCGTGGAGACCGTGACTTAGGGGCGAACGTGAGAATCTCGCGCGGATTGTGGATGCCGGTCGCGGGCACGGCGCTCGCCGTTTCCGGGTGCCTTTTCCGATTCGAGAAGGAGTCCCCGCCGAACGTCCTCCCCAACACGTACTTCGACATCGCGCCGCCCGACACGACGTTCGTGAACGAGGTCAGCTTCCTCTGGGTGGGCACGGACCTCGATTCCGACGTCGTGGCGTACCAGTATCAGCTCGTCGAGACGGATGCGCTGTACTTCTTCTCGAGAGGCACGCAGGGAAGCGTGATCCGTTCCATTGCTCCGCGCTCGGAGTCGGGAACGGAGAACTGGGTGGATCGGACCACCGACGACTTCGAGACGTTCCTGGGCCTCGACGACGGGTGGTACGAGTTCCGCGCACGGTCCATCGACGCACGCGGTGCAGTCGACGATTCCCCGGCCAGAAAGCAGTTCTACGTGTTCTTCGACGACATCCCGCCGCTGCCGGAGATCCGGCCCATCGGGACCAACATCGGCTGCGGGGGCAGGATCGCGCCGCTGACCGGGTGGACCTTCGCCATCACTGCCTCCGACGCGAGCCGCAGTTCGGCGACGCCGCGGAGTCTGCTCGAGTATTCCGTCCAGCTCCGGGCGGAATCGGTGAACACTTGTTCCGAGCACCTCGCCGATTCGTTCACCGATTGGCGGCGGTTCCCCAGCGACGATGTCGATGAGCTCGTCATCATCGGCGACCAGCCTCCCACGGTGTACCAGGACCTCTTCTCCGCGAACTGCACGTGGAACTTCACGCTGCGCGTCCGGGATCCGGCCGGACTCCTCGCCGCCGCGAACTGTTCGATCAACACGAACCAGTGATCGCCGACCTCCGCGCCGGGCACTAGACAAACTTCTAGCTCGTTGATTTTGTGCAAGTTGGGGCGATTTCCGCTTGCGCTGTCGGCAAAGTGGGTCGTAGTGTGCCGATGTGGGTGGCGATGTTGCGGCAGGTCTTCTGCCTCCGGACGCTTGAGCGGGCGGGCTCGTGGCTTCCTTCCGAGGGTCGTTCCGACACTCCGTGGACGGCAAGGGCCGCCTGGCCCTGCCCAAGACTTTCCGCCGCATCGTCGGAGTGAAGGAAAAGGCCGGGCCCGAGCCGGTCCTGATCTTCACCCAGGGGTTCAACGGCTGTGTCGGCGTCTACACCGAAGACGAGTGGCCCGCGTACGAGCGACGCCTCCGCGATCGCCCGTTCGAGGATCAGCAGACCCGCGACTTCGCGCTCGAGCTGGCCAAGGTCACCATGGACGTGCCGGTCGACACGGTGGGGCGCGTGCTCATCCCGCAGATCCACATGGATCTCGGCGGGCTCGAGAAGAACGGCGACGTGCTCGTGCTCGGCATGTTCGACCATATCGAGCTGTGGAATCCGGCGCGGTACGACAAGCAGCTGGAGCGGATCAAGGGTTCGTTCGAGGAGCGCGCGAAGGGTTTCTTCGAGAAGGACAGATCCCCGCGGAGCGCGGGGTGACCGGGAGAGGGACGGGGATGGCCGGCCGCGTGGGGGTGCGGTGGTGACGGTGGCGGGGACGGCGTTCGTCGTCGAGACGCGAATCGGGAGGAGGCCGACGGTGAAGCTCCACCATGAGCCCGTGCTGCGGGACCTCACGGTGGGACTCTGGGCCTCCCCGCGGGCCAAGCGCGTGGTCGACGGGACGGCGGGACGCGCCGGCCATTCTCTCTCTCTCCTGGGGCTCCGTTCCGACGTTCAGCTCCTCGCCCTGGACCGGGACCCGGAGGCGGTGGATGCGGCGGGGCGGCGTCTGTCCGGATTCGGCGCGCGCGCCGAGGTCGTGCACGCCTCGTTCGCCGACCTGCCGGCGCTTCTCGCGGAGCGCGGCGGCCCGGTGGACGGCGTTCTGCTCGACCTCGGCGTCTCCTCGCCGCAGATCGACGACCCCGAGCGCGGCTTCAGCTTCCGTTCCGACGCGCCCCTCGACCTCCGCTACGACCGCGGGAGCGGCCGATCGGCCGCCGAGTGGCTCGCCGAGGTCGGCGCCGAAGAGCTGGAGTCCGCGCTTCGCGAATGGGGCGAAGTTCCGCACGCCCGCGCCGTGACGCGCGCGTTGCTCGCCGCGCGGGAGCGGGAGTCCATCGACACGACGGCGGCGCTGGCCCGCGCGGTGATGCCGGCCGCCGGCCGACCCGGGGAGCCCCGCGACAAGTCGCTCGCGCGTGTCTTTCAGGCCGTCCGTATCGCCGTGAACGACGAGCTCGGCGAGCTCGACCGATTCCTCGCCGGGCTCCCCGACGTGCTCGCGCCGGGCGGGCGCGTCGTCGTGCTGAGCTACCACAGTCTCGAGGATCGTCGCGTGAAGCACGCGTTCCAGGATGCCGCGCGGGACTGCATCTGCCCGTCGGAGCTTCCCATGTGCGCGTGCGGGGGCGCGCGCGCATGGCTCGAGGTGCTCACCAGGAAGCCGGTCGGGGCTTCGCCCGAGGAGATCCGGGCGAATCCGCGCGCGCGGAGCGTGCGATTGCGCGCGGCGGAGCGGATCGCTCCGGCGGGGAAGGAGATCCGTACGAGATGATTCCGGGCAACCCGGCGGAGAGGGCGGGACAGGCCGCGAAGACCGCGCGCCGTCACCGGAGGGATCGGGAGAGGGTGCTGGGGCTGACCGGCGCCGCGCTTCTGGCCATCCCGCTGCTCTTCGCCGCGGTGTGGATCCGGGAGGAGGTCTCGCAGGAGTTGCGCGTGCGCGACGATCTCACCGCGCGCCGCGACAGCCTGGAGACTTCGGTGATGCGTCTCGCATCCCGCAAGTCGAGGCTCAGTGGCTGGAATCACCTGGAGGACCGTCTCGCGCGCACGGGGCTCCGGCCCGCGAGCCGTCCCGAGGTTCTCTGGGTGAAGGTGGACTGAGGGGAGCCCGGGGGGAGGGGAGGCGATGACGCGCCGGACGCACGTGCCGCAACGTTTCGAGCGGCGGCTCCTGACCGGAATCGTGCTGTTCGCACTGGCCGTCGCGCTGCTCGCGGCGCGGCTCGTCCAGGTGCAGATCGTGGAGGCGGGCTCCTTCCGGGAAGAGGCCAAGCACCAGCAGGAGCGCACGCTCACCATCCCGGCCACCCGCGGCGCGATCCTCGACCGCGAGGGGAACTCCCTGGCGGTCACGCTGCCGGCGGACGCGCGGGGAACGCGCGGCGCGGAGCGCCTCTACCCGCAGGGCCGACTCGGGTCGCAGATCATCGGTGCGACGTCGGCCGACGGGCGCGGCATCGAGGGCATCGAGCTGGCCATGGAGACGCTGCTGCAGGGGCGGCCCGGCTCCCGTGTCGTCGGCGCCAACGCGCGCGGCTACCGCTACTCGATCCCCGATGGGCGCGTGCGCCAGCCCGAGGACGGCGCGAACGTCGTGCTGACGCTCGACTCCACGCTGCAGACCGTGCTGGAGCGGGAGCTCCGGCGCACGGTGGAGAGCACCGACGCCAGCTCCGCGACCGGCGTGCTGCTGCATCCGCGCACCGGCGAGGTGCTGGCCATGGCCACCTGGCCGACCTACGACCCGGAGAAGGCGCGCAAGTCCAGCGCCTCGTCGCGGCGCAATCGCGCCATCACCGACATCGCCGAGCCCGGCTCGACGTTCAAGATCGTGGCCGCCGCCGCGTGCCTGGAGGAAGGCCTCGTCGACCGCGACACGCGCGTCGACTCCGGCAAGGAGCTGGAGCTGGCCGGCGGGGAGCGCCTGCGCACCCGCGAGGACGAGGGTCCGGTGACGCTCGAGGAGATGCTCGTGCTGTCGGTGAATACCGCCACGGCACGTTTCGCCCGGCTGGTCGGCAAGGAGCTGCTCTACGAGTACGCGCGCTCCTTCGGCGTCGGCTGCGTCACCGGCATCGAGCTTCCCGGCGAGGTCAGCGGGATCCTGCGCCGCCCGAAGCACTGGTCGGGGCGGTCCCTGGAGACGATCTCGATCGGTCAGGAAGTGGCCATGACGCCGCTGCAGCTCGCCTGCGCGTTCGCGGCCGTCGCCAACGACGGCGTGATGATGCGGCCGCGTATCATCCGGGAGACGAAGAGCGCGTCCGGCAAGACCCTCAGCCGGAGCCACGAAAGCCGCGTGCGGCGGGTGATCTCGTCGAGAACGGCGCATACGCTCACCCGGATGCTCACCGAGGTGGTGGAGGCGGGGACGGGCCAGACCGCCCGGGTTCCGGGCGTGCTCATCGCCGGCAAGACCGGGACGGCTCAGCGCGTCGACCCGGTGACGGCGAAGTACGATCCGTCGCGGCACGTGGCGTCCTTCGCGGGGTTCTTCCCTTCGGACGCCCCCGAGATCGTCGGCGTGGTGGTGATCGACCGGCCGGCGGGCGAAGGCTGGGGCAGCCAGATCGCCGCGCCCTGCTTCCGCCGGATCGTGGAAGGGATCCTGTTCACCCGGTCGGAGCCGCCCGCTCTCGACGTCGCGCTCGGAAGCTGAGCGGAAGGGACGGGGCGGCGTGGCGCTCGCGGTGCTGGGGGAGAAGCGTGTCGTGGGGACGATGACTCTGGCGGAGCTCGCGAAGGGGATTCCCGGCGTCCGCGTGGTGCGGGGCGGCGAGCGCGCGGTGAGCCGCGTGCGCATCGACTCGCGACGCGTGGAGCCGGGCGATCTCTTCGTCGCCGTGCCGGGTTTCCAGGAGGACGGGGAACGCTACACGGCCGACGCGCTGACGCGCGGTGCGGTCGGGGTGCTGGCCCGCGAGGGTGCGGCGGCTCCGGCCCAGGGCGCCTGGCTGACCGCCGCCGATCCACGGCTCGCCGCCGCCCGGCTGGCGGCGCGGGCCTTCGGAAACCCGTCCGAGCGGATCGCCGTCCTCGGCGTCACCGGAACGAACGGCAAGACGACGACCACGTACCTCATCCGCTCCATCTGGACCGCCGCCGGCCGGAAGTCCGCGGTGCTCGGCACGCTCGGCGTGCTGCTGCCCCGCGGAGCGCAGCCGCAGGCGCGCACCACCCCGGAGGCTCCCGACCTGCAGGAGACGCTGGCCCGCGCCGCGGACGAGGGTGCGGAGGTCGCCGCGATGGAAGTGTCCTCGCACGCGCTGGACCTTCGCCGCGTCGACGGGACGAGCTTCGCTGCGGCGGCCTTCCTGAACCTGACGCCCGAGCATCTGGACTGGCACGGCACGCTGGAGGAGTACGGACGCGCGAAGCTCCGGCTCTTCTCCGAGCTGCTCGCGCCGGGATCGGCACCGGCCGGTCCACGCGCGATCGTGAATGGCGACGACCCGTGGGCGGGTCGCTTCCGCGCGGAGGTGGAAGACGCACTCGTCTTCGCGGCGGGAGGTGGGGACGCGGAGGTGACCGCCCACGGGATCCGGTTGTCCCTCGACGGAGCGGAGTTCACCCTGACGACGCCCGCGGGCAGCGAGCGCTTCCTGCTCCCGCTCCCCGGGCGGCACAACGTGGAGAACGCGCTCGCCGCCGCGTCCTTCGCCCACGTGATGGGTATCACGCTCGCCGACACGGTCCGGGGCCTGGCCGAGGCGAAGGGGCCGGCGGGGCGATTCGAATGCGTGCATCGCGGGACGTTCGCGGCGTACGTCGATTACGCGCACACCGAGGACGGCATCCGCCGGGCGATCGGCACGGCGCGCTCGCTGACGCGCGGACGCGTGATCGTCGTGCTGGGCTGCGGCGGGAACCGCTGGCCGGAGAAGCGGCCGGTCATGGGCGGTCTCGCCGCGGAGCTCGCCGACCACGCCGTGTTCACGACCGACAACCCCCGCGACGAGGATCCACGCGACATCGTCGCCGCGATGCTCGTGGGTGCCGCGCCCCATCGCGATCGCGTCGAGGTGGTGATGGACCGCGAGGAGGCCCTGGCGCGGGCCGTGGAACTGGCCAGTCCGGGCGACGTCGTGCTTGCGCTCGGCAAGGGACACGAGACGGTGCAATCGATCGCGGGCACAGACCACCCCTTCCCCGAGCGGGAGATTCTGGCGAGGGTCGCCGCTTCCCGCGACGGGCGCCGCGGATGAGCGGAGGGATCGCCTTGGCGCGGTGGACTGCGGGCCGGGTGGCCCGGCTCGTCGGGGCCGAGATCGTCGGCGCGGACGACGCGGGTTTCGACGCCGTCACCACGGACAGCCGGGAGTCGCGCGAGGGCACTGCGTTCTTCGCCCTCGACGGGACTCGGGTTCGGGGCGTGCAGTTCGTCCCGGCCGCCTTCGGGACCGGCTGTTCCGTCGTGGTGGTGCCCCGCGACTGGGCGGGCGACGTGCCCCCGGGTCGCGCCGCGCTCAAGGTCGCCGACCCGCGGGAGGCGCTCGCCGGCCTGGCCCTGCAAGCCCGCGAGGCGTGGGCGTGCCCGGTGATCGCGGTGACCGGTTCCTCCGGCAAGACGACGGTGAAGGAGATGACCGCGCACGTGCTCGAGGCGCGTGGCCCCGTGCTCCGCTCGCCCGGGAACTTCAACACCGTGGAAGGCCTGGCGCGGACGCTGCTGGAGGTGGAGCAGCCGCCGGAGATCGCGGTGCTCGAGGTCGGGGCATCCCGGCCCGGCGAGATCGCCCGCCTGGCGCGCATCGTGCGGCCGACCGCGGCCTGTGTGACGAACGTCGGCCCCGCGCACCTCTCGGGCTTCGGTGGGGTCGCGCAGGTGGCACGGGAGAAGACCGACCTGCTCCGCGCGGTGAGTGGAGAAGGGCTTCGCGTGGTCGATGGGGACGACGAGATCCTCCGCGCCGCGGCCTCCGGCCTCGAAGTGCTGCGCGTGGGCTTCGGCGCGGCGAACGACCTCCGCGCAGTGGACGTGGACGCAGGATCCCGCGGCACGCGGTTCCGCATCGCCGCCGGCCCGACCGCCGAGCTCGCCGTGCCGGGCGCGCACCAGGTGAAGAACGCCCTCGTCGCCGTCGCGTTCGGAAGGGCGCACGGCGTTCCGCTCGAAGAGGGCGTCGAACGGCTTCGCACCTTCACCGGTGTGCCCGGCCGGCTCGGCGTGTCCGACTGCCGCGGGGTTCTCGTGGCCGACGACGCGTACAACGCGAATCCCGCCTCGGTGAGCGCGGCGCTGGAGTGGTTCGCGCGGATCGAGACGCGCGGGCGGCGGGCCGTCGTGCTCGGCGACATGCTCGAGCTCGGCGAGCGGTCCCGGGACTACCACCGGGAGATCGGTGCGGCGGTGGCCGTCGCGGCGCCGGCGCTCGCGGTGTTCGTCGGCCCGGAGAGCAAGGCCGGGTTCGAGGAGGCGGCAGGCCGCGCGCCGCGGATGGAGACGCGCTGGACGGCGGACTCCGGGGAGGCGGCGGCGTTCGTCGCCGGGTGGGCCGTTCCGGGCGACGCCGTCCTGATCAAGGGGTCCCGCGGCATGCGCATGGAGCGCGTCGTCCAAGCGCTGGGCGGCGGCGCGAAGGGAGCGGGCCATGCTCTATGAGCTGCTGTACCCGCTCCGGGACGAGTTCTTCGCGTTCAACGTCTTCCGCTACATCACGTTCCGCTCCGCGTACAGCGCGCTCACCGCGTTCCTGCTCGCGCTCGCGCTCGGCCCGTGGGTCATCTCCAAGCTGCGCGAGAAGGGCATCGTCAAGCGCGTCCGCGAAGAAGGTCCGGAGAGCCACCAGGGGAAGACCGGCACCCCGACCATGGGTGGACTGCTGCTGATCTGCGCGATCACGGTGCCGACTCTCCTGTGGGCCGATTTGAACAACCGCGAGGTGCGCATCGCGCTCTTCGCGACGATCTGGCTCGGCGCGCTGGGCTTCCTCGACGACTACCTGCAGGTGGTGCGCAAGCGCCCCAAGGGGCTGATCGGCCGGGCGAAGCTCGCCGGACAGATCACGCTCGGGCTCCTGGCGTCCGCCTCCATCCTGCTGACGCTCGACCGCGGCGAGATCGCGACGGCGACGACGATGCCGTTCCTCAAGGAGCGTGTCCTCGATCTCGGCTGGCTGTACGTGCCCTTCGTGGTGCTGGTCCTCACCGGGACGTCCAACGCGGTGAACCTCACCGACGGCCTGGACGGGCTGGCCATCGGCACGGTGGTGTTCGCGGCGGTGGCCTTCGCCCTGCTCTCCTACGTGTCGGGGCACTCCAAGATCGCCGAGTACCTGCAGATCCTCTACGTGCCCGGCGCCGGAGAGCTCACCGTGTTCTGCGCCGCCGTCTTCGGCGCCTCGCTGGGCTTCCTCTGGTACAACAGCCATCCGGCGGAGATCTTCATGGGCGACACCGGGTCGCTCGCGCTCGGCGGCGCGCTCGGCATCGTCGCCATCCTCATCAAGATGGAGCTCATCCTGGTGATCGTAGGCGGCCTCTTCGTCGTCGAGGCGCTGTCGGTCATCCTGCAGGTGGGCTCGTACCGGCTGCGCGGGAAGCGCATCTTCAAGATGGCTCCCATCCATCACCACTTCGAGCTGATGGGCTGGCCGGAGTCCAAGGTCGTGATCCGCTTCTGGATCGTGGCCGGGCTCCTGGCTCTGCTCTCGCTCTCGACGCTCAAGCTGCGATGACCGGACGATGATGTCAGGGGAGGGGGCTCCGATCGCGGAACTGCGGCGCAACGAGCGCGGACCGGTGCTCTCCGGAGCGACGGCCGTCGTGCTGGGCTACGGAAGGAGCGGCCGCGCGGCGTCCGCCCTGCTCGTCGAGGCCGGCGCCACTGTCCGCGTCACCGACGACGCGCCGGCGGAACGGCTCGCCGTGGGCGAGGGCGACGTGCCCGGCGGGACGGCGTGGCTCGGCAAGAGCGATCCGGCGGTGCTGCGCGGTGCGGACCTCGTCGTCGCCAGCCCCGGCGTTCCGCCGTCCCACGCTATCTTGAAGCGGGCGCTCGACTCCGGCGTTCCGGTGCACTCCGAGCTGGAGCTCGGTTGGTGGTTCACCGACTCGCCGGTGGTGGCCATCACCGGGACGAACGGGAAGACCACGACGACCGAGCTGGTCGGGGCCATGGGGCGCGCGGCGGGCCGATCCACGGTGATCGCCGGAAACGTCGGCACGCCGCTCACCGCCGTGTGCGGCGAGCGTCCCGAGCTGCTCGTGCTCGAGGTGTCGAGCTTCCAGCTCTTCCTGTGCGAGGACTTCCGCCCGGACGTCGCCGCGCTGCTGAACTTCTCGGCCGACCACCTGGACTGGCATCCCGACCTCGAGCACTACGCCGCCGCCAAGGCGAATATCTTCGCGCGGCAGGGACCGCTGGACGCGGCGGTGCTGCCCGGCGACGACGCGGAGACACTCGCCGCGTTCACGCCCAAGACCCCGCGCGTGTTCGAGTTCCGCCACGAGACGAAGCCTCCGCGCGGCTGCTTCCTCCGCGACGGCCGGGTCACGCTGCACCTCGGCGCAGAGCTCGAGCCCGTCGTGCCGCTGTCCGAGTGGAGCCTTCCGGGCCGGCACAACCGCGAGAACTTGATGGCCGCGGTGCTGTGCGCGCGGCTGATCGGCCTGCCCGACGAGGCCGTGCGGGAAGCGGCTCGGTCCTTCCGGGGAATGCCGCACCGCGTGGAAGAGGTGGCCCGCATCGGCGGCGTCGTCTGGGTCAACGACTCGAAGAGCACGAATCCGCACTCGCTGGAGAAGGCTCTCGACCCGGACCAGCCCACCATCCTGATCGCCGGCGGCGTGACCAAGGGCGTGGACTTCCGCCCCATCCGCGACGTCGTCCGGCGCGGCACGCGTCTCGTGCTGCTCATCGGCGAGGGCACGGACGACATGGAGCGCGCCTGGTCGCCGCCGGTACGCACGGTGCGGGCCGGGGATCTGGAGAACGCCGTGCGGCTGGCGCACGCGGAGGCGAAGCCGGGAGAGCGCGTGCTGCTCTCGCCGGGTTGCGCGAGCTTCGACCAGTTCGCGAACTACGCCGACCGCGGCGAGCGCTTTCGGAGATTCGTCATGGCACTGGCCGGGCGCCAAGGCCCGGAGGGGGGAGAAGGATGAACTCGCGGGGAGAGTGCGCGGACCGCATGCTGCTTCTCGCCGTGCTGGGGCTCTTGGGGCTCGGCGCGGTGACGGTGTTCTCGTCGAGCAGCGCGGTTTCCGAAGCGATCTACGATTCGCCGTCGGCCATGGCGCTGCGGCACGTGATGCGCGTATTCATCGGCCTCGGGCTGCTGGCCCTCATGGCGCGGATGGACTACCGCGTCGTGCGCCGGCTCTCGCTGCCGCTGGTGATGATCGCCGGGATCCTGTTGGCGATGACCCTGGTGCCCGGATTCCCGCTGGCCCGCACCGTGAAGGGCGCGACCCGCTGGCTGGACTTCGGCTTCATCGTCATCCAGCCCTCCGAGTTCGCCAAGCTCGCCCTGGTGGTGTACGTCGCCGCGATCCTCTCCTCCGGCGAAGGGCGCATCCGCTGCTGGCGACGAGGAGTCGTACCGATCTTCATGGTGCTGGGTGTCTACGCCTTCTTCCTGATGAACCAGCCGAACTTCGGGAACGTGCTCACGCTGACGCTGCTCACCGGGATCATGCTGTGGATGGGCGGCGCGCGGCTGACCCACCTCTTCGGCTCGGCGCTCTCCGCCGTCCCCCTCCTGATCGTGCTCGCGCTGCAGAAGCCGCACGTCGTCTCGCGGTTCAAGGGGTTCCTGCATCCCGACGCCGACCCGATGGGCTCGGGGTTCCAGCTGCGGCAGTCGCTGGTCGCGATCGGATCGGGGGGCATGTTCGGACTCGGGCCGGGAGCCGGCCGCCAGTCCGACTTCTTCCTGCCCGACTGCCACACGGACTTCGCCTTTGCGATCCTCGGCGAGGAATTCGGGCTTCTCGGAACGCTCGGCGTCGTGGCACTCTTCCTCCTGCTGCTCTGGCGCGGGCTCCGCATCGCGCAGGGGGCGCCGGACCTCTTCGGGCGCTACCTCGCCATCGGCGTCACCGCCATGATCGGCGTCGTGGCCGTGCTGAACATGTCGGTGGTGACCGGCCTGATGCCGACGACCGGGCTGCCGCTGCCGTTCGTGAGCTACGGCGGGTCGGCCATGATGATCAACCTGACCGGGATCGGTCTGCTCCTGTCCATCGCGGCGAGGAGCGGTGCGAGGCGCCACCGGGTGGTGGGGTGAGAGGGGCGTTCGTGCCCCGCGGAGAGTGGAGTTGGCCGGCGTGCTGATCGCCGTCTCGGGTACGGGTGGACACGTCTATCCCGGCATCGCGCTGGCCGAGGAACTGCGTGCCCGTCGGCCCGGTCTGCGCGTCCTCTTCGCCTCGGCCCGCGGCAAGCCCGGGGCACGCTGGATCCGGGACGCGGGTTTCGAGGTCCGCGAAGTGCCGCTGCGCGGCTTCGCGCGGCGACCCGGCCCGAGCTGGCTCGTATTCCCCTTCGCTCTCGCCGCCGGCTGCGTGGCGGCGTTCGCGCTGCTCGTCGGAGAGCAGCCGGAGCTCGTCGTGGGCACGGGCGGCTACGTTTCGGGGCCTTTCGTCCTCTTCGCCGCGGCCCTGGGAATTCCCACCCTCGTCCTCGAGCAGAACTCCATTCCCGGCGTGGCGACGAAGCTCGGTTCGCTGGTCGCCGGGGAGGTGCACGTCGCGTTTCCCGAGGCGGTGCAGCGCCTGCCGCGCCGCGGTCGTGCGCGGGTCACCGGAAACCCGGTCCGCGCCCGCATCGAGGCGGGCGACGCGGCGTCGTTCCGCGGCGCGCACGGTCTCGACCCGCAACGCCCGCTCGTGCTGGCTCTCGGGGGCAGCCAGGGCGCGCGCGCGGTGAGCCTGGCATGCCTGGGCGCGGCTCGGATCCTGGGCGAAGGGAGCGCGCTGCAGCTCGTCATCCAGGCGGGCAGCCGGCAGCTGGACGAGGCGCACCGTGCCGCGGAGGGCACGCCCTCCTGGGTCCGGCTGGTCGGCTTCGTGGAGGACGTGGGATCGGCGTACGCGGCGGCGCGGCTCGTCGTGGCGCGCGCCGGAGCCACGACGCTCGCGGAGCTGGCTGCGGCGGGGCGTCCCGCGCTGCTCGTGCCCTATCCGTACGCCGCGGAGGATCACCAGATGGTGAACGCGAGGCGAGCGGAGGCGGCCGGTTGGGCCCGGGTTCTGCCGGAGAGCGAGCTTTCCGCGGAGAGCTTGGCGAAGAACCTGCGCGAGTTGCTCGCCCGGGAGGCCGATCTGGACGCCATGGGCCGTGCCGCCCGCGCTTCCGCGGGGACCGGCGCTCGGCAACGGATCGCCGATGCTTGCGAGGCGTACCTTGGATAGCGCTGCGTCACGGAGGCGGAGTCGCGCCAGGGCCACGCGTCGGGGCCGCCGACGCCGGAGCCCCGGACGGCGGAGACCGGCGACAACGAGCCGAGCGAGCCATGGACGGCGAGCGAGGTT
>JBQTGV010000143.1:0-15411 GCA_052390515.1 Candidatus Eiseniibacteriota bacterium | reverse complement strand
GTCGGACTCAAGACGAAGCGATTCAACCTTCGACCCGTGCGCATCTCTTCCCTCCTTGGACGGAGCTTGCCAGAGACTCGCAGATCGATCCCAATCTGTCATGAACTAATCAAACAGGACACTAGTCGCCCTCGCGAACACTTTGCCCACGCTGGACGGACTGGACGTGCCGGGTCACATCAAGTCGATCGGCCGCTACGGGATCATGGACGGCACCGTCGCCGATTTCTACAAGGGCGACATCATGGAGACGATCCTGCGGTGGAAACTGGGATGGATCTCACCGCAGCACGACATTCAACTGACGACGGACGGATCGGAGCAGGTCCTGGCCCTCGCGGACGTTTCCACCGCCGGCTCGGGGGGCGTGACTCCCTTCGCGGTCGTGCGTACGCAGGACCCGAAACAGTTCTTCTTAATCGAGAATCGCGATAGCACGGCCACGGTGTTCACCGACGGATCGACCCTAGGTGGTGCCTGTGACGGTGGAGTGAAGGGTAACAGCGGGCTCGTGATTGCCCACGTTTCGGACCATCAGTCGCACAAGGGGTCCGGAAACTGCTGCATCACACCGACGAACCCCTCCATCGCGGGCTGGTGGCTGGGCGAGCTTGGAGGGCAGAGCGCGCCGTTCTGCACGCCGCCTCCGTGTGCGGACGAGTGCCCGCTGGACTGCTGCCCTGACGAGAATTTCCCGCCGACGGTCGACATCGAGGTGCCTCAGGGAATGATCGACACCCTCACCTGGGTGCCGGATCCGGTCAGCGGATTCGACGAGATGTCGTGCATGGCTTGCGAGGACGAACTGGTCCTGGGAGACGTGGAGGAGCTCTGGGGGAACGGTGCGTCGAGCGTCTTCGCACCGTGGACCAACCCGAGCACCGACCTCTACTGGTTCGTCCCGAATGACCCGAATGAGACCGCGTACCGCGACCCCGACATGTGCTCGATGCGGCGCGAGCAGTCGATGTACAGCGGCCTCACGTTCTACGACATCCACTGGGAGACCGAGCCCGGTGGTGGGAACGGCGTGATGCAGGTGACCGTGAGGTACGACGACCCGCCGGCCGCAAACCAGCCGTTCGTCCTGCCCCCTGACATGGAGTGGGACGGCAGGATCCGGCTGACGCAGGACGTGGAGGTGCCGCCGGGAGGCACGCTCACGGTCAACGCCGGCGCCACGGTGATCGCCAGTACTGAGGACCTGCTCGCCGCAGGTGTCGATCAGCAGCGCGTGGAGATCGTCGTTCCCGCCTCCGCCGGTCTGGTGGTCGCGGGTACGGTTGGGAACGAGGTTACGTTTACCTCTTCCCGTGACGACGCGGCGAACACGCACTATCTGGGGGGCGGGGAGGTGGCCACAGCCGCCGCCGGCGACTGGTACGGCATCCGCATCGGGGACCTCGATGCCGCGTCCCTGGCGAACGTCGAGTTCCGGTACGCGCGAGGTGCCCTGGCGCTGGAGGATTCAGGGCTCACGCTGGCTCAGCTGAATACGCTTCTGGCAGGCTCCTCCCTGGTCTGGCTGGGCAATGTCACGGACGTCAGCCTGAACCGTGACTTCCTGGTCGACACCGGGCAAACCTTGACGATCCCCGCGGGGAGGAAGCTCGGCTTCGCGGCCGGCGTCGATCAGCAGTCCGGACAGCCTTACGAGATCGATCCCCTCTCGGAGCTGATCGTCCGGGGCCGGCTGCTGGCCGACGGGAACACCACGACGCACATCGCCATTCGATCCGACGACCCCGCGCCGGCGAACCCGGCGGACTTCTTCGGCGTGCGGTTCCTCGACGCCTCGGACAACTCTCTGAGCAGCCTCTCCTACGTGGACTTCAACGGGGCGAAGTACGCGATCGGCGTCGACTCGCTGAGCGGGAACCTCATTCACTGTACGTTCGCCAACTCCGAGAAGGCGGACATCTACGTCGACCGGGACACGCGGATCGCCGACGGGTATGAGTGGAACCTGGATGCGCCGACGGTCGTGAAGGCGGCGCCGATCGACGCCGGACCACCGACCCATGGAGGAAAGGACCCTGCGCGGGTCGAGATCGTGGTGAGCGGGACGCTCACGACTCAGGGAACCGGAAGCCAAGTTCAGTTCCGTTCGGGAGCTGCCTCACCCGCGGCAGGAGACTGGTACGGCATCCGCATCGGGGACCTGGACGACGCGACGCTCGGGAACACGCTGTTCGGCGACGCGCGGGGTGCGCTGGCTCTGGAAGACCAAGGGCTGACGCTCGGGCAGCTGAATGCGCTCCTGGCGAGCTCGTCGCTGGTCTGGCAGGGCAACGTGACCGACGTCAGCCTTGACCGGGACTTCCTGGTCGACACTGGCCAGACCCTGACCATCCCCGCAGGGAGGAAGCTCGGCTTCGCAGCAGGCCTCGATCAACAGCCCGGACAACCCCATGAGATCGACTCACTGTCGGAGCTGATCATCCGGGGTCGGTTGCTCGCGGACGGAAACACCACGACGCACATCGCCATTCGATCCGACCACCCGGCACCGACGAACCCGGCGGACTTCTACGGCGTGCGGTTCCTCGACGCCTCCGACAACTCGCTCAGCAGCCTGTCCTACGTGGACTTCAATGGGGCGAAGTACGCGATCGGCGTCGACTCGCTGAGCGGGAACCTCATCCACTGCACGTTCGCCAGCACCGAGAAAGCGGACATCTACGTCGATCGTGATACGCGGATCCCGTACACCTACCAGTGGGTTCTCGACGCCCCCACCAGAGTTCTCGCTCACGACGTGGACCTGGGCGCGACCTGGACCGTACCGACCTTCGAGGCGGACCAGCTCCGGGTGGAGTTCACGGTGGACGGCTGGCTCGAGACGGGAGGTGCGGGCGCGGACTCGGTGTGGTTCACCTCGGATGCTCCGACGCAGGCGAGAGACGACTGGTTCGGGATCACTTGCCGCGAGGCAGGGCTGATCCTGAGCTACGCCTCGATCGGCCACGCCACGGATCCGGTCTTCTTCGACGGCGCGACGAACGCGCGGCTGTGGAACAGCCGGGTCTATGACTTCCGGGACGAGGCGGTGGTGGACTACGGCTCCAAGACATGGATCAAAGACAGCTGGATCGACGGGGCGCCGGGTGGGAACCTGCCCGCGACCCGAACGGGCATACACGTCTACTACTCGGCAGCACGAATCGAAGGCACGACGGTGACGTGGCAGAACGCGCTGGGGTTGTCCGCCTTTGGGATCAAGGCGGAGTGGTCGAAGAGCTACTGCGACCAACCTGTCGGGCAGGACACGCTGCGCATCGTGTCCAACACGATCGTAGGAAAGGGAGAAGGCGGGCAGCAGGCCCAGACGGGGCTCCTCGTCCTCTGGGGCTGCGACCATCGACACCCGCGGATCGAGAACAACGAGATCACTCTCTGGCCCAACCGCGGACTGCACCTGCAGCAGTGTGCGGAGACGCGCGTATCGTGCAACGAGATCATCGATAACAGGAACGGCGTCTACTACACGAGGACGAGCGCGGCCGCTGGGGACACAGTACGGTTCTCACAGAACGTGCTCAAGACGAGCCTGGAGAAGAACTTCCACACGGACCCTGGCTACCGCGTGCTTCTGCGGCCTGACACCCAGGCCGCAACAGAAGGGAGTAACAGTATTGCTGAAGAGACCGCGCAAGGCGGGAAGAACGTGGTGTCGTCAGACGCAACGGTGACGATCGACGCACTGAAGAACACGTGGTGGAAGAGTGGCTCGATTACGACGGATTTGACGACGATCGGCACTACGATTACTGGCAACGTCAGCTACGACCCTCCTCTTGGGTCGGAACAGTTGTGCGGGGCGCCGAGTGTGCTTGCTGGCCCGGCCCAGGGGGTTGGTCCGGAGAGGGAGGTTGCAAGGGGCGCCCCAGAACTTCGAGGCGATCCGCTCCCGACGGCGTTCGCGCTGGCCGCGAGTTCCCCCAACCCGCTTCGCGCTGCAACAAGCATCGCATACGAAGTGCCCGCGGGTTACTCCGGGCGCGTGAGCCTTGTGGTGTACGACGTGGCGGGTAGGGCGGTCAGAACGTTGGTGGAGGGGGTCGTACCTCCCGGACGCCACCGAGCCACTTGGACCGGAACCGACCAGGGTGGATCGCGCGTCATGTCGGGCGTCTACTTTGTCCAACTACGGGGGGACGGCTATCGCGCCACGCGAACCGTCACTATCGTGAAGTGAGGAGGGAGAACTCTGTGAACCTCATGCTCCCTCATGTCACCGCTGGCGCGTTCCTGCTAGCCGCTCTTCCCTGTGCGGCTGGAGTTCTGCGAGTACCGGAGGACTACCCGAGCGTTCTGGTCGCCATCGACGCTTCCACCGCTGGCGACTCGGTAGTTGTCGGACCGGGCGTGTGGACCGCCAAGGAGACTCGCATCGTTTCGATCGGAGGCTCGTTGAAGACGTTCACGTCGTGTGGCTTTCTAAAGGGCGGCGTGACAATCGTCGGAAGTGGGAAGGACGTCACGACCCTTGATGCCGGTGTATCGGGAACGGGTTTCGTCACGCCTCTTCTGTTTGCGAACCATCCCGGGACGGAGGCCACCGTGGAGAGCCTGTCGATCACCGGTGCCGCGAGTGCCGGATCGGGGGTATTCGCGGACAATGCAGGACGTCTCGTACTCCGCGCGTGCGGTGTGAGCGGCATCACATCCTCGGGCCACAGCGGGGCGGTCGAAGTGCAGAACTGCGACTTGCTGCTGGAGGATTGTGAGGCGAGTTTCAACGTCTCCGGTGGCGCGGCTGGCGTTTACGCCGTCGACTGCAGCATCGAGATCCTCCGCTGCCGCTTTGAAGGAAACCAGGGCAGAGCCGTGGAGCTCTCCGGCACCGGCAACAACGACTCCGCCGTCATCCTGGACTGCGAGTTCATCGACAACCGAATGTCGGTCGACGGTGCGGCCGTCGGTCTGGTGGATCCATACACGGTGCAGGTGGAGCGGAACCTGTTCCTGAGGAACGTGAACACCTCGGATACCGGAGGAGGCCTCTGGGTCACGTACTCGTTCGGGACGATTCGCTACAACACGTTCGCCTACGACAGCACGTACGGCAACGGGGGCGCGGCGGGTCTGCTGTTCGGTTTCTTCAACGGCGACGTCTCGAACAACACGTTCGTGGGGTGCCACGCGCCGGCAACAACGACGGGATCGGCGGTCGTCGGAATGGGCAGCGCTGGCATCTTCAACTTCTCGAACAACCTATTTGTGAACTGCACGGGGGCCGCTGCCATTGGGATCTTCGCGCCGCTTCCCGGCAGCTGTAACGGCTTCTGGAACAACGAGGGAGGCGTCGGCGACTACATCCCATCGGCCACGGACGTGTTCCTGGATCCCCGCTTCTGTGACGCCCCAAGCCTGGACTTCACCCTGGACGCCCAATCGCCCTACGCCGCCGGCAACAACACCACCTGCGGCCAGGTCGGAGCGTTCGGCGTGGGCTGCGGGAGCGTGGCGGTGCGGGCGATGACCTGGGGTCAACTCAAGACACTGTATCGGTGAGGAGGACAGCCATGCAACGGAACGCGACCCTCGCCGGGATCCTCGGAGCGGTTCTCGCCGGGGCACCCCTGGCGACTCATGCGGACCCCGTGGCGGTCTCGATCGTGGAGACCTCCGTGATCTCGGATCGCTCGGGGAACACGCGAGTCCTGGTGAAGCCCGGCGATCTTTCCTCGTTCGAGGATCAGTTCATCACCGCGGCTACGCTGAGCTTCACGCTCCCGGGGCTCCAGGCCCTGCGGGATCTACCCGTCCGCGTCTACCTGCTGGCCACGGAGTGGAGTGCGGGAACGGTCACCTGGGACGCCCCCTGGGCTGCTCCGGGCGGAGACTTCGACGACGCGCACTACGACACGGTCGTCCTTGCGTCGGGTTCGCGGGAAGAGACGCTCCGTCTGGATGTGACTTCGCTGGTCCGAGCCATCGTCGAAGGCGAGTACGGCCGGTACGGGTTCTTGATCACGGTCCCGGCGTACGACGGCACGGGATTCCGAGGCGCGGACCTCGCCGCCCTCGGGACGCTGACCGGTGCCACGCTTGAAGTCGACAGCAGGGCCTCGGTGGTCGCGGCGCAGGCGGCGCTGGCGCGGCGCGCGCTGGCCGGGAGCGGCGAAGGTTCGCTGGACTGACCTCCGGCGCTCGTCGCCGAACGCAGCCGGGGGCGTACGTGAGGCTGTGAGCCGCAGAGCTACCTCTTGGCCACCATGCTCCCCAGCAGGTCCGCGTTGGTCCGGTAACGGGACAGCAGCTCCAGCAGGAACGTCATCGCCTCGGCCGGCTTCATCGCGGTCATGTGCCGCCGCAGCAGGTGGATGCGCTGGATGTCCTCCGCCGGGATGAGCTTCTCTTCCTTGCGGGTGCCGGACTTCTCGATGTCGATGCAGGGGAAGATGCGCTTGGTGAAGAGGTCCCGGGAGAGGAACAGCTCCATGTTCCCGGTGCCCTTGAACTCCTGGAAGATGACCTCGTCCATGCGGGATCCGGTGTCGATCAGCGCCGTGCCGATGATGGTGAGGCTCCCGCCGTTCTCGATCTTGCGCGCCGAGCCGAAGATCTGTCGCGGCACGAGCATCGTCTGCGAGTCCAGCCCGCCGGAGAGCGTCCTGCCGCCGGAGTCGGAGACCGTGTTGTAAGCACGGGCCAGACGCGTGATGGAGTCCAGCAGCAGCACGACGTCTTCGCCCTTGAGCACGCGCTCCAGCGCTACGTTGACGCACTCCTCCGCCACCCGGATGTGCTGTGTGGTGGACATGTCGCTGGAGGCGGCGTGCACCTCGGTCTGCGTGCTGCGCCGGAAGTGCGTGACCTCCTCGGGCCGCTCGTCCACCAGCAGCGTGTAGATGTGCACGCCCGGGTAATTGAGCGTGATCGCGTTGGCGATCTTGATCAGGAGCGTCGTCTTGCCGGCCATGGGCGGCGCCACGACGAGGCAGCGCTGGCCGCGGCCGATCGGCGTCATCAAGTCCAGCGTCCGCGTGGTGACCTCGTCCGCGGTCGTCTCCAGCACGAAGCGCTCCTGCGGGTCGATGCTCACGCCCTGCTGGATCATCTTGAGCGCGGGGATCTCGCCGATGGGGATGCGGGTGCGACGCTGGCCGGGTCCGCGCCCGCCGGGTCTGCCGCGGCGCTGATTCTGCTGCTGGGGCCCGTTGTTCTGGTGATTGCCGCTCGGAACGGGGGAGGAGGTGTAGCCGCTGTCGACACGGCTGGCTTTCTTCCGCCACCTTCCCCGCGAGTGCCTCGGGCCCTTCGGGTTCGGCTGGTTCTGCTGGTTCGGTTGGTTCGGCTGTCCGTTGCTGGGCGGCTGCTCGGGCCGGGTCTCCCCGGCAGCGTTGGGGTCCACGAATCCCGGCCGCTTGCGGGGCCGCGGACGGCGGGAGCGTGAGCTGGGTCGATAGGAGTCCAAGGGTTCTCCCCGGCATGGCGAAGAGCCGCCGGTCACGGTTGATGGGATGGTTTCTCGGGGTTCGTACCCGATCCTTCGGTCCTTCTCTCAGGAGCCCGCACGGCGGGCTGACATCGGGGAGCAGTCCCCGTCGAGCGCGCGCTGCCGAACACGGCTTGCTGGCGACCGATGCGCGCCCATCTTCGAACGAGCCGCCCGGGGCGAAGGGCCGGCGGACACCAGCCGGTCCGACCTCCGCCTACTGGGTTCCCGATCCGCGGGAAGGGGTGCGTCCCGGTGGGATCGGGGGGGCGACTGACGCGGCCCCTCACTCGAAGCGCGTACCCAAGCATACACCTTCTCGGGTCTAGCTTCACCTCGAGTCCGGGCCGTATTTACATCAATCCGCTCCCCGGATCAAGCCTCATTCCTCCGCGGGGGACTCCCTGTCCACTTTGTTGCTCCGGCACCGGATCCGCTCCCCGCGGACGTGGAGGTCCGACGTGCCGTTCAGGATCGCGTAGTTCAGCGCGACGAAACCGCGGCGCACGTTCCGGTCGATGCGGATCCCGCCCTGCCCGTTGTCGCGGCAGTCGTTGCCGACCAGCAGCAGACGCTCCGCCCGCTCCACGAAGATCCCCCGACCGCAGTCCTCCACCTCGTTACCGACGACGCGAAGTCCCTTGCACGAGTTGATGCGCAGCCCGTCCTCGCGGACGGCGGAGACGCGGTTGTCGGTAAGGCGCAGCCGCACGGAGCCTTCGCCCTCGACGAGCAGTCCGACCGTCCCACCACGCGGCAGCACGGGCGAGCCGCCCTCGACTTCATTGCCGTTGAGCCGCGCGCCGGAGCAGTCCTGCGCGCGGATGCCCGCGCCCGACGGCTCCGAGATGCGGTTGTCCTCGACGAGGATCCCGTGGCAGCCGAGGAGGTCGATGGAGCCGTCGCGGCCGTTCCCGCACGCGACAATCTCGTTACCCGCCACGGCGAATCCGGGCCCGCACTGACGCGCGCGCACCGCGGGACCTCCGACTCCGACGATCCGGTTCACCATGAGCTCGAGCCGCCGGCGGCTGCGCGGTCCGCCGCCGCGGACCTCGATCGCGGCGAGGTCCCCGCCCTGCGCGGCGCGCTCCGCTTCCAGCGTGTTCCCGGCGATGCGGATCCCCTCCGCGCCCGGGCGTATGGTCACGAACGGCGCGGTGCGGGTCTCGCGCGCGGCCCGCATTCGGTTCTGCACGAAGATGAGGCCGTAGTCGGCCCACTCGTCCCGCGGATCGATCCAGAGCGAGGAGCCGGTGATCTCCTCGAAGAGATTGTCCACGACGAGCAGATCGGCGGCATTTCGCCCCAGGCGAAGACCCGAGCTCCCGTGCAGGAACGAGCAGGACTGCACGACGATCTCGCGCGCTGGGAACTGGGGGCCGCCGTCCACCAGAATCGCGCCGCCCTCGGGGTCGGCGAAGTCCTCGAAGCGGCAGCGCATGATCTCCAGGCCTTGCACGGAGCGCACCACGATGCCGTGGCGTGCCCGCGCGCCTCGGCCGTTGAAGCAGACGCCGGAGAGGCGCACCCGTCGCCGCCCCTCGATCTCGAAGAGCGTCTCGAGCGGCGCGCTCGCCACGGGCAGGAACCAGGCCCGCCCCGCGTCCCCGGGATCCTCGGCCAGGGAAACGCCATCGGCCAGCCGTACCGGCCGGGACACGCCGTAGAACCCCGGCAGGAGCCGGAAGGTGTTCGGCTCGTGGGTTCGAACCTCGATCTGGGCTTCCCAGCCGGTCCACGGCGACTCCAGCGTGCCGCAACCGGACGCAGGCCGAAGGGTCGGGGCGTCGGGCGTCGTGGTGAAGGGCACGGGGCTTCCCTGGACGGGTGGGCGGCGGCTGGTGGGCTGTACCTCCCTGTTTCGGCCGCATCTCCCGCGGATTTGAGGCCGCTCCGGGCTTTCCCGGGGCTGGATCGCGGCGCCCCGGATCGGTAATCTGGCCCGCTCGCGCCCCCCACGGGACCGGGCAAGGGACCGGGCCGGGGGGTGGAGGCAGTGTCTCGGTCTGCCGATCCCCGGTCAGCCGGGGTCGGGCCCTGTCGGATCCGGAGGAAGCGCCGTTTCATGCGTCCCCATCGATCGTACTCCGTCGTCCCCCGCCTTCCCGCCGCTTTGGAGCCCCTCCGGGAGCTCGCCTGGAATGCCCGGTTCAGCTGGGACCCGGCCACCCAGGATCTCTTCCGGATGATGGACCCGAACCTGTGGGAGGCATGCGGAAAGAACCCCGTGCTCTTCCTCGGCACGATCCCTCAGGAGCGCCTGGACCGCTGCGCGCAGGACGACGCCGTCCTCGCGAACCTGGAGCGCGTCTGGAAGGACTTCGCCGGGTACAAGAACCGGGAGTCGAGCTGGTTCGCGAAAAAGACCGGGAGTCTCGACTCGCCCCGGATCGCCTACTTCTCGGCGGAGTTCGGGCTGGCCGGCTGTCTGCCCATCTACTCCGGCGGTCTCGGCGTGCTGGCCGGTGACCACCTCAAGTCGGCCAGCGACCTCGGCCTGCCGCTCGTGGGCGTCGGCCTGCTCTACCAGCGCGGCTACTTCCGGCAGTACGTGAACAGCGACGGCTGGCAGCAGGAGAGCTACCCCGAGAACGACTTCCACAACCTTCCGGTCGCGCCGGCCCGCAACCGTGACGGCGCGGAGCTGGTCCTCGAGCTTCCGCTTCGGGGCAAGACGCTGCGCGTGAAGGTGTGGCGGTGCGAAGTGGGCCGCGTGCCGCTGCTCCTGCTCGACACGAACCTGCCGGACAACGACCCGTCCCAGCGCACCATCACGTTCGATCTGTACGGCGGCGACTCCGACACGCGCCTGCAGCAGGAGTTCGTGCTCGGCGTGGGCGGCCTGCGCGCGCTGGAAGCGCTCGGGCTCGAGCCGGACATCTGCCACATGAACGAGGGGCACTCCGCGTTCCTGGCGTTCGAGAGGATCCGCCGGCTGATGCAGCGCGAGGGTCTCTCCTTCGCCGAGGCCCGCGTGCTGCAGGCCGCGACGACCGTGTTCACCACCCACACCCCGGTGAAGGCCGCGATCGACCTCTTCGACGCGGGCCAGGTGGAGAGTGTCCTCGGCGAATGGCGGCGTGCGTTCGGCCTCTCGCCGCAGGACTTCATGGCGCTCGGGCGGGAGCGGCGGGAGGAGAACGGCGCCTTCAACATGGCGGTGTTCGCGCTGCGCATGGCCGACGCGGCGAACGGCGTGAGCCGCCTGCACGGCCGGGTCAGCCGGCGCATGTGGTCGCACCTGTGGCCGGGAGTACCCGAGGACGAGGTGCCCATCTCGTCCATCACCAACGGCGTGCACTCCCAGACCTGGGTTTCCCGGGAGATGCGCGAGCTCCTGGACCGCTACCTCGGCCCGCGCTGGTGCCGGGACCCGGACGACGGGGCGGTGTGGGAAGGCGTGGAGAAGATCCCGGTCGAAGCGCTGTGGCGCACGCACGAAGCGCAGAAGCATCGTCTCGTGTCGTATGTCCGTGATCACCTCCGGCGCCGGCTGCAGGACTCCAACGCGACCGCGGTGGAGATCGCGGCCACGGGAGACGTGCTCGACGCGCAGGCGCTCACCATCGGCTTCGCCCGGCGCTTCGCCCCGTACAAGCGCGCGACGCTCCTGCTCCGCGATCCCGAACGCCTCATCGCCCTGCTCAGCGACGCGAAGCGGCCGGTGCAGATCGTCATCGCCGGGAAGTCCCACCCCAAGGACGACGCCGGCAAGAAGCTCATCCAGGAGATCGTGCAGTTCTCGAGACGCCCAGAGATCCGCGGGCGGATGGTGTTCGTCGAGAATTACGAAATGGACGTTGCCATCAACCTGCTGAACGGCGTGGACGTGTGGCTGAACAACCCGCGCCGGCCGCTGGAGGCCAGCGGGACGAGCGGCATGAAGGCCAGCCTCAACGGCGCCATCAACCTGAGTGTTCCGGACGGCTGGTGGGACGAGGCCGCCGGGCGACACCTCGGCTGGTCCATCGGCGCGGGCGAGGAGTACGAGGATCCGGAGACGCAGGACGGGATCGAGTCGGGCGCGCTCTACGACCTGCTGGAACACGAGATCGTGCCGCTCTTCTTCGACCGCGGCAAGGACGGCTTGCCGCGCGGGTGGATCCGCATGATGAAGGAAGGAATGAAGGGCATCGGGCCCGTGTTCAACACGCACCGCATGGTCGCGGAGTACGCCGAGCGCTACTACCGGCCGCTGGCGGCGCGCGGCGCGCGGCTTCTGGCCGACGGCGGCCGCGGTGTCCGGGAGCTCGCGCGGTGGCACGCGCGGATCTCCGCGGCATGGCCGGAGGTGCGCATCCTGGACATCGAGGCCGACGAGTCGCGGGAGCGCACCGTGGGCGACACCATCACGGTGCGGGCGCGCGTCCGCCTCGCGGGGCTCGGGCCGTCCGAGCTCGACGTGCAGATCTGGCAGGGCGCGGTCGGACCCGACGGGGACCTGGCCCACGGGGACGCCGTGTCGATGGAGCCGGCCGAGGCCTGGAACGACGGTACGCACTGGTTCCGGGGCGAGGTCACCTTCGGGCGAACGGGACGCTCGGGGTTCTCCGTCCGGGCCGTCCCGCGCCACCCGGAGCTGGCCACGCCGTTCCTGCCGGGGCTCATCCGCTGGAGCTCGGATCCGGTCGGGGAAGGCCGCCAGCAGGCCGTACTGGCCTAGCGGGGTCGCGACCGGGGCAACCCACTCCCCTGGCCGCAGGCCGATCGAATCGGGACACTACGCGAAGGCCCGGGGCTTTTTCCGGACGCCGGACTGCGGTACTCTCGACGGCCCGCAGTTCCCCGAAAGGCTCCGTCAGAAAGGTCCGCGTCCATGTCCACGACCATCGCCCCGCTCGAGATTCCGACCTCGGGCAGGGTCCACCGCAATCTGTCCACGCCTTCGCTCGTCGAGCACGCCCTGGCCCGCAAGGAAGGCGAGCTGGCCTCGAACGGCGCGCTGATCGTGGAGACGGGGGATCGGACCGGACGCTCGCCGAAGGACCGGTTCGTCGTGGACACGCCGGGCGTGCACGACGAGGTCTGGTGGGGGGACGTCAACGTCGCCATCCCGCCTTCGACGTTCGACCGCCTTCTGGAGCGCGTGCACGAACACCTGGGAGCCCGCGATCAGTTCGTGTTCGACGGCTTCGCCGGGGCCGATCCGGCCTACCGGCTGCCGGTGCGGGTGATCGCCGAGAAGGCTTGGCACGCGCTTTTCGCCCGTACTCTCTTCCTCCGCCCGACCCGGGAAGAGCTCGAGCGGCACCGCCCCGAGTTCACCGTCATCGACGCCTGCGAGCTGCTGGCCGATCCGCACACCGACGGTACCAAGAGCGGCGTCTTCATCGTGCTGAACCTGGAGCGGAAGATCATCCTGGTCGGCGGCACTCACTACGGCGGCGAAGTCAAGAAGTCCATCTTCGCGGTGATGAACTGGCTCCTGCCGCGGCGCGGCGTGTTCCCCATGCACTGCTCCGCGAACGTCGGCAAGGACGGCGACACCGCGCTCTTCTTCGGGCTGTCCGGAACGGGCAAGACGACGCTCTCCGCGGATCCGGCGCGCAGGCTCATCGGCGACGACGAGCACGGCTGGAGCGACGCCGGCATCTTCAACTTCGAGGGGGGATGCTATGCGAAGGTCATTCGCCTCTCGGAGACAGCCGAGCCGCAGATCTGGCGGGCCATCAAGTTCGGATCCATCGTCGAGAACGTCGTCGTGGACCCCGCCACCCGCGCCATCGACTACGACGACGACTCCATCACCGAGAACACCCGCGCCACCTACCCGGTCGAGCACATCGACAACTGCGTGATCCCGGGCGTCGGCGGGCACCCGCGCAACGTGATGTTCCTGGCGGCGGACGCGTTCGGCGTGCTCCCGCCCATCTCGCGCCTCACCGCCGCCCAGGCCATGTTCCACTTCATCTCCGGGTACACTGCGAAGCTCGCCGGCACGGAGGCGGGCGTCACAGAGCCCACGCCGAACTTCTCCGCCTGCTTCGGCGCGCCGTTCCTGCCGCTGCATCCCACCCGCTACGCGAAGATGCTCGGCGAGAAGATGAAGCAGCACGATGCGCGCGTGTACCTGGTGAACACCGGGTGGTCGGGCGGCGCATACGGCGTCGGCAAGCGCATGTCCATCCAGCACACCCGTGCCTTGATCACCGCCGCGCTGACCGGCGCGCTGGACCGCGTCGAGTACGGGAGGGACCCGGTGTTCGGGTTCGAGGTGCCGCGGAGCTGCCCCGGCGTGCCGGCGGAAGTGCTCACGCCGAGGAGCACCTGGCCCGACAAGACGGCCTACGACGCGCAGGCGAAGAAGCTCGCCGGGCTCTTCGTCAAGAACTTCGACAAGTATCGCTCCGAGGCCTCGGCGGACGTGATCGCCGCGCAGCCGAAAGCCTGACGTGCTTCCCAGGAACGTACTGGCGTCGCGGACGGGCCGGCTCGTCGCGTTCTCGGCGCTGTATCTCTCCGAGGGGATCCCCTTCGGGTTCAGCGCTATCGCCCTGACCGCCTATCTACGCCAGTCCGGGCTGGACAACGCCGCCATCGGCGCGTTCACCGCCAGCCTCTACGCTCCCTGGGGATTCAAGTGGGCGTGGGCGCCGCTCGTCGACCTGATCCAGATCCGGCGCTTCGGACCGCGCCGCCTGTGGATCGCGTGCGCGCAGCTGATGATGATCGTGACGCTCGGCGTCATCATGTTCCTGGACGTGGCCGACAACGTGCCGCTGCTCACCATGCTGATCGTGGTGCACAATCTCTTCGCGGCCACGCAGGACGTGGCCATCGACGCACTGGCCGTGCAGGTGCTGCCGGCGAAGGAACGAGGGCTGGCCAACGGCGCGATGTTCGGCGCGTCGTACCTCGGGCAGTCCATCGGCGGGAGCGGCGCGCTGTTCGTGGCCGGCGCGTTCGGGTTCGCCGCGAGCTTCCCCTTCGTCTGCGGCATGCTCGCCCTGATCCTCTTCACCGTGACGCTGCGGCTGCACGAACCGGTCTTCGCCGAGGCGGCGGCGACAGTGGGGCGGGGGACGCGGAGCTTCTGGACGGCGCTGCGGTCGAGGCTCGGCGGGTTCCTCCGGGACCTGCGCGACGGCCTGTTCCGCTCGGGACGCGGCCCGATGCTCGGCGTGCTCTTCGCCTCGATCCCCGGCGGGGCGCTGGCGCTGGGCCTCGCGCTCGGGACGACGATGCAGGTGGACCTGGCCATGGACGAGAACGCCATCGCCACGCTCAGCCTGTGGTCCTCGATCGTCTCCGCCGCGGGCTGCGTCATCGGCGGGCTCATCTCCGACCGCTTCGGGCACAGGAAGTCGCTCGCCGTCTGGTATGTGCTCACCACGCTGCCGACGTTCTGGCTGGCGAGGCAGTTCACCGGGGCGGGGATGGAAGGGGTCACCGTCGGCGAGTACTATCGTGCGGTGATGGTCTACAGCTTGGCATCGGGGTTGGTGCAGGGAACGGCCATCGCCGTGTTCATGGGGCTGACTTCGCCGCTCGTCGCGGCGACGCAGTTCACCGGGTACATGGCGCTGAAGAACCTGGTGTACTCGTACTCGGCGCTGTGGCAGGGGACCGCCGCGGACGCGTGGGGTTACGCGAGGACGGTGCACCTGGATGCGTGGATCGGGTTCGCGCCGCTTCTCGTGCTGCCGTTCCTGCTGCCGTCTACGCGTGGCAAGCGGGACGAGGAGCCGGCGCGGGCGCCGGTCCAGGGAGGGCTTCGAGTTGAAACCGTCGATTAGACACACAGTGATACTGGCAGGGTGCGCGCTTCTCACCGGCTGCTCGGGTCAGCCGCGCGCGGAGACGCCGGCTGGAGAGACCGCGGAGGTGACGCCCGCCGGCGCGCCGGCGCTCGTGCTGCCGGGAGGCGCGCCGAGGACGGGCCAGGAGATAGCCGCCGGCGAGGCGGTGGAGCTCGCCCCGGGGCTGGCCGAACCCGCGGACGACTTCCAGAACACGATCCTCGT
>JBQTGV010000142.1:0-9712 GCA_052390515.1 Candidatus Eiseniibacteriota bacterium | reverse complement strand
CCCTCGGGGCGCCGTGCCGCGAGGCCCGGCATCAGATCCACGGCGAGACGAGCAGCCGAAGCGAGAGGATGCCGAGCACGCCGCGGAAGACCCGGCGAAACGTCCGCTCGGGGAGGTGCGCCAGCAGCCGCGTTCCCACCAGGGTCCCGGCCACGGCGCAGGCGACGAGCGGGAGGATCGTGCCGAGGTGCCGGCCATAGTCGAAGCCGATGGACAGGATCGCGGGGATCTTCAGCAGGTGGCCCAGCATCTGCAGCACAGCCTGCGTGGCCACGACCTCGCGGCGCTCCAGGTCGTCCCGGAGGAAGAACACGGCGACGAAGGGCCCGGCCGCTCCGACGAGGATGGTGAGAAAGCCGCCGAGGAGGCCGGCCGGAAAGAAGACCCAGCGCGGGAGAGGGAGCCGCTTCGGGCGGAAGCGCTCCCACACCAGCGAGACGGCGATGAACCCGCCGACCGCCGGCTTGAACCACGGCGCTTCCGCTCCCCGGTAGAGCTGCGCGCCGAGCCACACGCCGATGACGAGAAGCGGCGCATAGAGCGCCACGATCGGCCAGCAGACCCGTGGGAGCAGGGCCAGTGCACGGGACGAGTTGCTCGCGACCTGCACGGCGCCGTGCACGGGGATGACGATGAGCGGGTCGAGGACGCTCGCCATGACGGCGATGAGGAGGGCGCCACCTCCGAGTCCGGCGAGCCCGGAGATGGCCGAGCCGACCAGCACGGTCGGCACGAGGATCGGGAGGCTCAGCGACTCACCGAGAGCTTCGCCGTGCGCCGCTCGCCGATGGCCTCGAACCGCACGAAGTAGAGACCGGCCGCGGCGCGGGTGCCGTCATCGGTCGTCCCGTTCCACGTGGCCGCGTGGGTGCCGGCCGAGCGGGCTCCATCGACGAGCATCGCGACGCGGCGGCCGCTCACGTCGTGAACCGAGAGCCGTGCCTGGCCCTCCCGGGGGAGGAAGAAGGCGATGCGCGCCGCGGTCGCCAACGGGTTCGGCGCGGGCGGCTCGAGCCGGAGCAGCGGGAGCGGGTCGGACCTGTCCGGCGCCAGCGGAGGTGACGCATCCGGCGGACGTCGCCCCGGTCCCGCCGCGACGATCTCGCGGATCCGCTGCAGCACCGTGTCGGAGCCCTGCTGGAAGTTCATCACCTCGTGATTGGTGTTGGGCGGCCGATCGAAGCTCTTGCCCCGCGCGGTGATCTTCGCGAAGTAGTCCGAGACCATCGCATCCATCCACGGGTTGTTGGAGTCCTGTGCCCCGACGATCATCGCCACGATCGTCCTCGGATACACGGAGTCGCCGTACGGAGAGAGCGTCGACGCGCAGACATAGCGAGGATCCGCTCCCGGCGCGAGGTTCGTGCAGGGCCTCGTCCCGTCTCGGTCCTGCCAGTTGACGTCGTCGGCGCGACCCCGATGGAAGAGGTCCCCGAAGAGCGGCGTGCCCTGCGCGAGGCACACCGACTCCATGTCGGACCAGAAGGGCCCCCCTCCGAACACGGCGCCGTCGAGGATCTCGTGCGCGCGGTGGTAGGTCATGGCGTTCGCGGCCATCATCGCGCCGCCGCTGTTGCCGAAGTGTCCGACGACGCCTTGCGCCACGCCGTTGGCGTACAACCACTCGAGCACGTCGGCGTAGACTGCGGACATGTGCGTGTAGCCGTTCTGGGGGAAGGTGCTCGTGCCGTTGCCCAGGAACTTGATCTCGATGGTGCGCACCTGCTCGAGGTCGAGCTGGTCCTGCACGGTCTGCGTGAACGACGTGACCTCCCGCAGGAACGCGGTGCCGGTGTTCCCGATGAGCCAGGTGAAGGACGCGACGACCGGCTGCCCCACGCGATTCCAGCGGACGTCCAGCTGGTAGGACACGCCGTTGTCGTTCGCGTCGGACTGGAGGAGGGCGCAGCTCCACCCCGACCAGGGCGGCCCGGCCGTGCATGCGGCGGGGGGTTGCAGCACGGTGATCGTGGTCACCCCATCGTGCGGCGAACCGCGCCGGACCCGCGGGCAGTGAAACGTCTCGGGGGCCTTGGCGTTGACGGGCGGCTCGGGGGCAGGCGCCGCCCCGGCGAGGCCGGCGAGGAGGCCGATCATGGCGAAAGCGCACGGAAGCCGGAACACGCAGCGATTCTTGGGGCTCGGTATGGGCCGAGTCAAGCCGGGTGGTAAGATGCGGGTTCCGGGGCAGGTACGAAAGGTCCGGCTCGCGTGTCCGTTGGGCGTCCGCCGACCCCAGGAGGATGAGGATGAGAAGCCGCTCGCTCGTACCGGTCGCCGCCGTGCTCCTCACCGCCGGTCCCGTGCTCGCCTACGCGCCGATGAAGGCGGACTTGACCGGCGCGCAGGTCGTTCCCCCCTCGGGAAGCCCGGCGACGGGCCTTTCGCATTGGGTCGTGGACGTGGACGCGAACCTGGTGACGTACTACGTGGAGCGCTCCGGGCTGCAGGGCACGGAGACCGCGGCGGAGATCCGCGGCTTCGCTCCCGTCGGATCGGAAAGCGCGTTGCTGCACACGCTGCCGGCCGGGAACCCCAAGGTCGGCGAGTGGAGCTACTCGGAGGCGGACGAGGCGTCGATCCTCGGCGGCCTCGCCTACGTCGAGATCCGGACCACGATGCATCCGTCGGGCGAGGTCCGCGGCCAGGTCGTCGTGCACCCCACGGTCAACTTCGCGAACCGAGTCGATCCGGATCAGGCCTGCCTGGTATCTCCCGGTCTCGGCGTGGGCTTCTACACCGTAGACACCGTGGCGAACACGCTGGCGTACGACGTGCGCTTCGCTGGGCTCACCACCCCGGAGGTGCAGGCGCACATTCACGGATACCAGGCCGTCCTGTGTCAGCAGGGTATCGACTTCCTGGTCCCCGTCGGTCCCGGCAACCCCAAGGTGGGCGTCTGGACCTACGCGGAGGGCGACGACGGCGCGGTCCAGGGTGGGGAGCTGTACGTGAACATCCACACCGTTCTCGTCCCCGGGGGCGAGCTTCGCTCGCAGATCATCCCGGTGAGTCCGGCTACGGCGGCACCGCTCCTCTCGTCCGCGGCGGCGCTGCAGCTCGCCGTCGCTCCGAATCCCGCCGCTGCCGGCGGCACCGTGTTCCGCTTCGCGGCCCCGGCCCGCGGCGGCGTGCTGCGCCTGCTGGACGTCGCCGGCCGCGAGATGCGGGCGTGGCGGCTCGAGATCGGGGGCGAGGGCGAAGCGTCGCAGCGGTGGGACGGCCGGGACGGGTCCGGTCGGCCGGCAGCCGGTGGCGTGTACTTCATCCGGCTGGAGGCGGACGGCCGCGCGGAGACCCGCCGGGTGGTCGTGACGCGGTGAAGAAGCTCCTCGCCGGCATCGTACTGCTCGCCGCGTCTGCCGCGCATTCCCAGGTCGTTCCCGACGGCTTCCTGCTCGAGCACATCCTCACGAATCCGTTCTCCGGCAGTCCTGTCGGGTTCACCTGGCTTCCGGACGGGCGTGTGTTGGTCGTCGAGCAGAACAACAGCGCGGCGGTGCGCATCAAGCCGGTCGGCTCCTCCACCTCCACGGTGATCCACACGGTCCCGAACGTCTCGACGGTGGGGGGCGAGAGAGGTCTGCTCGGGGTCGCCGTGGATCCGGCCTGGCCCGCACGTCCCTACATCTACTTCTATTACACGCACGTCGATTCGGTCGCCTACGTCACCATGTACACCGCGTCGGGCGATCTCGTGAACCCGACCAGCACGAGCCTCTCCCTGGCGAGTCCGTTTCACCTGCTGACCGACATCCCCGACCTGCAGCCCAACCACAACGCGGGCACGCTGCGCTTCGGACCAGACTGCATGCTCTACGTCAGTCTGGGGGACGACGCGTTCTCGTGCAGCGCGCAGGCGCCGGGGACTCTCGCCGGCAAGATCCTGCGTCTCGACGTGTCGGCGATGCCGGGGACAGGATCCGGACCGCCGCCCAAGGCCGATATCACACCCTCGGACAACCCCTTCCCGGGACCGGACGAGGACGAGCGTCTGGTCTGGGCATTCGGCCTGCGCAATCCGTTCCGTTTCACGGTGGACTCCCAGAACGGCGATCTCGTCGTCGGCGACGTCGGCGCGAACCTCTACGAGGAGATGGACATACTGCCCGCCGCGGATCCGGGCGGCAATTACGGCTGGCCGAATCGCGAGGGATTCGTCGATCCGATGTGTTGCGGAAGCGGGACGTGCGGGGCCGCGCCGTTCCGCGATCCGATCTACGCCTACCCGCACGTGGGGGTCACGCCGAAGTCGGTGATCGGAGGGCCGCGCGTGCGCTTCGTCGGCGGATCGGCCCTGTCGATGCCGGCGTCGTACGACGGCTCGGTCTTCTTCCACGAGTTCACCGACGGGTGGATCCGGAGGCTGATCGAGACGCCGACCGGCTGGGAGCTCGCGCCGGCAGTCCCCGGCCAGCCGTCCGCGGAGAACTGGGTGGAGGGGTTCCACAACCTCTCCGACATCCAGCAAGGCCCGGACGGAGCGCTCTACCTCCTGAAGCTCTTCGGCACGGACCGTGGGCTCTGGCGAATCGCGCCGGACGAGACGCTGACCGGAGCGGAAAACGCGACGCCCGCAGCCAGCTTCGCCTTGGGCCCCAACCCCTTCCGCGCGGGCGAGATCGTGATGCTCCGCTGGAGCACAAGGCTTCCCGTGCCGGCACGGCTCGAGATCGTGGACATCGCCGGGCGAAGGGTGTTTTCGGATACGGCGCCGGCAGGGCGGACGCTGGCGCGCTGGGATGGTCGCCTTCCGGACGGCGGCCTCGCTTCGCCGGGGGTCTATCTGTTCCGGCTCGAGACAGGGGCGACTCTTCGTGCAGGGAAGCTCGTCGTGCTCCGCTGACCGGTCGCCGGGTTGGTCAGTTCCGGAGGTCGAGTTCCGGTGGGGGCTCGTCCGCAGGTCGGATGCACAGCTCGCCGTCGTGGTCGGCGTTGTTGACGTACCGGCTCACGGGGTAGAGCTCGAGCTCCTCGCCACCCGGCGCTTCGAGGAGCCTTCCGAGCTCCCGCGGGTCGTGGAGCGCGGGATCCGTCCAAGCCGCCCGGTCCGGCGGGCGGACGATCACCGGCATGCGGTCGTGAATGCGTCCGACGAGACGGTCGGTGTCCGTCGTCACGATCGTCGCCGTGAGCAGGTCCTCGCCTCCGCGCCCGCGCCAGCGAGACCACAACCCCGCGAACGTGAACGGTTGTCCGTCGCCGCGGTGGATGTAGTGCGGGACGCGCGGCTTGCGCCCGCCGACGTCCAGCCACTCGTAGAAGCCGTCGGCCACCACGAGACACCGCCGGTCGTGAAACGAATCGCGAAACGCCGACGTCGTCTCCAGCGTCTCGCGGCGCGCGTTGATGAGCCGGTTCCCGATGGACGGGTCCTTCGCCCAGCCAGGCACGAGCCCCCAGCGGACGTGCACGACGCGGATCTCGGGGTCCCGGAGCAGCACCAGCATGGGCTCGCTCGGCGCGATGTTGTAGCGCGGCTCGAGCGGCTCGACGAACGCGTCGAGCGGAAGGTCGAACGCCTTGGCGAGGTCCTCGCGCTTCGTCACCAGCGTGTAGCGGCCGCACATGGGGCGATCTTAGCGCGGCGGCGTTCCGCCTCGATAGACCGGTTCCCGATCGTGTAGTGGGCGCGTCAGGCCAGCTACCCACGATCGGGGCGGGACACTCACTCCCACGACTGCAGCTCGAGGACGTTGCCCTCCGGATCGGTCAGGTAGCACCACGTCACGCGGGTGCCGACCGCGGTCGTGAGCGTCACGACTTCGCCCACGGGGCGGCCGCCCGCGGCGATCACCTGCCGCCGCGCATCCGGCACCGAGGTCACGGAGAAGGCGATGTGCGCGAAGCCGGGCCGGTTCACCGCGGAGGGCGGCCCGGCAGCCAGCTCGGAGTAGGTATAGATCTCGAGAGTCGGGCCGTCGGGGCCTTGGCCGGGCAGGCGCAGGTGGACGCCACGGAGCGCCGCGCCGCGGACTCCGGTGCCGGCCTCGAGATCCGGCCCGGCGTAGTCCCGCTCCGGCGGAACGACGGTGCAGCCGAAGAGCTCCGTGTAAAAGGCGGCGAGCCTGCGCCAGTCCCGGGCAATGAGGTTCGTGTGGACGTACCGGGCTCCGTCGATCATCGACTGCCTCCTTCCCTCTTCCGGAACGGCGACCTACGCCGACATCCCTGCTAGGATACCTGCATGCGACGCTTTGCGTGGGCGTTCCCGGCGTTCGCCCTGGCCGGCGGATGCGCCGGCCCACCGGAGGATGATGCGCCGGCCGGTCCCGTGCTCCCCTTCATCGCCGACGACTACCAAGCGGCGCTGGCCGAGGCGCGCAGCCGCCAGCTCCCGCTGTTCATCGACTCCTGGGCGCCGTGGTGACACACCTGCCGCTCCATGCAGGCCGTCGTCTTCACCGACGAGGCTCTGCGCGGGCACGCCGGACGGTTCGTCTGGCTGGAGATCGACACCGAAAAGGCACAGAACGCGCCGTTCCGTGACAAGTTCGACGTGCCCGCGCTGCCCACGTACTTCGTGCTCGAGCCCGAGACCGAGCAGGTCCTGCTCAAGTGGGTGGGGAGCGCCACCGTGATGCAGTTCGTTCGGCTGCTCGACGACGCGTCGACGAACTTCGCCCGGGTGAGATCGGCCGGCGCCGCAGGTGCGGCGGCCGTCGGACCGGTATCGGAGGCCGACTCGCTGCTCACGCGGGCGGACCTGCTCTACGGCGAGGGAAAGAACCCGGAGGCAGCCGCCGCCTACGAACAGGCCCTTGCGGCGGCGCCGGCCGGCTGGCGTAGCTATCGGCGCGCGGTCGAAGGTCTGCTGATCGCGTGGTCGATCGACGGCGAGTACTGGCGCGCCGCAGCGCTCGCCCGGGAGGTGCTGCCACGCGTCGCGGCGACGACGTCGGTGGCGGTCGTCGCAGGGGTGGGCCTGGATTGCGCCGTGCAGCTTCCGGAGGACGACGCGGCGAAGAAGGAGCTCGTGCCGCTCTTCGAGAGGGCGGTGCGCGCAGCGCTGGCGGATACGTCGCTGGCGATCACCGACGACGACCGTTCCGGCCTGCACATCTCGTTGCTCTCGGCACGGGAGGCGGCCGGCGACAGCGCGGGCGAGCGCGCCGCGGCCGTGGAGTGGGCCGCGTTCCTGGACACTGCTGCGGCCCGTGCACGGACGCCGGAGGCCCGTGCCGTCTTCGATTCGCACCGGCTCTCGGCGTACCTCGAGCTGGGCCAGGCGGAGAAGGCCGTGGACATGCTGCTGCAGTCCGAGCGCGACTTCCCGCAGGACTACAACCCACCGGCGCGTCTCGCCTTGGCGTACAAGGCGTTGCAGCGCTGGGACGAGGCGATCGCCGCGTCGGACCGGGCCGTCGCCCGCGGCTACGGGCCGCGCCTTCTCGGCATCCTCCGCACGCGCTCGGATCTCTTCGCGGCGAAGGGTGATACCGCGGCGGCGCGGGCGGTTCTCGCCGATGCCTTGCAGCGGGCGGCCGCGTTGCCGGAGGATCAGCGTTCCGAACGGACGATCGAGGGGCTGCGCAAGCGGCTCGCGGAGCTCGGGGGACCGTCGTTGTGATGCCCGGCCACGTCTGATCGTCTTCATCCAGGAGAGCGCCACGAGCGGAATCGACGTTCCGGACGAGGAGCTGGTCCGGAGGGCGGTCCACGATCCCGGCGGTGACGCCGGCCGCCGCGCCGCCTCGCAGCTCTTCCAGCGCTACTCTCGTCGGGTCTATCGCTGGTGCTACGGCTACGTCGCCGACCACGAGGAGGCGCTGGATCTCGCGCAGGACGTCCTGCTGAGCGCGTTCCGGCGCCTCGAGACGTTCGCGGGGCGGTCGAGGTTCTCCTGGTGGGTGTTCGCCATCACACGCAACCGTTGCCGGACGGCGAAGCGACCGGCGAGTCTCACGCGGGACCCGGAGGCGGACGTGGGCGAGTTTCCCGACGAGACCATCGCCGCGGACACGTGGGTCGAGTGGCAGGAGGACGAGGCCAGGTTGCTCGCACTGCTCGACGAGACGCTGGACCCGGTGGAGTGGGACGCGATTTTCCTGCGCTGCTCGGAGGGCGTGCCCGTGGAGGAGATCACCCGCGCGCTCGGCATCGTGTCGGCGTCGGGAGCGCGGGGGGTGTTGCAGAGCGCGCGCCGGAAGCTCCGCCGGGCGCTGGCCCGCCGCTCGACGCGAGGAGGATCGGCGCGATGAGTGCTTGTCCCGACGTCGAGGAACTCGGCGGGATCCTCGAGCTTTCGGCCGACGACCCGAGGAGACGACACGTCGAGAGCTGCCGGCGATGCCGGCTCCTCGTCGCGGCGCACGAGCGCTTCCTCTCCGTTCCGCCTGCCCCGGGGGCGAAGGTCGAGGACGCCGCGGATCGGCTTCGCCGGGCGTTCGAGAGCGAGCTACCGGCGCCGGCCAGGAAGCGCCCGGCTCTACCGCGGGGGCGGATCGGCCTGGCCGCGGCGGCTGCCTTCGCCGTCGCGATCGCGGTCGTCTTCACCCGGCCGCGGCCCGACGCCCCGGATCGTCCCGTCTTCCGCGGAGAGGGCGACACGGAGACATCGGCGAGTCGCGACGTTCCGCGAGTGGAGGTGATCGAGACGCTGCCGGACGGGAAGCTGCGACTGCGGTGGAGCGAGACGCCGGGCGCGTCGCGGTACGAGTTGCGGCTGTACGACGCGAACGCGCGGGAGATTGCGCGGCTTCCCGCGGTCGAGGGCGGAACCCGAGTGATCGGGCGTGAGGACCTGCCCGCGCTCGTGCCGGGCGAGGAGCTCCTCGGACGTATCGTCGCCAGGACCGACGCCGGGGACTCCCTGGCGTCGCCGTACTTCACCTTCCGCCTTCCCTGATGCTGGCGGCGTGCCGGCTTCGGGCGGGGCTCGTCGCGCCGTTCGCGGCGGCCCTGATCCGGGCGACGAACGCCGGAGCCGCGGAGGACGACCCGCTCCGGATCGCACAGGAGCTCGCGCGGAGAGGAGACTTCCGCGGCGCGCGGGAGATGGCCGAGGCGGCCGCGCACGCCGCTCGCGACGCCGGCGACTCCGAGCGCGAGGGCTGGGCGCTCGAGACGGTCGGCGACGCCGCCTTCTACCTCGACGAGACGGACCGCGCGCTGGGCGCGTACGAGGCGATGCTCGCGTGCATGACGCGCGCCGGCACGGATCGCGGCCGCGCGTTCGCGCTCAAGGACATCGGCGTGATCCATCGCACACGGGGCGACCTCGAGCGCGCGCTCGCCTTCCTGCACGACGCCGAGAGGGTCTTCGACACGCTGGCCCTGCCGGCGCCCGACGCTTCCATCCTGCAGAACCTCGGGTCCTTGTACGAGCGGCTCGGCGCGGACGGCCTCGCGGCGCAGCGGTACGAGCGCGCAGTGAGCGCCGCGGAGCTGTCGGGAGCTCCGGACCTGATCATCAACACGCGCGGCCGCCTGGCCGCCCGGCAGCGCCGGACCGGATCCCCGGCCGAGGCGATCACCACGCTGGTGCCGGCCCTCGCGCTGTCGGACAGGTATCCCGACCTTCGCCTCGAACGGCTCTTCCTGGAGGAGACGTGGGCCGTCGCGCTGGAGCGCGCCGGACGGCGGGCTGAGGCGATGACGTCGCACCGGCGGGGACTCCTCGTCAGTCGCGAGCTCGGACACGCCGGGCTCGTCGCGTTCCACCTGGAACGGCTCGCGCGGCTCGGCGGGGAGAGGGACCCCGCGGCGAAGG
>JBQTGV010000141.1:0-12940 GCA_052390515.1 Candidatus Eiseniibacteriota bacterium | reverse complement strand
TGATGCCGGGTGACAACGTGACCATGGAAGTGACGCTGGTACAGCCGATCGCGATGGAGAAGGAACTTCGCTTCGCCATCCGCGAAGGCGGCCGCACCGTCGGTGCGGGCGTCGTCACCGAAATTCTAGAGTGAGAAGGGGCGGCGGGTGGTCCGAGGAGGCGTGTAGCTCAACTGGTAGAGCACCGGTCTCCAAAACCGGGGGTTGCGGGTTCGAGCCCTGCCACGCCTGCCAACTCGCGGAGCGGCGGTCGGAAACCGGGTGAGGCCCGAAAGCGGGAGTGATGTTCGCAAAGGCCAAGAAGTTCGTAGCGGATGTCTGGATCGAGCTGAAGAAGGTGAGCTGGCCCAGCCGCGAAGAGCTGCGCGGCTCGACCGTGGTGGTGATCGTCGCGGTGATTCTCATCTCCGTGGTCATCGGAGTCGTCGACCGCATCCTGTCCTTCGGTCTGGAGAAGGTCCTCAGTTGAGGAAACGGGGCGAGGGGAAGAGACCATGAAGTGGTACGCGATCCACACGTACTCGGGTCACGAGAACAAGGTGAAGTCGAACCTGGAGAAGGCCATCAACACGTCCGGTCTGACCGAGCGGTTCGGCCGCGTGCTCGTGCCGACTCAGCTCGTGACGGAGATGAAGAACGGGAAGAAGACCCAGTCCACGCGGAAGTACTTCCCGAGCTACATCATCATCGAGATGGAGCTGGACGAGGACACTTGGCACGTCGTGCGCAACTGCCCCGGAGTGAGCCGCTTCGTCGGGGCGACCGCGTCGAAGCCGGACGCCCTGAGGGAGGCCGAGGTCAACCGCATCCTGGGGCAGATCGAGGGGACCAAGGACAAGGCGATTCCCGAAGTGCCGTTCCACGAGGGTGAGCACGTCAAGGTCATCGACGGACCGTTCAGCGACTTCACCGGCGTGGTGGACGAAGTGAATCCCGAGCGCGGCAAGCTGAAGGTGATGGTCTCGATCTTCGGCCGGGCGACGCCCGTGGAGCTGGATTTCCTGCAGGTCCAGTCGGTCTGAGCGGAGACCGACGGAACCCATTCGCGAGGTAGAGAAGGACGATGGCTCCCCCGAAACGCGAAGTCGCCCAGATCAAGCTGCAGGTTCCGGCCGGGCAGGCGAACCCGGCTCCGCCGGTGGGGCCCTCGCTAGGCCAGCACGGCGTGAACATCATGGAGTTCTGCAAGCAGTTCAACGAGCGCACCAAGCAGGACATGGGGCTGATCATCCCGGTGGTGATCACCGTGTTTCAGGATCGCTCTTTCACGTTCATCACCTAGACCCCGCCGGCCTCGGTGCTGATCAAGAAGGCGCTCGGCCTGGACAAGGGATCGGGCGAGCCGAATCGCACCAAGGTGGGGCGGATCACGCGCGCGCAGGTCCGCGAGATCGCGCAGCTCAAGATGCCCGACCTGAACGCGAACGACATCGAGGCGGCGATGCGCCAGGTGGCGGGCACGGCGCGCAGCATGGGAGTCGACGTCGAGGGCTAGCGGGAACGGGACCGCATGGTCCCGCCCGAAGGGCGACCACGGCCCGAACGTGGGAGAAGAGCCTGCCGGCTCTTCGCAGGCGAGGGAGCGCAGGATGGGACACAGCAAGCGCTATCACGGGCTCACCGAGCGGCGCGGTCCGACGACCACGCAGCGCAGCGTGGCGGACGCGGTGGGCATCGTGAAGCAGAGCGCCACGGCGAAGTTCGACGAGACCGTCGAGGTCGCCGCGAACCTCGGCGTGGACCCCCGGCACGCGGACCAGCAGGTGCGCGGGACGGTGGTGCTTCCCCACGGCACGGGGAAGACCGTTCGCGTGGCGGTCATCGCCCAGGGCGACCGGGCCAAGGAAGCAGAGCAGGCAGGGGCGGACCACGTCGGGGCGGACGACATGATCGAGAAGATCCAGGGCGGATGGACCGACGTGGACGTGATCATCACGACGCCGGACATGATGGGCAAGGTCGGGCGGCTGGGGAAGATCCTCGGACCGCGCGGTCTCATGCCCAACCCGAAGAGCGGCACGGTCACGCAGGACGTGACCCGCGCGGTTCGCGAGGTCAAGGCCGGCAAGATCGAGTATCGCGTCGACAAGAACGGCAACATCCACGTCCCGGTGGGCAAGGCCTCGTTCAGCGAGACCAATCTCACCGAGAACGTCCGCGCCCTCCTGACCGAGCTGAACCGGGCGAAGCCCGCGGCGGCCAAGGGGGTGTACTTCAGGAGCTTCACGGTCAGCTCCACGATGGGACCCGGGGTCCGCGTCGACGTGCAGACCGAGCTGCAGAGCCTCTAGGAGGAGGGACCATGCCGACGGCTGAGAAGACGGCTGTCATCGAACAGCTGCAAGGGAAGTTCGACGGCGCGGCCGCCATCCTCCTCGCGGACTTCACCGGTCTGAACGTGGAGCAGATGACCGAACTGCGCCGCAAGTGTCGCGCCGCGGGCGTGACCTTGCAGGTCGTGAAGAACAAGCTGGCGCTCAAAGCGGCGCGGGCCCTGGAGCTGGAGGGAGTCGAGGATCACCTGCGCGGACCCACGGCGGTGGCGGTCTCGGCGGATGATCCGATCTCACCGGCCCGCGTGCTCGTCGCCTTCCAGAAAGCGAACGAGGGGCCGGCGCTGAAACTCGCCGTCGTGGACGGCAGGCTGCTGGGGTCGGACGAGATCAAGAAGCTGGCGTCGCTGCCCACGCGCGACCAGCTCATCTCGCAGGTCATGCAGCTGGCGCAGGCGCCGACTCAGGAGTTCGTGGGCGTGCTCACCGCGATCCTGTCGCAGATCGTGCGTACCGTGGACGCAGTGCGCGAGCAGAAGGAGAAGGGCGAGGGCACCGGAGGGGCGGCGGCGTAGGCCGGGGGCGCTTCGGCGCCGGGAGGCTTCGCCTGCCTCGTTGAAGATGACGGAATCGGAACGAAACGACGGAATCCACCGGAGGAGCTGAGAGATGGGGAACGAGAGCGTCACCAAGGTCGTGGACCTGATCGGCAACATGACCGTCCTGGAAGTGGCCGATCTCGTGAAGGAGATGGAAGAGCGCTTCGGCGTGAAGGCGGCGGCTCCGGTCGCGATGATGTCGGCGCCCGCCGCGGGCCCGGCTGCTGCGGCGGCGGAGAAGACCGAGTTCACGGTCGTGCTGTCCTCGGGCGGCGACAAGAAGATTCAGGTGATCAAGGTCGTCCGGGCGCTCACCGGTCTGGGCCTCAAGGAGGCCAAGGACCTGGTCGACGGGGCGCCGAAGCCGGTGAAGGAAGGCGTGGCGAAGGCGGAAGCCGAGAGCATGAAGAAGCAGATCGAGGAGGCCGGCGGCACCGTCGAGCTCAAGTAACGAGCTCCCCTGTGGTCCGTCGCGCGGGGCGTTGTTCGAGACCCCGCGAGTCTTGTGTCTCGGGGACGGCCGGACTGGCCGGCCTCCCCGGGTTTCCGCTCGAAGCGGTGAGCACCCCTCGAAGGAGTAGGGCCACGTGATCAAAGTCACGGATTCGGTGAGCACCAGCGCTTCGCGCTACGACTTTTCCAAGCTGGCGGCGGTCATGGAGATCCCCAATCTCCTCGCCGTGCAGCTGGATTCGTTCCGCGACTTCCTGCAACTCGACACGGACCCGGTCAAGCGCCAGCGCCGCGGGCTGCAGGCCGTGTTCCAGGACATCTTCCCCATCTCCGACGCTCGCGGGAATTTCTCCCTGGAGTTCGTTTCCTACAAGGTCGGAAACCCGAAGTACACGGTCGAAGAGTGCCAGGAGCGCGATCTCACCTACGCCGTGCCCCTCAAGGCCACGCTGCGGCTGATCGTCTGGGAGAGCACCGGCGACGGCGAGAAGAAGGTGAAGAACGTCATCGAGCAGGAGGTCTACCTCGGCGAGCTCCCGTTCATCACCGACGGCGGCACGTTCATCATCAACGGCGCGGAACGCGTCATCGTCAGCCAGCTGCACCGCTCTCCGGGCGTGTTCTTCGACGAGGAGATCCACCCCAACGGGAAGCGCCTGTATTCGGCGCGGATCATTCCCTACCGGGGCTCGTGGGTCGAGTTCAGCCTGGACATCAGCGACATCATGTACGTGCACATCGACCGGCGTCGCAAGATCCCGGTCACGATCCTGCTCCGCGCGCTCGGCTACGTCACCGACTCGGACATCCTCGGACTGTTCTACGGGGTGGAGGCCCTGCGGCTCACCAAGACCGCCTCGACCAAGGACGAGGAGCTGGTCGGTCGGATCCTGGCGCGTGACATCGTCAACGAGCAGTCCGGCGAAGTCATCGGCGAGACCAACTCCGACCTGACCGAGGACATGCTGTCCGACGCGCGCGAGGCCGCCGTCCGGGAGATCGCGCTCCTGGACAAGCCCAAGGGCGTGCAGGACACGGACATCATGGTGAAGACGCTGCGCAAGGACCGGGCGAAGAGCCAGGAAGAGGCGCTGGCGAAGATCTACAACCTGCTGCGGCCCGGGGATCCGCCGAGCGCGGAGACGACCAAGGGTCTCCTGGAGAAGCTCTTCTTCACCGCGCGGCGCTACGACCTGGCCAACGTCGGACGCTACAAGCTGAATCAGCGGCTGGCTCTCAACGTGCCGATCGACACGGTGACGCTGACCCACGAGGACTTCCTCGCGATCATCCGTTACCTCGTCGACCTTCGCGCCGGGCGGGGCTACACCGACGATATCGACCATCTCGGCAATCGTCGCATCCGCTCCGTCGGCGAGCTGCTGGCCAACCAGTTCTCCGTCGGCCTCTCGCGCATGGCACGCATCATCCGCGAGCGCATGAGCCTGCAGGACGCCGACCAGATCACGCCCTACGATCTGATCAACGCGCGCACGATCAGCGCGGTGATCAAGACGTTCTTCGGATCGAGTCAGCTCTCCCAGTTCATGGATCAGACGAATCCGCTGGCGGAGCTGACCCACAAGCGGCGCCTGTCGGCGCTCGGTCCGGGCGGCCTCACCCGGGAGCGCGCCGGGTTCGAGGTCCGCGACGTGCACTACACGCACTACGGCCGGATCTGCCCGATCGAGACGCCGGAAGGACCGAACATCGGCCTGATCTCGAGCCTGGCCACCTTCGCCCGCGTGAACGAATACGGGTTCCTGGAGACTCCGTACCGCACGGTGAAGAACGGTAAGGTGACCGAGGAGATCGTGTATCTCGCGGCGGACGCCGAGGATCGGTGCGTGATGATCCAGGCCAACGAAGCCCTGGACCGGAACGGCAAGATCTCCAACGAGCGCGTCGTGGGACGGCGTCGCGGGGACTTCCCCATCGTCGATCCCAAGGCGGTGGAGAAGGAGCTCAGCTGCGACGTGTTCATGGACGTGTCGCCGAAGCAGATCGTCTCGGCGGCCGCGGCGTTGATCCCCTTCCTCGAGCACGACGACGCGAACCGGGCGCTGATGGGCTCCAACATGCAGCGCCAGAGCGTTCCGCTGCTGCGCACCGAGGCGCCGCTCGTGGGGACCGGCCTCGAGGAGAAGGTGGCGCGGGACTCGGGAGCGGTGGTCGTGGCGCGACGCGGCGGGGTGGTGGACGCGGTGTCCGCGGAAGCGATCTACATCCGCCACTTCGGCAAGAAGGTCGAGGAGGAGGACTTCACCGGGTTCGGCGGCCTCGACGTCTACCGGCTCACCAAGTTCCGACGCTCGAACCAGGACACCTGCGTGAACCAGCGGCCGCTGGTCTATCCGGGGGATCGGGTGAAGCCCGGGCAGATCATCGCCGACGGGCCGGCGACGGCCAACGGTGAGCTCGCGCTCGGCGTCAACACGCTGGTCGCGTTCATGCCGTGGGAGGGCTACAACTTCGAGGACGCCATCCTGATCTCCGAGCGGCTGATCCGCGACGACCGCTTCACCTCCATCCACATCGAGGAGCTGGAGATCCAGGTCCGGGACACCAAGCGCGGGCCGGAGGAGATCACCAAGGAGATCCCCAACGTCAGCGAAGAGGCGCTCAAGAACCTCGACGAGGACGGGATCGTGCGCATCGGCGCGCGCGTTCGCGCCGGCGACATCCTGGTGGGCAAGGTGACGCCGAAGGGCGAGACGGAGCTCTCCCCCGAGGAGCGGCTGCTCCGCGCCATCTTCGGGGAGAAGGCCGGCGACGTCCGTGACGCGTCGCTCAAGGCTCCTCCCGGAATGGACGGCGTGGTGATCGACGTGAAGGTCTTCTCCCGCCGCGAGCGCGACGAGCGCGGCAAGAAGGAGGAGAAGCGCAAGGTCGACCGCATCCGCCGCGAGGAACGCCGCAAGGCCAAGAGCGTCGAGGATCTGCGCAACGAGCGCATCCTCGCGGTGCTGGACGGTCAGACGACCAAGCGGGTGGACGACCCGATTTCCGGGGCGCTGCTGATCCGCGCGGGCCGCAAGATCTCCGACAAGCTCTTCGAGGAGATCAACTGGGACACGGTGCCCTGGACCGAGGGCATCTCCGCGGATGAGGACGCCAACGGGCGCGTGCTGCGCATCTACGAGGCGGCGCGTCGCGTGATCGAGGACGTCCACATGCAGGCGGAGAAGGAGATCGAGCGGATCACCCGCGGCGACGAGCTGCCGCCCGGCGTGGTCAAGCTGGTGAAGGTGTACATCGCCCGGAAGAGGAAGCTCTCCGTCGGCGACAAGATGGCCGGCCGGCACGGGAACAAGGGCGTCGTCGCCAAGATCATGGCCGACGAGGACATGCCCTATCTCCCGGACGGCACGCCCATCGAGATCATCCTGAACCCCATGGGCGTCCCTTCGCGAATGAACCTGGGCCAGATCCTGGAGACGCATCTGGGGTGGGCGGCTCACGCGCTGGGTCAGTCCATGGCGACGCACGTGTTCGACGGTGCCTCGATCGAGGAGATCAAGACGAAGCTCCGGGACGCCGGACTTCCCGAGTCGGGGAAGAGCGCGCTGTACGACGGGCGCACCGGCGAGGCCTTCGACCACGAGATCACCGTCGGGTACATCTACATGCTCAAGCTGTCTCACCTGGTGGATGACAAGATCCACGCGCGTTCGATCGGTCCGTACTCGCTGGTCACCCAGCAGCCGCTGGGCGGCAAGGCGCAGTTCGGAGGTCAGCGGTTCGGTGAAATGGAAGTGTGGGCACTGGAAGCGTACGGCGCGGCGCATACGCTCCAGGAGCTGCTCACCGTCAAGTCCGACGACGTGGCCGGCCGCTCGCGAGTGTACGAGTCCATCGTGAAGGGCGACAACCCGCCGAAGCCGGGGATTCCCGAGTCCTTCAACGTGCTGGTGAAGGAGCTGCAGGCCCTGGCGCTCGATGTCCATCTGGAAGAGACGGAATAGCGTAGTCGCGCGAGGAGGCGCCGAATTGTTCGGATTTGCGGAACCGAGAGAGAAGAAGCAGGTCTCCTACAACGCGATGCGCGTGCAGCTCGCTTCTCCGGAGACCATCCGGCAGATGTCGCACGGCGAGGTCACGAAGCCGGAGACGATCAACTACCGCACGTTCAAGCCCGAGAAGGACGGCCTGTTCTGCGAGAAGATCTTCGGGCCGGTCAAGGACTGGGAGTGCAACTGCGGCAAGTACAAGCGCATCCGCTATCGCGGGGTCATCTGCGACCGCTGCGGCGTGGAGGTCACCCAGGCGAAGGTCCGCCGCGAGCGCATGGGCCACATCGAGCTGGCCGTGCCGGTCTCGCACATCTGGTACTTCAAGGGCGTACCCAGCCGTATCGGCTACATGCTGGACATGTCCGTCCGTGACCTGGAGCGCGTGCTCTACTACGAGTCCTACGTGGTGATCGAGACCGGGGACACGCCGCTCAAGGCCAAGCAGCTGATCACCGAGGACGAGTTCCTCGAGCTGCAGGAGGAGTACGGCGACGCGTTCGTCGCGGAGATGGGTGCGGGCGCGATCAAGAAGCTGCTGCAGGCCATCGACGTGGAGGAGCTCTCCGCCGAGCTCCGTGCTCACGCCAAGGTGGAGACGTCGGTGCAGCGCAAGAAGGAGATCCTCAAGAGGCTCAAGGTGGTGGAGGCCTTCCGCCACTCCAAGAACCGTCCGGAGTGGATGATCCTGGAAGTGATCCCGGTGCTGCCGCCGGATCTTCGCCCTCTCGTTCCGCTGGAGGGCGGGCGCTTCGCCACGTCCGACCTGAACGATCTTTATCGGCGCGTGATCAACCGCACGAACCGCCTGAAGAAGCTCATGGACATCAAGGCGCCGGAGGTGATCCTGCGCAACGAGAAGCGCATGCTGCAGGAGGCGGTCGACGCACTCTTCGACAACGGCCGCCGCTCGCGCGCGGTGCGCGGTCCCGGCAACCGACCGCTCAAGTCGCTCTCCGACATGCTCAAGGGCAAGCAGGGCCGCTTCCGGCAGAACCTGCTGGGCAAGCGGGTGGACTACTCCGGCCGCTCGGTGATCGTGGTCGGTCCGGACCTCAAGGTGCACCAGTGCGGCCTGCCCAAGTCGATGGCGCTGGAGCTCTTCAAGCCGTTCATCATCAAGCGCCTGGAGGACAAGGGCTACGTCCAGACGGTGAAGAGCGCGAAGAAGCTCGTCGAGCGGGAAAAGCCCGAGGTGTGGGACATTCTGGAGGAGATCATCCAGGACCACCCGGTGCTGCTGAACCGCGCACCTACGCTGCACCGCCTCGGAATCCAGGCGTTCCAGCCCGTGCTGGTCGAGGGCAAGGCGATCCGCCTGCACCCGCTCGTGTGCACGGCGTTCAACGCCGACTTCGACGGCGATCAGATGGCGGTGCACCTGCCGCTGTCCTTCGAGGCGCAGCTCGAGGCTCGGATCCTGATGCTGGCCTCGAACAACATCCTGTCCACGGCGAACGGACGTCCGATCATGTCCGCTTCGCAGGACATGGTGCTCGGCTGCTACTACCTGACCATGGGCATGCCCGCCGAGCACGAGCCGGCCAAGACGCCGTCGTTCGCGTCGCCGGAGGAGGCGCTGCGGGCGCTCGACGAGCGCTACATCCGTATCCACCAGAAGATCCGCGTGCGCAAGGACGGCGAGTCCCTGGAGACGACCGCCGGTCGACTGCTCTTCGCCGAGATCCTCCCGGAAGGCGTGCCCTTCGCGAACCGTCCGCTGGACAAGGGCGCGCTCGAGGAGCTGGTGCACGACGTGTACCGGCGGAAGGGCCGGCACGAGTGCGGCCTGTTCCTGGACCGGATGAAGGACACCGGCTTTCATTACGCGACGGTGGCCGGACTCACCGTGGGCATCGACGACGTGCGCATCCCCAACGAGAAGAAGAAGCTCATCGAGGAGACTCGGCGAGCGGTGCAGAAGATCCTGGACGACTACGCGCGCGGCGCCATCACCGATTCGGAGCGCTACAACAAGATCATCGACACCTGGACGCAGACCACGAACGCGGTCTCCGAGGTGATGTTCAACGGGATGGCCGGCGATCAGAAGGGCTTCAACCCGGTGTACATGATGGCGGTCTCCGGCGCCCGAGGCTCCCGCGAGCAGATCCGCCAGCTCGCAGGCATGCGCGGACTCATGGCCAAGCCGCAGAAGAAGCTCACCGGTTCGATCGGCGAGATCATCGAGCAGCCGATCATCTCCAACTTCCGCGAGGGTCTCACCGTGCTGGAGTACTTCATCTCCACGCACGGGGCGCGCAAGGGACTGGCCGACACGGCGCTCAAGACCGCCGACGCCGGCTACCTGACGCGGCGCCTGGTGGACATCGCCCAGGATGCAATCATCTCCGAGATGGATTGCGGCACGATCATGGGCATCGACACGAAGCCCCTGAAGGACGCGGAGGAAGTCATCGAGCCGCTCGGCGACCGGATCCTGGGCCGCGTGCTGGCCGAGGACGTGGTGGATCCGCTGAACGACGAGGTTGCGTTCGAGGCGGGCCAGCTGGTCAACGAGGAGGAAGCGGCGGAGATCCAGCGCCTGCACGACGAGCGCGGGCTGGAGGGCGTGGTCATCCGCTCGGTGCTCACCTGCGAGTCCCGGCGCGGCGTCTGCGCGGCCTGCTACGGTCGTAACCTGGCGACGGCGCGCATGGTGAACGTGGGAGAGGCGGTCGGGGTCATCGCCGCGCAGTCCATCGGCGAACCGGGCACGCAGCTCACTCTGCGGACCTTCCACATCGGCGGCACGGCCATGCGCATGGCCGAGCAGTCCGTCGTCACGACCAAGACCAAGGGCACGGCGCACTTCGTCTCCGTCCGGACGGTGAAGGACGAGAGCGGCGCGGTCATCGCCATCGGTCACCACGGCGAGGTCGAGGTTCGCGACGAGAAGGACCGCATCCGGGCGCGCTACCAGGTGCCCTACGGCGCCCATCTCGTGGCCGCCGACACGCAGCCGGTGGTCGCCAATGACGTGCTCTTCGAGTGGGATCCGTACGCTTCGCCCATTCTGTCCGACCGCAACGGCACCGTGCAGTTCGTGGACATCGTGGATGAGGTCACGGTGCGCGACGAGCTCGATGAGAAGACCGGGCTGCGCCAGCGGGTCATCATCGAGCACAAGGAAAAGTCCCTGCACCCGCACATCCACATCCTGAACAAGGCCGGAGCGACGATGGTGAAGCACCCCATCCCGACCGGCGCACGCATCTTGGTTCGGGACGGCGACCACGTCACCACCGCGACGGTGCTGGCGAAGATCCCGCGCGAGGTGTCCAAGACGCGGGACATCACCGGCGGTCTCCCGCGAGTGGCCGAGCTGTTCGAGGCGCGCAAGCCCAAGGACGCCTCCGTCGTCAGCGAGATCGACGGGAACGTTGCCTTCGGAGGCGTGTCGCGCGGGTTCCGCAAGGTGCTGGTGAAGGGCGACGGGATCGAGCACGAGTACCTGGTCCCGCAGGGCAAGCACCTGCTGGTGCACGAGAACGACCACGTACGCGCCGGCGATCGCCTGTGCGAGGGCCGGATCAATCCGCACGACATCCTGAAGATCAAGGGCATCAACGCCGTGCAGGAGTACCTGCTCAACGAGATCCAGGAGGTCTACCGGCTGCAGGGCGTGCGCATCAACGACAAGCACATCGAGGTGATCGTGCGCCAGATGCTCCAGAAGGTGCGCGTGGAGGATCCTGGCGACACGAACTTCCTCGAGGGCGACATGGTGGACAAGGCGCAGGTGCGGGATGAGAACGACCGCGTGGAGGCCGAGGGCGGCACCCCCGCGACGTACCAGCCCCTGCTGCTGGGCATCACCAAGGCGAGCCTGTCGACGGAGAGCTTCATCTCGGCGGCGTCCTTCCAGGAGACGACCCGGGTGCTCACCGAGGCGGCCATCAACGGGTCCACGGACCAGCTCGTCGGCCTGAAGGAGAACGTGATCATGGGGAATCTCATTCCCGCCGGGACCGGAATCGGACGCCTCCGGGCGATCCGGATCCACCGGCAGGAAGAGGAGGAAGCCCGAGCCGCGGTGGTGGGCGGCGAGGACGCGGTGCTCCCCATGGAGCGGGTGGAATCGCAGGGTACCTAGGAGCGTGCTGAAGGACAGCACGTTCCCAGGACATTGGAAGATGGGGGCCGCTGAGCGCCCTTCTTCCCCTCTCGCCTCCGGGCGCGAGCGGAAGGGGTTCGTCAGCAGCCTCCTAGCGCTCCGCTAGGGCTCCCGAAGGCAAGGGCCGGCGGTCTGCCCGGAGAGGGCCTTTCGGCAGCGTCCGCCTATCGAAGGGCTTGACCCGGAAACGCCGGGCGAGTAGCATTCTCGGCCGGTTTGAGAAGTTCGCGGCCGGCGACACGAGGGTGAATTTGCCGACGATCAACCAGCTGGTCCGGAAGGGCCGCCATCCGCTCCGGACGAAGACGTCTTCGCCCGCGCTGCGCAGCAGCCCGCAGAAGCGTGGAGTGTGCACTCGCGTGTACACCACGACCCCGAAGAAGCCGAACTCCGCGCTCCGCAAGGTGGCGCGCGTCCGGCTGACGAACGGCATCGAGGTCACCGCCTACGTTCCGGGAGAGGGGCACAACCTGCAGGAACACTCCATCGTGCTGATCCGCGGCGGACGCGTGAAGGACCTTCCGGGCGTGCGCTATCACATCATCCGCGGAGCGCTGGACTCGAGCGGCGTGGATGCGAGGCGCCAGGGTCGGTCCAAGTACGGAGCGAAGCGCCCGAAGAAGTAGGCCGGCGGCAGTGGGTCGCCGGCACCGAACCGCGCCCGGGGGCCTGGCCCCTCGGCGCCTCTCGGAGAAGAGATGCCGAGACGTCGTGAAGTGCCGAAGAGAGAACCCGTGTCGGATCCGAAGTTCGGGTCCACCATGGCTGCGAAGTTCATCAACAGTCTCATGGGAGACGGCAAGAAGAGCGTGGCCGAAGGGATTTTCTACCGGGCGTTGGACCTCGTCGAGGAACGGACGGGACAGTCGGGCCTGACCGTGTTCAAGCAGGCCGTCTCGAACGTCAAGCCGGTCCTCGAAGTGAAGTCCCGCCGGGTCGGTGGTGCCACCTACCAGGTACCGGTGGAAGTTCGTCCCGAGCGGCGGCAGGCCCTCGCTTTCCGGTGGATCATCGGCTTCTCCAAGGCTCGCAGCGAGAAGTCGTTCCCCGAGAAGCTCAGCGCGGAGCTGGTCGCTGCATCGAAGAACGAGGGGGCGTCGATTCGCAAGAAGGACGAGACGCACCGGATGGCGGAGGCCAACAAAGCCTTCTCGCATTACCGCTGGTAGCCCGCCGCGGACGAAGCCGACGATGAGCTCGGCTTCGCCGCACGACGGATCTCCGGCGAGAGAGGGCGCGGCGGCCTGACCAGAGGGGCGTCGCCTGAAGTTTCGCCGGGGATCCGCTCTCCCGAGGAGAACGGTCCCTGCAATCCACGAGGCCGGTGCGCCTTCGCGCGCCGGCGTCGGTTCGCGCGCCGCATGCGGCGCGTCGAGGAACGAGAAGGAACATGGCGCGGCACGAACTGACCAAGGTCCGGAACATCGGCATCATGGCACACATCGATGCCGGGAAGACCACCACGACCGAGCGGATCCTCTACTACAC
>JBQTGV010000140.1:0-15949 GCA_052390515.1 Candidatus Eiseniibacteriota bacterium | reverse complement strand
AGGCCTGGGGCACGGGGCCCTTCCCGCGGTACTTCTGGAACACCGTGTTCGTGGCCGGCTGCATCGTCGGCGGGGTGGTGGTCACGTCGAGCCTCGCGGCGTTCGCCTTCGCGTTCCTCCGGTTCCGCGGGCGCGAAGGCATCTTCAACGCGTTCCTGTCCACCATGATGGTCCCCGAGCCGGTCTACATCATCTCCTCGTACATCCTGCTGTACAACCTTCCCGGCGGCGGCAGCGACGGGTGGATCAACGACTACTCCGCGCTCATCGTGCCCTGGCTCGCCCACGTGTTCTCCATCTTCCTGCTCCGGCAGCACTTCCTGTCGTTCCCGCGGGACCTCGTGGACGCCGCGGTCATCGACGGCTGCGGGCCGGTGCGCTTCATCTTCTCGATGATCCTCCCGCTCTCGCGGGCGGCGGTGACCACGGTGTGCCTGTTCACGTTCATCAACACGTGGAACAGCTTCCTGTGGCCGCTGGTGATGACCAACTCGGACTCGATCCGCCCGATCCAGGTCGGGCTCGCCTACTTCGCGCAGTCCCAGGGGACGGAGCACGGCCTGATGATGGCCGCCGCGATGTTCTCGATCGCGCCGCTCCTGGTGGCGTACTTCTTCGCCCAGAGACAGATCATCGAGAGCCTGACCCACACCGGGCTCAAGGGGTGACCCCGTGAAACGAACGTCACGCTTCGCCGTCATCGCCCCGTCCACGGCCATCGGTCGGTCGGCTGCCATCGCCCGGTCCGCCGTCATCACCCTGTCCGCCGCCCTCGCCTCGTGCGGCGGCGCCGCCGATCCGCCCGCGGAGCCGGTGCGCTTCTGGCACGCGATGGGTGGGCCGCTGGGCCGTTCCCTCGAGGGACTGGTCGGCGAGTACAACGCGCTCGGCGAAGGCGCGATCGAGAGCGTCTCGATGGGACAGTACGAGGCGTTGTCGCAGAAGCTGATGGCCGCGGTGGCGGCGGGCGGGCCACCGGACGTCGCGCAGTGCTACGAGGCCTGGACGGCGAACCTGATCGCCAACGCGTCTCTCGCTCCCTTCAGCGAGATGCTCGCCGGGAGCGCGGGCCTCTCCGCCGAGAGCCTGGCCGACATCCACGAGATCTTCCTGCACGGAGCGACCCAGGACGGAGTGCTCTGGGCGTTCCCGTTCAACAAGTCGGTGCGCTGCCTCTATTACAACAAGGACGCGTTCCGCGAGGCGGGGCTGGATCCGGAACAGCCGCCGCGCACGTGGGGCGAGTACCGGGAGACGGCCAGGAAGCTCTCCGCGGACCGCGACGGCGACGGGAAGGTCGACCGCTGGGGTCTCGGAAGCCAGATCACGGTCACGATGTTCGAGAACCTCATCGTCCAGAACGGCGGCAGCCTGCTCGACGCCGCCGAGCAGCGCGCCGCGTTCGATTCGCCCGAGGGGATCGAGGCGCTGGAGTTCATGACGGATCTCCTGCTGCGCGACGGAACGACGCTCCTTTCGCAGGGATTCGAGTACCAGAACGAGTTCCTGGCCGGGAACGTGGCCATGATCGAGGGAAGCTCGGTGAGCATCGCGTTCCTGGAAGGGAAGTACACGTTCGACTTGGGTGTGGCGCCGTTGCCGGCGGGGAAGCGGGACACGCAGCTCGTCGCCGGAACCGACGTCGTCGTGTTCGCCTCCACGCCGGAGCGCCGGGCCCGCGCCTGGCGCTTCGTGAAGTGGTTCACCGATACGCCGCAGACCGCCCGATGGGCGGCGGAGACCGGCTACCTGCCGGTTCGCAAGTCGGCGATGCAGCACCCGGTGCTCGCCGCGAAGCTCGACGCTCACCCCGGTCTCCGCGAGGCGTACGCGCAACTCGATCGGGCCCTGCCGCAGCCCAAGGCGAAGGGCTGGTACGCCGGCCGGGACATCCTGGAGCGCGAGGCCATCGAGCCGGTGCTGCGCGGTCGAATGGAGCCGGCCGAGGCGCTTCGCTCCGCCGCGGAGAAGGCGAACGCCGCTCTCGCCGGAGCCTGAGCGGGAGAGACGGGCCGCTCGGTTGACTTCGCCCGGGTCGCATGCTACACGGATCTGCTCCGCTCGGGACCCTCCCGGAGTTCCCCCCCGCGTGACGCCGCAGGAGAAGGCTTTGCGACGAATCCCCGGCCCGTGCGTGACGAGCCTGGCGTGGCTCGCGGCCGGGACGCTGGCGTCGCCTTCGGCCGCGCAGGATCACCTGCTGCTCAGCGAGTACGCGGTGACTCCGACCGACGCGGAGTTCGTGGAGATCTACAACCCGACCGCGGACGTGATCGAGCTTTCGCACTATTACGTGTCCGACTTCGTCCTGGCCAGCGACCCCACGAGCAACTACTGGCGGCTGGTGGACGGTGGGCTGCAGCCCGACCCGGCGTTCCCGAACGACTTCCTGGCGCGCTTCCCCGACGGCACCACGATCGGGCCGGGCGAGACCATGGTGATCTCCATCCACGACGATCTGGCGTTCAGCGGGTCCTGGCCCGGACTGCCCGTTCCGGACTTCGAACTGGTCGACGACGGCACGGGCGACGGCGTGCCGGCGATGATCGATCCGGGTCCGCAGATCGTCGGCACTCCTTACATCCAGTCCGAGGCCGGCTTGTCGAACGCGCGCGAGACCATCGTGCTGTTCTTCTGGGACGGCCAGAGCGACCTCGTCCAGGACGTCGACATCGTCCAGTGGAGCGACGCCGGCCCGGTGTTCAACACCGTGTCGCCGAACAAGTCGGGCGTGGCCGTCGAGGGTCCCGATGCGGACAACACCAGTTCGGTGTACCTGCCCGACACGGCGCCTCAAGGCCAGGACCTGGCGGACAACGGCGTGCACGCCTTCGGCCGGACGGTGACGCGCGCGGACTTCACCGAGGGAACCGAGACGGCGAGCGGGGGGAACGGGATCGCCGGGCACGACGAGACGAGCGAGAATCTCTCCGCGACCTGGCTGCCGGACACGGAGCATTCCATCGGCACGCCGGGGCCGTTCGGCCCGCCGGCGCTGGTCGCGGCGCGCGCCGTCGAGGCGGCGCTGGTGGAGGTCGAGTTCTCTCGCGCGCTGGATGCCGGGTCCGCGGGAACTCCGTCCAACTACACGCTGATCGAGCTGCAGTCCCCGGCGGGGCAGGTGACCGGCGTGCCCGTCGCGGTGCGCTCCGCTGCGCTCGGCGACGACGCGCTGACCGTCGGGCTCGGCACGGAGGCGCTCGTGCCGCTCGCGTTCTACGAGCTGCGGGCGCGCGGGGTGCTCACCGAGGACCTCGCCGAGGAGGTGGCTCCGGGAAGCCGCGTCTTCTTCCGCGGATTCAACCCCGGCCCGGGCCTCGACCTCACCGTGCCCAAGCGGCCCTTCGTGCCGCACCTCGACGGCCAGGTGGAGATCCGCTACGTCGCGCCGCAGGGCGAGAACGTGCTGCTGCGCCTCTACGACGTCGAGGGACGCGAGCTCTTCGTCCTCGCCGAGGAGGTGGCGCCGGAGGGCGGGCTGCGCACCATCCGCTGGGACGGCCGCGACCATCTTCGCCGCCGCCTGCCCGCGGGCCTGTACATCCTGCACCTGACCATTCCCGGCACGGGCGACGCGACGACGGCTCCGGTGGTCATCGCCGCGGCGGCGGAGGGCGCCCTGCGATGAGACGCGCTGTGCTGCTCCTGGCCTGGATGCTCGCCGCGGCGAGTCCGGCGGCGGCGCGGACCTACGGCGGCCGCGAGGTGCCGGACGCGCCGCTCGGACGCATCGCCGGAACGACGCCGATCTCCCAGATCAACGCGAACAACGCGAGCGGGTTCTCGCCGCTCGAGTTCTTCACCGTGGACATCCAGGGCGTCGTCCAGGTCGGGACCGGGCGCCTCGATCCGTTCGATCAGGCGGGCGCGTCGGCTTGGTTCTACGTCTCCGACGGAACCGGGGGTCTCGCCATCGCCCGTCCCGGCTCGATCGGCACGGCGGTGGCGCCCGGCGACAGCGTGAGCGTCACCTCGACCGTGTTCACGCAGGGCGCGGCGCCGATCCGCGGAACGAGGACGCTCGACCTCGGCTTCGGGGGCACGGTCACGGTGATCGGCTCGGGCGCGACGGCCGCGCCGGTCGTCGTCACCGCCGCCGACATCGTGACGAACGGCGCCGCGTGGGAGGGGACGCGCGTGCGGATCAACGCGCTCACCATCGTGAACCCCGGCGCGTGGCCGGCGGCGGGTGCTTCCGCGTTCGTGAACGTGACCGACGGCGTCTCCACCTTCCGGATGTACGTCGACGACGAGACGGATCTCGACGGTTCCGCACCGCCGAGCGCCGCCTTCGACTTGATCGGGTTCGTCGCCCAGGACGACGCGCCGCCCTTCAACGACTCGCACTTCGTCTGGCCGACGTCGCTCGCCGATCTGGTGCGCGGCGACGGCTCGGGGACGGCCACCGTGAGCCCGCCCTCCGTTCCCGAGGACGCGACCGGCGTGACGCTGAACTTCACCTTCACCGGCCAGGTCGCCACGCTGGAGACGATCGAGCTGGACGTGCCGGTGGCGTGGGGATGGACGCAGTCTGTGACGGACGTCGCGCTCGGCGGCGCGGGCTTCGGCGCGGCCGCCGCGGGCGTCGTTCCGGGGGCGCCGCCCACGATCCGCATCACCGGTGCCGCGGTCACCGCGGCGGCCTCCGGGACCCTCACCGTCATGAACCTCTCGTCCCCGGTGAATCCCGGCGTGTCCGCGTTCCCCGTGCGCACGGCGACCCTCGGCGGCACGCCGTCGCCGATCGCCGCCCCTCCCGTTGTCAACGTGGTCACCGGAGCGAGCCCGGGCGACGTGGTCATCAACGAGCTGCTGCCCGTCTCGGCCAACCCGAACGACACCAGCGACGAGTCCGAGTTCGTGGAGCTGTACAATCGGACGACCGTGGACCTCGACGTCTCCGGGTGGACGCTCACCGACGTGGGCCGGAGCGAGGGGTGCACGCTGGACTCGCGTTGGGCGTTCCCGTCCGGCACGGTGCTTCCAGCCGGCGGCTACCTCGTCGTCGCCCGAACGGCGCTCGATCCGAACAACCCCGGGAACCCGGCCGACGACCGAGGATTTCGCGTCTCCTTCCCGGGCTTCACCGGCGCGCTCGTCGAGATGTTCGACCTGGAGTCGCCGTCCGCCGCGCCGCTGGGGGACAACTCCGCGGCCGCCGACGACCCCGCGACACCCAACATGACCCTGCTCGATCCCCACGCGGCAGTCGACGACCAGATCGGGCTGCTCGGCGGCGTGGTCACGAACGGCGGGCAGTGCGAATCGCCCAACGTCCCGGGCCGCATCGTTCCCTTCGCCGAGGTGCTCGTGCTCCGCGACGTGCTGGGCACGGTGATCGACGCGGTGGAGTACCGGGAGATCGGACCCTGCGCCGGGGACCTGTGCACGGGACCGCTGACCGGAGCGGATGACGCGTACCCCTTCGGTCCGCCGAAGCCGGGCCACTCGCTCGGGCGCAGCGCCTCGTCGTCGGACACGGGCTCCTCGCTCGCCGACTTCCTGCCGGCGTCGGTGGCCACGCCCGGAGCGGCGAACGTGCCCGGGGACACGGTGCCTCCGGGATTCGTGGCCAGCGCGACGCTGGGTCTCTCCGCCTCGGTCATCGAGATCCGCTACGACGAGCCGGTCGACGAGGCGACCGCCACGGCGCCAGGGAACTACTCCGTCGTCGCCGGCGGTCAGAGCTACGCCGTCCGGGAAGTGTTCGGCGACATCGAGGCTCCGCAGCGGCACTACCTCGTCGTGACCGACCCGATCCCGCCGTCCGCCTCGGGGACGCTCTCGGTGTCGGGCGTCACCGATCTCGTGATCGGGGGGACCGGCGGCAACGTGTTCAGCGGATCGACCGGCTTCACCGTTCCCGCCGAGGCGGTGACCGTGTGCGACGTGCAGCAGTTCGACGAGTCGGGTTTCTCTCCGCGCGTGGGCGAGACCGTGGTCTTCGCCGGCTTCGTGACGCTCGGCGACATCCCGGCTTCCGCGCCGGGAGCCCCGCCGCCGACCGACCGGGTCAGCATCTGGGTGCAGGAGCCGGGAGGATGCGGCGTGAACGTGTTCTCGTTCCTGCCGACGGGTGCGGCCGACTTCCAGCTGGAGTTCGCCGACGTCCGCGAGTTCGGCGTGCAGCTGAACCATTTCGTCCGCGTCCGCGGAGTGGTCACGGAGTTCGTGTCCGCGTCCTCCGGGTCCGGCTCGGTCACCGAGGTGGCCGGCATCGTGGGCGACATCGGATTCTACGAGCTGGTCATCGTGGCAGGCGCCGGGCCCGCGCCCATCGAGGTGAGCACCGCGGCGGCGAACGACGAGCGGCTGGAGGGGACCCTGGTGCACACCGAGGGGACGGTCATCAACGCGAACGCGCTGGCCGCCTGGATCGACGACGGGAGCGGCTCGGTGCAGGTGTTCCAGAACTTCTCTTCGCTGGATCTGACGCGCTTCACCGTGGGTGACCGCCTCGACGTGACCGGCGTCCTCACCCAGTTCGACGCCACCGAACCCTTCCTCTCGGGGTACGAGCTCGTTCCCCAGAACCAGGACGCGATCTTCGAGGTGGACGGCAGCTTCGCGTCCGATGGACCCTCGGTGCAGGTGGAGAAGCGCGTGCTCGTCCCGGATCTGGGAGAGACCATCGACATCCTCGCCCGATCCCCGCGGCGCAGCGACATCATCGTGGAGATCTACGATGCGGTCGGCCGCAAGATCACCACGCTGTACGACGGCGTCGGGCTCGGCGAGATGGCTTTCGAGTGGGACGGCAGGGATCAGAGCGGGTCCGTGGTGGACCCGGGCGTGTACATCTGCCACGCGAGGGCGGTGGCCCTCGACGGCGGCAGCGTGAAGACCATCGCCGCGCCGATCGTGGTGGGCTTGCGGCTCGACGGAAACCGGCCGGGGGCCAGCCCCGGCCGAATGAGGATCGCGGATTGACGCTCCACTCCGGAGCAGGAACAACGGGAGGTGCCGCGTTGAAATCACTCCGAGGAGGCCGGGCGCTCCTCGTCGTCGCCGGGGTGGCGCTCTCCGGAACGCCGGCCCGCGCGATCTTCGAGGACCTGGAACCGAGCCCGCGGGCCCGGGCACTCGGCGGCAGCTACGCCGGGCTGTCCCAGGATGCCCAGGGCGTGAATTACAACCCCGCCGGTCTCGTCGACGCCGCCGAGCACGAGCTCTACATGTCGCTCTTCTATCCGCACGACCTGGAGTTCCTGCGCGTGAACGCGATCTCCGTGGTGATCCCGGCAGGAAGCTGGGGCACGGTGGGCGTCGGCTACTCCGATTTCCGCGCGGAGAACGACGGCACGACGCTGTCCATCGAGCGCACCGTGACGGTCTCGCACGGCTTCCGGCTGATGGAGGACATCTCCTCGGGGCTGTCCTTCGGCTACGCGCTGCACCTCTACAACCTGGACTATCCGACACCCTCGGTCGGCGGCTTCGACCTGGGATCGGAGACGACGATCGGGCTCGATCTCGGGTTCGTCGCGCGGCTCCGGGAGCGGACGACCGCCGGCGTGTTCTTCACCAACGTGAACAACCCGGAGATGGGCGACCCCGTCGCCACCGACCTGCCGCAGCGGGTCTCGGGAGGCGTCGCCTATCGCCCGTACGAGGGCGTGATCACCGCGTTCGAGATGGAGAAGGAGCTCGGCGAGGACATCCAGTTCCGCGGGGGCGTGGAGTTCCGGGTCGCGGAGCCGCTGGCCCTTCGATTCGGCGCGTCTTCCGAGCCGAACGTGTTCGACGTGGGCGCGGGGCTGTCCTACGGCAAGGCCGACGTGGACTTCACCTACGCGCACCATCCGGTGCTCAACCACACGCTGCACTACGGCGTGGGGATCGCGTTCTGAGGAGGGGAGAGGTGAACCGGCCAGGTCTCCTCGCGGCGAAGGCGGCGCTCCGCATGCTGGCGCAGCTCGCGCTGCCCGCGCTGGCGCTCGCCCTCCCGGCGAACGCGCAGGAGAAGCTCGACTTGAACCGGGCCACGCGCGAGCAGCTTCGCGCCCTTCCCGTGCCGGTGGAGACGGCCGACCGGATCTGGGAGCACCGCGAGTTCGTCGACTGGTTCACGACCGTGCAGGACCTCCTGGAGGTGGAGGGCTTCACCCCCGCCATGCTGGCCGCGGTGAGGCCGCACGTGGTGGTCGAGCCGGCGCACACGTCGGAGCGCGCGCAGCGCAAGGACGACCTCTTTTACCGCTTCGAATGGTGGGAAGGCTCGGAGGGCACGGACGAGTCGCTGGTGGAGCTGTACAAGGACCTGGCGCTCGACCCGGTCAACGTCAACGAGGCGAGCGTCCTGGATCTCACGAATCTGCAGAACGCGACACCGGTCGACGCGGTGTCCATCGCGCGCTACCGCGACCAGGTCGGCCGCATCGGGAACCAGAGCGAGCTTCGCCGGGCCCCCGGCCTCACCGGTTGGGGCTACTCCAACATGCGCAACTTCGTCCTCTACGAGGAGCCGCCGGCCGAGAAGGACGAGCTGCACGGCGCCTACTCGCTGCGGGTCGAGACCACGGACTACTTCGACAGCACCGAGGATCTGCTCCGCGACGACCGTGACCCCGGGCAGGGCACGAACGACAACTGGTGGGATCGGCTCGGTCTGGACAACCCCGAGCCGGCGGTCTCGCAGAAGCTCGCGTTGCGCTACGGCCGCCTGCTGGAGGCGGGCGCGGTGACGTCGCGCCGCTTCGGGGAGGAGGATCTGCTCGACACGCAGAAGGCGTTCGGCGGCGTGAAGGGGCTGACGTTCGGCCCCGTCCACGTGGACAAGCTCTACGTGGGCAATTACCAGATCTCCTGGGGCCAAGGCGTCGTGATGGAGAACACGGACTTCCGCAGCGCCCGCCATCACGGCTACAGCTTCGCCAAGCGTTACGACGGCATCCTCGGCGATCTGTCCCGCACCGACGAGTACGCGCTGCGCGGCGTCGCCACCGAGGCGCGGGTCGGCCCGCTCCGGCTGCTGGGCTTCTTCTCCGACGACGAGCGGGACGCCATCCTCAACGACGACGGGTCCGTGAACCTGCTGATCCGCACGACGCCGCGCATCGACGACGAGGCGCTGGAGGCAGCGGGCCTTCGCCCGATGAAGGACGTGCTGGAGGAGACCACGTTCGGCGGCAATCTCCGCTACGACTTCGGGTACGGGCGTCACGTCGGGGTGAGCGGGTACGAGAGCCGCTACGACCGCTTCTTCGACACCCAGTGGGACCCCTCGAACCCCACCGACAAGCATCCGCTGATCGCCGACGACGACGAGGACAACATCGTCGCGCAGGACTCGGAGCTGCTCTCGTCGTACGAGAGCGAAGGCAAGTACCGGCGCGTGTACGGGATGGACTTCCAGTGGGTCTACCGCAACCTCGCGCTGCAGGGCGAGTACGCGGAGCTGGACAAGGGGCGCAAGCCGTTCGGCCTCGGCGGCACGCCGAACCCCAGCGCCGTCGTGCTCAACTCCTGGATCCAGTACGAGAACCTGAACTTCCTCACCGTGTACCGCGACTACGACACGGCCTTCGACAATCCGTACCAGCGGTCCTTCTCCAACTACGAGCGCTTCAAGGGCACGATCATCGAGGACTACTTCCGGCTGGAGGATCCGCTCTACGGCTTCGCCTTCGAGACGTCGGCGCAGCCCCAGGCGGAGCGCGGCTTCTACATCAACACTCGCTACCAGTGGGCGCAGCCCTTCACCACCATCGTGGAGTGGGACACTTGGCGCCGCCAGGGCGACATGAGCCGGTACTCGCGGTTCGTGGGGCGGCTGGAGTACCGCATCCTCTTCCCGCTGCGCTTCAAGCTGCGACACAAGTGGCAGAGCCGCGAGCTCGACAACCTGCAGGACGGCTCCATCTTCAACAACGTGGAGACGCGCATCGAGCTCGAGTATCGGCTCTCGCGGTTCGATCAGCTGGAGTTCCTGTACGCGACGGCCTACACGCAGTGGCCGCCCCGCGGGCGTCTGCAGGGCGAGCCGGTGGCCACCGGGGTGCCGCCCATCTCGGGAAACAACGCCGAGCCGGGCTGGGCGTTCGGAGGCTTCTTCACTCACAACTTCGAGAACCGCCGGACGAAGGTGGACGGCGGCATCTTCGTGTACGACGGATTCCTGTGGTTCTTCGAGAAGAGCACGTTCCGCGTCGCCGACGGCAACGCGTACCGCAGCTGGGTGGAGCTGACCGACCGCGTGTCCGACGGTCTCACGATCCGGCTGCGTTACGTCCGCGAGAACGAGCTGCGCAACACCGCGGTGGACATTCGCCAGTTCAACGCCGAGGTCGGCGAACCGGTCGACGCCGGCGACGTGAAGGACGTCACGAACTACTTCCGCATCCAGGCGGACTACGCGTTCTGAACGAGCGCGGAGGGAGGACCCGATGATGCGATTCCGCGTAGCTTTCCCGGCGCTGTCGCTCTGCGTGGCGCTGGCGGCGGCGCGCTCCGACGCGCTCACGTTCCTGGAGCTCGCCACCGGGGACGACGCGCTCTTCCCGGAGGCCCGGTCCGTGGCGCTGGGGCGGACCCGGCTGGCCGAGGACGTCGGTGCGTTCACCGGGACGGCGAATCCCGCTCGGCTCGCCTGGATCGGGGATCCCCGCGTGTCCCTGGGCGGCGGCGTGCTCAAGCTGAAGGAGACGCGCTCGATCCCGGCGTACGACAGCTTCGACGCGTTCCTGGTCGAGTCGATCTACGTGCTGAACGACGAGTACCAGTACCGCGGCGGGATCGGCGTCACCGCGGCAGTTCCGGCGTCGTGGACCAAGGGCGCGCTCGGCGTGGGCGTCTCCTTCGCCCCCGAGCGGGACTTCCAGTACGACTACACGGAGGAGGTGCGGGACAACAACTCCTTCACGCAGCCCCGTGACCAGCTCATCGCGCTGAACGAGGTGCACTCCGGCGGGGCGCTCGACGCGCTCACGTTCGCCGCGGGTTTCGCCCCGGACGAGCGGCTGGCCGTCGGCGCGTCGATCGCGGTGCTGTCCGGAAAGCAGGAGCTGCTGCACGGCACCTGGTTCATCCCGGCGGACAGCGTCGCGGCGTCGACGCTCGCCGTGGAGGACTTCTCCGGCACGAGGGTCGGGGTCGGGCTCTCGGTGCGGCCCGATCACCGGGTCGACGCCGGAGTGACCTGGCGCGGGGAGGCCTCGGTCGACGGCGACATCGCCCAGGCGGGAGATGCAGCCGCGCTCGCCTACTTCGCCGCGCCGGCAACGCCGGGCTCCTCGGTGGAGATCACGTATCCGCAGGAGGTGGGGTTCGGCCTGGCCTATCGTCCCCGGGCGAAGGTCAAGACGACCGTCCGCGTCGAGGCCACCTGGACCGAGTGGTCGGAGTTCTCCCACGGAGTGTGGCCGGATCTCGCGCTGCACGACGTGTGGCAGCTCCGCTTCGGCCTGGAGCACGTCTTCTACAACGGCTTCCCGGTCCGCTTCGGCTTCCACTACCTGCCCTCGCCGCAGGACGACGAGGTGGCCACGACCACGTTCACCCTGGGCGGTGGGCTTGACGTCGGGCCGTTGCGCGCGGACCTTGCTTTCGAGGCCGCCAGCCGCGACTATCGCTTCCACGACCTCTTCGACGACGCGATGTTCGGCGGCACGAGCCGGTCGTCGAAGGACCTGGTGGACGAGAGCTCCGTCACGGCCTACGGCACGGTGACCTGGGTCCTGCCCGGATGGGGTGGCTAGTGCTTCCGAGAGTGCTTCGATCCGCCGCGCTGCCCGCGCTCGTGCTCGTCTTCGCCGGGCCGGCCGCGGCCGAGATCGTCGAGCTGACCGTCGTGCACACGAACGACATCCACGGCGGCATCGATCCCTCCGACGCGACGTTCATGAACCGGGAGTTCCCCCCGCGGCTCGGCGGCGCGGCTTCCATGGCGACGCTGATCGGGAACCTGCGGCGCGACGTGCAGGGCAAGGGCGGACACTTCCTCCTGGTGGATTCGGGAGACACGTTCCAGGGCACACCGATCGGCACGCTGACCAAGGGTCGCGCGGTCATCGACTTCATGAACACCGCGGGCTACGACCTCCTGGCGCTCGGCAACCACGATTTCGACGAGGGCAAGGAGAACACCCAGGAGCTCGTCGAGCGGGCGAAGTTCCCGGTCCTCGCCGCGAACCTCGTCTCCGAGGGCACGGACGACGTCGTCGACTGGGTCGAACCGTGGATCGTGAAGGACTACGGCAACCTGCGCGTCGGCGTGATCGGCCTCATCACTCCGGAGACCTCGAACATGAGCTTCCCGGCGAACATCGCCGGGCTGGAGTTCGCTCCGATGGCGCCGGTGGTGCGCCGGGCCATCGAGGAGCTTCGCCGCCAGGACGTGGACGTCATCTTCGCCGTCGGTCACGTGGGCATCCCCTACGATCCGGAAGAGCACTTCCGCCGGGTGACCCGGGACGGGTGGCCCTCCGACGACGACCCGCGGTCGACGGCGATGGACGTCGCGCATGCCGTGACGGGGCTCGACGCGTTCTTCTGCGGACACATCCACAAGGGGTTCGACGAGGCCTGGGTCGTGCCGAACACGCACACGCTGCTGTTCCAGACCTATGGGCGAGGCTCGGGCGCGGGAATCGTGACGCTCACGATCGACACGGAGACGAACCAGATCCTCGATCACCGCTTCGCCTCGGAGCGCGGTTACCTGATCACCTTCTTCGAGGACGAGTTCTGGCCGGATCCGGATGTCCGCCGCTTCGTGCAGGACGAGGTGGCGAAGGCGGAGGCGGGAATGGACCGCGTCATCGGACAGGCCAGCGCCGAGTTCACCCGCGGCGACAACGACACGCCGATGGGCAACGCGGTCTGCGACGCGATGGTGGAGGAGTCCGGTGCGGACTTCGCCTTCACCAACCTGGGCGGGATCCGCGCCGAGCTCGCCGCTGGCCCGGTGACCCCGCGCGACGTGTTCGAGGTGCTGCCGTTCGGGAACAAGCTCGTGGTGATCGAGATCCCGGGGACGGTTCTGCGCGAGATCATCGAGGCGCGCATCGCCGAGACGCGGCACGGCCTGCACATCGGTGGGGGGCGGGTCGTGTTCAACATGACGCGTCCGGATTGGGACCGCGTCACCCGGCTCGAGGTAGGAGGGAAGCCCTGGGATCCGAACGCCACCTACCGAGTGGCGACGAGCGACTTCCTCATGCAGGGGAACTCCGACCTCACCATGCTCCCCGGGCTCCCGGAGGACAGCAAGGTGTACACCGGGAAGACCGTCCTGCAGGCGCTGGAGAACTGGATCGCGCGACACTCACCGGTCTCGCCCACGATCGACGGCCGCTGGGTGAGGGACGACGCCGCCGCGCCGGATCCGGCATTCGCCGAGGCGGCGGCCCGCGCCCGGTCCGCCGCGACTCCCTGACTCTCCGAATCGCTCTCCCCGCGGGTGCGGGGCGAAGGCGCGGAGAGCGCTTTCCCAAACCTTGTCCGGAGCTTCCGGGGCCGCGTCTGGAAGCCCGCCGCTTCATCTGCTATGCTCCTCTGCTGGGTCAATTCGAGCACGAAACGGCCGTTCCGCTGCAGCCGAGTTTCGGGGCCGAGCCCCCGTCCGCCGAGAGAGGATTCCTCCATGCGTTCGAAGTTCTCCGGGTCCCTGATAGCAGTGCTCGCGCTGGCAACGACCGCGCCGGCCCAGGTGGTGATCAACGAGGTCCTGACGAACCCCGGCTCCGATTTCGACGGGGCGGAGTTCATCGAGCTCCACAACAAGGGCGGTTCCTCCGTGAGCATCGCCGGCTGGACTGTCGGCGGTACGGAGTTCGCGGGTAGCTGCGCCGGGGACCACCTCTATGCGTTCCCCGCGGGCGCGACGATTCCGGCGGGCGGCTACGTGGTGGTGGCGAAGGACAATACCGACGCCGCGAACCAGGAGCAGGATGGGTTCCTCGAGCGGTTCGGGTTCGACGCCGACTACGAGTTCTTCGACCCTGACCGCACGTTCGAGTTCGACGACCCCAGCGTTCCGAACATGACGCTCCTCTCCGCGCAGGATCCGGCGAACGACACGCAGATCCGCCTCCTGCCCGGCAACGGATTCGGAGCGACCTGCAACACGGTCTTCAACCAGTACGAAGTCCTCAAGCTCTGGAACGGCAACCCCGGCACGGGCGGGGTACTGCAGGACGCCATCGAGTGGCGCAACTCGACCTGCACCGCGGACGTCTGCACGGGCGTCGGCACGAGCGACAACGACGCGTTTCCCGCCTTCCCGGGCGTGGGCGAGTCGCTGGGTCGGAATGCTTCGGCGACCGACACGGGCAACAGCTCGACGGACCTTCTCCTCGGGTCGGACACGCCCGGCGCGGCGAACATCCCGAACCCCGGCCCCGCGCTCTCAAACATGCTCATCAACCCGGCCTCCCCGACCTCGAGCCAGTCGGCCCAGGTCAGCGTCACCGCCACCGACTCCGACGGGATCGCGTCGATGACGCTGGTCTACTCGGTGAACGCGGGTGCCCCGACCAACGTCGCCATGTCTCTGAGCGGTCCGAACGCGTACACGGGAACGATCCCCGCGCAGCTCGACGGCGCCGTCGTGACTTACCACGTCGACGCGACGGACAGCGGCAGCCCGGCGGGCACCAGCAAGTTCCCGGACTTCTCGACGCGCAGCGTGCGCTGGGGCACGCAGACCATCTTCTCGGTGCAGTTCCACTCGCCGCCGAGCGATACCGGCCAGTCCGCCGAGGTCGGCAACCCGGTGAACATCGAAGGCGTGGTGACGGCGGAGCCGGGGCTGTATGCCGCCGGCCTCCTCACCGTGCAGTCCGCGGCCGGTTTCTGGAACGGGGTGCACTGCTTCGACCCCACCTCCACGATCCAGGTCGCCCGTGGGGACAGCGTGCGCATCTCGGGTGAGGTTCAGGAGTTCTTCGAGCGCACCGAAGTCGTGTTCTTCGGCCAGCCGGCCGTGCAGATCCTGGCCTCCAACCGGCCGCTTCCCGGGCCGAGCGTCATCGGGGCGTCCAGCCTGACCACGGGCGCCGCCATCGGCGAGACCTACGAGGGCGTGTACGTCCGGGTGAACAACGTGGTCGTGGGCAGCACCACGCTCGGCTTCGGCGAGTGGGAGATCACCGACGCCACCGGCACCTGCCGGGTCGATGACGACGCGTTCTACAACTACGTCCCCACCACGGGTGATTCGCTCGTCGCCGTACAGGGGATCGCGGACTACTCCTTCTCCAACCGCAAGCTGGAGCCGCGCGACGACGCCGACATCATCGGCCCGCCGCTGGTCACGCTAGTGCGCTACAGCCCGATCTGTCCGCAGGCGGCGAACGCGATCACCGTGTCGTCGCAGATCACCGACAACGGGACGATCACGCGGGCGAAGCTGTACTTCTCGACGAACAACGGCGCGACCTACGACTCCACGAACATGGTGTTCACCTCCGGCACGAACTGGCAGGCCGCGGTCGGCCCGTATCCGGCCGGAACGGATCTGAACTACCACGTGGAAGTGACCGACAACACCGGCTTCGACGGCCGCGCGCCCCTGACCGGGGACTACGACCTCTACGTGGGGATGGTCACCATCGAGACGATCCAGTCCACGTACATCTCCGGCACGCAGGACAGCTCGGCGTTCTCCGGCAATCCGCGGAACTGCGCCGGCATCGTGACCATGTCGCCCGGGGTGCTGGCGGACAACATCTTCACGATCCAGAACCACTGGACGACGGACCCGGCGAACCGCGGCATCCAGGTGTTCACCGGCGGGAGCGTGGTCGGTCTCGTGGAAGAGGGCGATTCGGTGTGCGTGTCCGGTGACGTCGTCGAATACTTCGGCCTCACGCAAATCGACCTGCACTTCACCGACTCGTTCGTGAATCACGGCTTCGTCGGCAAGCTCCCCGCCTTCGAGCTGGATACGACGGATCTTCCTCCCGATAGCACGGGTGCCGTTCCCGCGTCCGAGCCGTGGGAGAGCGTA